>JAWKUA010000003.1:0-300000 GCA_041398785.1 Planctomycetaceae bacterium | reverse complement strand
TGTTCGCTCAGGTCGGCCGCGCGAACGGCTGCGTCTGCGGTGCGAACGAACCGTGCGGTCGACTTCGCCGTTTTCGAAGTACTCGTCAAACCGGTCAGCGATCGCCTGAGCCAGTGTGGGCTGGTTGTCTTTGACAGTGATCACAAAGTCGGCTTCCTGTTCGATGATCTGCTCGACGGTCTTCTGCTGGCAGTTCATCGCGTCCAGCGTGATCACCGCGCCTTTGATCTCCAGCATCTCCAGCAGCAGCGGCACAGCGGTGATCTCATTGGACTTCTGGTCCGCAGCGATCTGGCCCAGGCAAACACTGTGCTCATCGACCCAGGCACTGACCAGATGCAGTGCCTTCAGATTGGTGTCGCTGTCAAAACTGTGGCGAGCCGTCTTGCCGTCCACATGCACGCCCCTGCCGGCCAGGTCAAGTTTGAGGCCGCTGATCCAGTCCTGCAGACAGGCGTAAAAAGCGGCCGTGTCGAGCCGCGAAATGACGCGGGCAATCGTGTCATGATGGGGGACACCATTTTCGAGCGGGACGTATTTTCGAAGCCACTCCAGCCGCTCATAGCCGAAATCTTCGATGTCTTCCCACGTCTCGCACCGGCAGATCGTCGCACAAAGTGCCAGAAACATAATGTCAATCAGCCGATGGCGATGATTGCCGGCCGGGCGGCGCGGATCGACCAGCGGCTCAAAGCATGCAGGAACTGCCAGGCACCTTGTAAACATTACAGACTCCGTTCGGATGGAAGGTTCGTCTGCCGAATCATTCAGCCGCAAAAACGAAGCGTGCTCCCTCCGCCCGGTTGACTGTCGCCATCTCCCCGCAACAATCACGCCACTGCCTGCACCCTGCCAAATGCGCCGGCCCTGGATCAACAGCCGAAACAAATTCGTGTTCCGTCAGCGAAGATTCTTCAGACATCCGTGTTTCCATGACAATCTGGCAGCAATGAAACGTGTTCATTGACAGCGCAATTCTCATGCCAAACTCCACCATGTCAGACAGAAAAACCAAAGTGAGTGACATTGGGCTGACGCCACCGGCACAGGTTGTGTCGGCCCGCCGAGGGCGTCGGGATAGAGGCACGCGGGCGTTTTCTTGTGTCCGGCAGTTTCAGTTGCTGTCTTTGGAGCAGGCAGTAGAATGCCGCTTCGTTTCCCCGGCAGCCTTTGGTGGCTGCTCCGTCGGGCGGCTGCATTGACGACTGGATCTGTCTGGCAGCTTTACGGGGTCTTTGCCCGCAGTTTGCAGTTTGCTGAACCGTTCCCTGAGGACCGGTACACGCAGAAAGAGAGCAAGTTCGTCGATGGCCACAATTTCCAAGAATGACCTGAGAAAGCTCCGGAAGCGCCGCGCAAAACTCAAGAAGAAAAAGATGAAGTGTCCGTTCAGCCCGGACGGCGTTGTGTCGCGGCCGGTCTACGTGGATTACAAGGACTTGAAGACTCTGCGAACTTTGATTGACCGCGAAGGCCGGATTCTGCCTCGCCGCCGTACCGGAACGTCCGCCCTGTACCAGCGAGCCGTCCGGTCGGCTGTGCTGCGAGCCCGCTTCATCGGTCTGCTGCCGTTTGTTGCGGAAGAATAGACCCGGCGCGATGAATCTGCTGGCCAACCATGCGGCGTTCGTGACGGGCAGCACGATGGGAATCGGCTGCGAAATCGCCAACCACGTCGCCGCGGCCGGAGCGTCGGTAGTTCGGCATGGTCTGGACCGTGCTGGCGGTGGCGACGGCGACTTTGTCTTCGGTGATCTGTCGGCGCCGCTTCCTGACTGCGCTGTTCGCGTTGCGGACGCTGCACTGCAGTGCAACCCGGACATCGACCTGCTGGTCTGCAATGCGGGCACGTACATCGATCAGCCATTTTTGGAATTGGATTTTGCCACGTTCGATCGAACGATGCGGCTGAACGTCTATTCGCAGTTTGTTCTTGTTCAGCATTTCGCCCGGCGATGGGTAACAGCGGGCGTTCGCGGTCGAATCATTCTGATCGGTTCCATCAACGGGCGGTTGTCAGAACCGACTCACGTGGCGTACGACACGTCCAAAGGCGCCGTGGAGGCTCTGGTGCGGTCTCTAAGCGTGTCGCTGGCGCCGCACGGGATTCGCGTGAACGGCATCGCTCCCGGCCTTTTTCGAACGCCGCTGACGGAACCGGCACTCAAAGACAAGCGGTCACTGCGATGGATGGAACTGCATACGCCGAACGGAATTGTTCCCGGACCGGACGCCGCGGCGGGCGCCGCCGTTTTTTTGCTCAGCGACGCGGCGCAGCACATCCATGGTCAGATGATCTTTGTTGACGGCGGGATGAGCATCTGGCAGCAGCCCGACGTTCCTGAAGACTGGCAACCCTGACACGCAGCGCCGGACGAATCGCGGTGCGATGGCGGAATCGCCGTCATCCGTCAGATTGACGATGGCGCCACTGACAGAGATTTGCGAGCGGCTCTGGTATCATCCCCGAGCACTGGAATGCATCGTCGAAACGCGAGGGAGGTTTCTTCCGGTCAGTTCAAGGCAGGTCTCATGAGTTTGCAATCTGGTTCGGTTCGTCAGTTGTCCGCGGTGCTTCTCGTTGTCGGATGCAGTCTCGCGCGAGTGGCTTCACTTGCGCAAGCCGAAGACACCGACTGGCCGACTGTCGGGAACGATCCCGGAGCGATGCGATATTCGCCGCTGGATGAAATCAATCGCAGCAACGTCAGTCAGTTGCGACCGGCCTGGACGTTTCGTACCCGCGAACTGCAACCAGACGGCAGCGGGAAGACCATTGAATGCACTCCGGTGATTGTTGACGGCGTGATGTATGTCACTACCGGCTACCTGCGCGTGGTGGCGCTGAACGCGGCGACCGGTGAGGAACTGTGGCAGTTTGATCCCCTGAAAGATCACCCGTGGCCGCATACGCCGACGTCCGGCGGCGTCAATCGGGGCGTGGCGTACTGGAGCGACGGACAGCCGGACGGTCAGCGTCGGATCATTCACGGTTCGTCGGACGGCCGGCTGTTTTCACTGGACGCGAAGACCGGCAAACTTGATGCCGGCTTCGGTGACGGAGGAATCCGCGATCTGCGCGCGGAGTTTGCCGACGATGTCAGAAAGCTTGGCTACGGTCCGACGTCGGCGCCTGCAGTCTGGCGCGACACGATCATCGTCGGCGTGTCGAATGGCGAGGGTCCGGGTATTGCCGCTCCCGGAGACATCCGCGCGTTTGACGTGAGAACCGGAGAACAGGTCTGGAGTTTCCGCACGGTGCCGCATCCCGGCGAATTCGGCAACGACACCTGGGCGGAAGGTTCCTGGAGGAATCGCGGCGGAGCCAACGCGTGGGGCGGCATCACCGTGGACACCCAGCGCGGCCTGGTGTTTTGTGGCACGGGTTCAGCCGCGTTTGATTTCTATGGCGGCGATCGGCACGGGCAGAATCTGTTCGCCAACTGCACACTTTGCCTGGATGCAGAAACCGGAAACCGCAGGTGGCATTTTCAGACGGTGCATCACGACATCTGGGACCACGATACTCCCGTCTATCCCAACCTCGTGAGTGTGACTCGCGACGGCAGAGCGGTCGACGCGGTTGCTCAGGTCACGAAGACGGGCTATGTGTTTGTCTTTGACCGCGAAACGGGAAAGCCGCTGTTCGATGTCGAAGAAAAGCCGTTTCCCGCGTCGACTGTCCCCGGCGAACAGGCATGGCCGACTCAGCCGGTGCCGGTCCGTCCGCCGCCGTTTTCTGTTCAGCACTTTGATGAATCCAACGTCACAAACATCGGTGAAGCCAACCGGCAGTCAGTGCTGGACAAGCTGAAAACGCTGCGCCGAGGATCGACGAATACGCCACCGAGTCTGGAAGGATCCGTCGTGATTCCCGGCTTTCACGGCGGAGCAAACTGGTCGGGAGCTTCCTTCGACCCGACGACCGGGCTGCTTTACGTGAATTCGAACAACGTACCGAACATCATGACGCTGGTTCCGGGAAAACCGGGCGACCACGACCGGTTTGGTCACAAGGGATACGTGCAGTTTCTGGATCATGAAGGCTACCCGGCGATTCAGCCGCCGTGGGGACAGTTGACGGCCATCAATCTGAACTCCGGCGAATTCGCCTGGCAGATACCGCTGGGTGAACACGAAGAACTGACGCGGCGGGGAATTCCACAAACCGGAACAGAAACCTTCGGCGGCTCAATCGTAACCGCAGGCGGGCTGGTGTTTATCGCCGGCACGAAGGACGAAAAATTCCACGCATTCGACAAGGCCACCGGCGAACTGCTGTGGGATTACAAACTGCCCGCGGGAGGTTATGCCACGCCGTCGACGTACATGGTCGGCAATCGGCAGTACGTCGTCATTGCCGCCGGTGGAGCCGGAAAGCTGCGAACGAAAGCGGGCGACAGTTTCGTCGTGTTCGCACTGCCGGGGGAAGAATGAACTGATGAATCGACTGCTTCCCATGCCGATGTCCGGGCGACCGCCGCGATGGATCTCCAAATCGGTTGTGTCTCTTCTGTTGCTTCTGACCGTCGGTTCGATGCTGCATGCCGACGAAACGAAAACGCCGGCGCCGGCAGTTGATTCCTATTCGTCCACGGACGTCGTCGCGGCACAACAGTTAGTTCACGGCATGGGCGTTGCCGACTGGCTCGGCCCGCTGGCTCCCGTTGCGTTGTCGCCGTTTTTCGGAATCACGTGCCTGTCGGGAATGGCGATCTTCGGAAAAGGCTGGGTGTCGGCGGAAAATCCGTTTCTGGGTGCAACATCACCGCTGAACAATCCGGCGGTGTTCTGGACGTTCCTGGCGCTGACGCTGGTCACGTCGATTCCGCGATTTACCAAGGTCAGCAAACCGTTCGCTCAGGCCGTCGATCAGGTGGAAGCCTGGGCAGGGATCATCACACTGCTGACATTGAAGGTGCTGATGTCGGCGACGACCGGGTCCGACGTCACGGTTGAAGCTCCGGAGGTTGTGCAGCTTGGCGTCATTTCCGTAACGGTCGACACGCTGCTGATGGTCGCTGCGGCGATTAACATTTTCGTCATCAACACGGTGAAGTTCTTCTTTGAAGTGCTGATCTGGATTACTCCGGTCCCCGCGATCGACGCGGTCTTCGAAGTCGCCAACAAGACAGCCTGCGCGGTGCTGATGGCGATTTACGGGTTCAGTCCGACCATCGCAACGGTCATCAACCTTGCGATGCTGGCGGCATGTTTGGTCGTGTTTCGCTGGATCTATCGCCGAGAAGTGTTCTTTCGCACCATGCTGCTTGATGCCGTGTGGGCACTGATTTCTCCTCCAAAGACGCAGCTTCGGCCTGAGGTCGTCGTGTTTCCGGTGGCTACGGTCGGAACAGTACCGGCGCGGTCGCGCTGCATCCTGAGTCGCAGCGAAGCCGGCTGGCTGCTGACTCAGTGCCGACTGCTGCGAGATGACGCAGTGACGAAAATCCCGTTCGATGGATGCCGAGCCGAGCTGGTGACGGGTTATTTCACCAACAGTATTCGATTGTCCGGCAGTCACACGGCGGAACTGACCTTCAGTCGCTGGTACAACGGCCAATTGCCCGCGCTGGTTGAGGCGCTCGACGTTTTGGCTCGCGAATCAGACGCAGATCGAAGCGTGCCGCATTCGCGTCTGAAGACCGAACTGGCGTAGTGCTTTGCCAATCGTGTCATCCGCCCATTGATGGATTGCACGGACGCGACCATCGGGATACGTGATGTTCGGGACGCGTGATGATCGGGAGGGCGAGGCTCCTGCCGAGCCGCGTTTGCCAGCGGGCGCTTAACCCGGAATATTCACGGGTTTGTACGACGGGACTCCGATCCCGTCGAAATGCAGTGACGGGATCGGAGTCCCGTCGCGCAGTGTGCGTCTCGCCGACTTGAAATAGCCAACGTCTCCCAGACACCGTACACCAGAAAACGCTGATCGCGTGAGTAATCCGGGCTAACGCAGCGGCTCGGCAGGAGCGTCGTCCCCTCGTTGGAATTGACCCTGCTGCCGTCGGTCGCACATTTGCCGGGCGGAGCGGCGTATGGGTTCGTCCGCGTCGACGCGCGTGAACGACGCGGCGGCTTCCGCTATCCTGCCGTACGAGTTCACATCCTTCTCAAATACGTCGGGGACACGATCATGAAACGGCGCGACTGGCTGAAGAACACGGCACTGGGATCCGGGCTGCTGGCAGCGGGGTCTGCTCACGGCTTCGTTCAGCAGACCGGCACAACGGCGGCCGGCAATGATGATGTTCGCATCACCAACGTGAAGTCGATTCTGACCGCGCCGGCGGGAATCCGGCTGGTTGTGGTCAAGGTCGAAACCAATCAGCCGGGTCTCTACGGACTTGGATGTGCCACGTTCACGCAGCGAGCCCGCGCGGTTGAGACCGCCGTTGATACGTTTCTCAAACCGTTTCTGCTGAACAAGCCGGCGACCCGGATCGAAGAAACCTGGAACTCGATCTTTCTGAGTTCCTACTGGAGAAACGGGCCGGTTCTCAATAACGCTCTCAGCGGAGTCGACATGGCGCTGTGGGACATTCTCGGGAAGCTCTGCAATCAGCCCGTGTATCGGCTGTTCGGCGGACCCGCGCGGACTGCGGTAGATACGTACCGGCACGCGTCCGGCAACAGTCTGGAAGCCGTCGAAGAAAGTGTGCGGCGGTACATGGCCGAAGGGTATCGTCATATTCGGGTTCAGGTCGGAGTACCCGGACTATCGACGTATGGTGCCCGCGGCAGCGGCGGTTCGTCGGACATTCCGGAGAACGCTCGACCGGACGTGTTTGAACCCGGCCCCTATGTTCGTCTGGTGCCAAAGCTGTTCGAGCATCTTCGAAACAACATCGGAGGCGACGTGGAACTGCTGCACGACGTTCACGAACGCGTCCCGCCGATTCTGGCCATGAAGCTCGCGAAGGATCTGGAACAGTACCGGCTGTTCTTTCTGGAAGATCCGTTCAGCCCGGAAGACGTGGGCTACTTCAAACATCTGCGCCAGCAAACGGCGACACCGATTGCGATGGGAGAACTGTTCAACAATCCGAATGAGTTCGTCGACATCATCGCCGGGCGTCTGATTGATTTTATTCGAGTTCACATTTCGCAGATCGGCGGGCTGACGCCGGCGCAGAAGCTGGCGCATTTCTGCGAATTCTTCCGAGTCCGCACGGCATGGCACGGCCCCGGAGACGTGTCGCCGGTAGGACATGCAGCGAACGTGCATCTGGACCTGGCGACTCAGAACTTTGGCATTCAGGAAGCACGTGAGTTTCGACAGGAAGAAGAAGACGTCTTTCCCGGCTGCCCGACTCTGAAAGACGGCTACTATCACGCCAACGACAAGCCGGGGCTGGGAATTGACATCGATGAGGCTCTGGCCGCAAAGTTTCCGATCAGGGACGATCCGCCGTTCGACATGAACTGGGGAAATCTTCGACGACGTGACGGCCAGATCACCAAGCCGTAGCCCGTTGGCGTCGTGGCTGAGGTTCGCATCGGCTGCATGAAATGAGATGTCGGCGAGTCGCCGAAACCGCTGCCAGGAATTCGGATCGGGAATAACGATGAAGAATGTCGGCTTGGTCTCTGCCGCGATGGTGCTGTTCGGCGCTGTCCTTTCGACAGATGTTCGCGCGGACGACAGCCCCGCGGTCTATTCGGCGGAACTCATCTTTCCGCTGCATGACAAACACAATCACGCTCCGGGGATCGCGGAACTTGCGAACGGCGAACTGATCGTGTCGTGGTATCGCGGCAGCGGTGAACGATCGGCCGATGATGTTACCGTCTGGGGTGCCCGAAGGAAGGCGGACGGCGATGCCTGGAGCGAGCCGTTTCTGATGGCTGATACTGTCGGCTTTCCCGACTGCAACACGGCTCTGATGACGGATTCCGACGGAAGGCTGTTTCTGTTCTGGCCCGTCATCATCGCGAACTCATGGGAATCGTGTTTGACTCGAGTGAAGGTCAGCAATGATCCTTCCGGCAGCGGCTGTCCGACATGGAATCGCGAAGATGTCATTTTGTTGAAGCCGGATGACTTTTCGAAAGACGCCCTGCTTGCCCTGGACGAATTGATGAAACAACTTCCGCGGCCACTGACGGAACGTGAGGCTGCCGAAGTCGCCGACAACCGGGCGAAGCTGAGTCAAAAGCTTTACCAGCGCCTGGGCTGGCAGCCTCGCTGCAAGCCGACCGTCGTGTCGTCAGGCCGAATTCTGCTTCCGCTGTACACCGACACGTTTTCCATCGGTCTGATGGCGATCAGCGACGACGGCGGACAGACATGGTTCGCCAGCAAACCTCTGCTGGGTTTCGGAGCCATCCAGCCCAGCGTGCTACGACGCAACGACGGAACCCTGGTCGCCTACATGCGGGAAAACGGATTCACCGGCAAGGTGCGAGTTTCCGAATCCGGCGACAATGGCGAAACCTGGGGGCCGGTCGGCACGACTGACCTGCCGAATCCCGGGTCCGGTCTGGATGGCCTGCGGCTGAGCAGCGGACGGTGGATTCTGGTTCACAATGACACCGTTAAAGGGCGGAACCGTCTGGCGGTTTCGGCGTCAGACGATGAAGGGCGTACCTGGAAGCTCGCTCGCCATCTGGAAGACCACCCGACCGGACAGTACCACTATCCGTGCGTGATTCAGACATCGGATGGAAGAATTCACGTCGTTTACAGCTACTTCGTGGAAGGCGGAAAATCGATGAAACACGCGGCGTTCAACGAAGCGTGGCTTTCGGAGACTTCCGGAAAGTAGCCGGCCTGCGTTTGCGGTTTTCTGAGAGTGACCGACGGAGCCCGCGTCAGGCTGTTCGCTGTTCCCGTGACGCTGAAGTCGGGTTCAGCGAAGCGTGAACTCCGTTATTGAATCGAGACGCTACTCGCTTCGCAGCGCTTCGATCGGGTGCAGCATGGCAGCTCGTCGGGCGGGGTAGACACCGAAGCTGGTGCCCACCAGCATCGCGACGGCGACAGCAATAATCGGGGCTTCCGGAGTAATGATCGTCTCCCGACCGCTGGCCCAACTGACGATGGACGGAACCACAAGGCCCAGCACGGCGCCAAGCAGGGCTCCGGTGAATGACAGCAGAGCAGTTTCGATCAGAAACTGCGAAATGATATCTGCCCGCTTGGCTCCCAGTGCACGTCGAATGCCGATTTCGCGAGTCCGTTCGGTCACGGTGGCCAGCATGATGTTCATGATCCCGATACCGCCGACCAGCAGTGAAATTCCGGCCGTTGAGCCCAGCAGCAGACTGAAGATCCGCTGAGTCTGCTCAGCCTGTTCCAGCAGTTCCAGCGGGATTGTAACGGCATAGTCTTCCTTCGTGTGGAACGCGCCCAGCACGTCTTCGATAACGGTCGCGGCTTTGCGGACGTTGTCCCGGTCATCGATCTGGACGGTAATCTGGCTCAGTTCGATGCGTTCGACCGACTGCGAACCGGACGTTTCGTAAACGATCATTTCGCCGAAACGTGCGCGGTCGGTGCTGACGGGAATATACACGTCGCGATTGTAGTCTTCAGCACTCAGACTGGAACCCGCTCCGCCGGTCGGTGAACGGTAGTTGGTGACGCCCACGATGCGGTAGAAGTGGTTGGCTCCGATGCGCACGGTTTTCTGAAGCGGGTTCTCGTACGGAAACAGCTCCTCGGCCAGTTCCGCACCGATCACGCAGACGTTGTGGTAGCGAGACAGGTCGATGGGTTCCAGAAACCGACCGCTTTGAAGCGATGACGACGTGAGTTCCAGATAATCCGGAGTCGCTCCGACGACGCGGCCTTCCAGGCTGCGATTCAGGTGACGAACCTGTTGACGGAACTCCCGCAGCGGCGTCGCCCCGGTGGCGCACTTCAGCGTGGTGCGAATGCGGTCGAGATCGTCCCAGGTCAGGCCATACGCGAGCACGAACTCGCTGCTGGCGTTCTGACTTTCGGTATCTTCCACCGGCTTCTTACTGCGAACGATGATGTTTCGCACGCCCAGCGATTCAATCTGCTGCTGAGCCTCGTAGCTGGCACCTTCCGCGATCGCCAGCATGACGATCACGGACGCAACGCCGAACACCAGCCCGAGCATCGTCAGGAACGACCGCAGCTTGTGCAGCGTGAGGCTTCTCACAGCGGCTCGGATCAGCGGGATGAGTAGAAAGATGCGACGCATTGCGGGGGAAGCAGTAAACGGTTGGTGGTTCTTCGCGCGATGAGATCAGTCCGATCCGTCCGGTGGGACTGTTCCACCCGGTTCATCTGACACTGGGGCCGCGTCGTCGGCCATTTCGTCGTCGACCGCTGCATCGTCGGCCGTTTCGTCGTCGACCGCTGCATCGTTGTCGGCTTCGTCGCCGGCGTCGGTTGCGTCTTCCGCATCTCCCTCGCCGTCGTCTGCTTCCGTCAGTTCCTGCAGCTCTTCGCTGTCTTCGGCGGCTTCGTCATCGGAAAACTCTTCAGCAGCGCGGGATCGCGCGTCCAGTGCCACGACATCGCCGGCCTCGATGCCGGCGTTTATGACGATCAGGCGGTTGTTTGTCTGGCCGACTTCGACATCGCGGCGTTCGTAGCCGTTTTCTGTCTGAACGTAGGCGAAGTGTTTGTGACGATGTTCGGCAATCGCCTGAACGGGAACGGCCAGAACGTCGGTCAGATTGTCGACCAGAATCTCGACCTCCGCCGTCATACCGGGGCGCAGAGGGATGTCGCCGAAATCGTTCATTGTCACGATCGTCGGATACTCCTTCACTCCGCCCCCCATGTAACGGTCGGACTTGCTGAGCTGAGCGACGCTTTTGACGACACCGGTGAAGGCCTCGTTGGAAAACGCGTCGACTCGAATGACTGCTCTTTGAGTAGCGGCGACGCGTTTGACTTCGGATTCGTGAACCTTGACTTCGACTTCCATCAGCGTCATGTCAGGAATGTGGAAGACGGACTGGCGACGGTAGACGGTGCCGCCTTCGCGGATGCGGCGCGATTCAGACCACCAGTCTTCGTTCGCATAGGCGACGACTCCTGTCTGCTGAGCTTTGATTTCACACTTCTTGAGTTCCGCCTCTTCCTCGGCCAGGTCTTCCTGCTGCAGCTTGAGTTCGGCCTGTGCTGACTGCAGTTCATTCTGGGCCTTCTTCAGATTGGCGTCAGCCGTGGCCTTCGCTCGCCTTAACTTCCGTTCGGCTTCCTCCGCCTTCGCTTCGAACTCCGTCAGTTTTCGTTTGGAATCGTAGTTCATCAGCACATCCAGCTTCCGTTCGTCGCGGTTCAGGCCAAACTTCGCCCTTTCGACTTCTTGTTCTGCAATCTGAATCTGGTCTGGTTCGCGAAAGCCCTTCTTGACGAGTTCGCGGACGTTTTGCAGGTTCTCCTGGGCCTTCTGCAGATCGATTTTGGCCAGGCTGATATTGCCGCTAAGGTCAGCTTGTTCCACCTGAAGATCACCGTCGCGGTACTTTTCGAAATCCAGTCTTGCCAGAGTCAGCTCCAGCTCAGCCGCGGCGATTTCGCTTTCGCCGGTATTCTTCGCGACTTCGACTTCCTGCCGTTTTGTTTCCACAACGCCTTCCGCCTGAGCCACCTCCAGCTTTTCCTCCGCGATTTCCGTTTCGATTTCCGACGAGTCAAAGCGAACGACAACATCGCCTTCCTGAACCGTCGCGCCTTCTTCGACCAGGAAAATGATCTTGTTGTCGTAACCGCCGAGTTCGCAGACGCCGTTAACGGTTTTCTGGCTTTGCAGCGTGCCTCGTTCGGTAACGGTGATCCGCAGGTTGGTGCGTTCGGCGGTCCACGTCAGCGACTCATCCAGCACTTCGTCGACGCTGCCGGCCATGACGTACCAGATTCCGCCGCCGATCGTTCCGCCCAGCACCAGGAATGCGATCAGTTTGCCGAAGACGCCCTGGCGTTGCGCGGCGGGCCTATTCGACGGGACCGAGGTCGATGACGGGCTCGACGTCGCTGTCGGCTTCGTCTGGCTCGGTGTCGGCGTCTGCGGCTCGATCGGGGCCACCACCTTCTTCGGCGGAGTCTTCGGCGCTGCGGGTGCCGTCGTCGAAGCCGTCGACGTTTTCGGTTCCGCTGTCGGTGAGGAAGTTGTTGCTGAGCTGTCCGTCATTGATCCAGTTTCCGGAATCGTCGACCTGCAGGATCTCCAGCGTCCGGTAAAGTTCCATCCGGGACGTTTCGTAGTTGACCCAACTGGAAATCAAACTGTTGCGAGCGCCGAGCAGCGTTTGCAGTGCCTGGAGCAGGTCGCGGGTGAGGTTGGAGTCGGCTTCAGTCGAAAACCTCAGATTCACCTGAGCCTGTTCGACCTGCCGAGCGGCGGTGATGAGTTGTTGGCGGGTAATCTCGAACTGAAATCGATTCAGCTCCAGATTACGAAGATTGTTACGAACTTCGAAGGAAATCCCATCCTTTGCCTCCATAAAGTCGCGCCGAGCCCGCTGAAATGCAATTTGTGATGCTCGGTAGACGTTTCGTTCAGCCATCCGGTTCAGAGGTCCGTCGAACTGCAGACCTGCCTGCAGCGAACTGGCAGACGCGTCGAATCGAGCCGGATTCAGCCGCGTCCCGTCTGTGCGAACGTCGGCTCCCAGAATCAGGTCGAGGTCCGCTTCCAGCAGATCGGCCGCTACTTCCTTTCCACGGTATGCGTCGACGACCTGCCCCTGGATGTTTTTCAGATCCAGACGATTTTCTCTGGCCAGCCAGTGAGCCGCCTGTTCGGTGATTTCAACCGGCTGAATCTGAATCAGATAGACCCGCACCTGAGTCTGAATGACGAACAGGTCCGCCAGCCGGCCTCGAATGACATCGCCCACGATTTCATTCAGCATATTCCACGCCGTCAACCGGTCTTCTCGTGCGATGGCAGCCCTCGATCGCATCAAGTTGACCCGCATCGAGCTCAGATTCGTCTGAAATTTCGTCCAGAATCTCAATCAGCCGATCGCAGAGTTCCCGTTCACGCTGAGATTCCAGCCGTTCGGTTTCGCGCTGGGTCTTGGAATCTTCATCACCGGTTTCGTCGTCGCCGTCATCAAATTTCGCCGCGCGGTCTTCGATCTGAGCTTTCCACCGCAGAAGCTCGTCGCGGATTTCGTCGGCGATCGGTTGAATCCGATCCAGGACTCCTGCGGCGATTTCGTGAAGCTGGTTAAGTTCGTCCGACGTCGGCAGGTTGGATTCGGCATAGATGCGTGCCGCCCGCTGATGTTCTTCCGGCGTCAGCGTGGCGAGTTGCTCGACCGGCGGCAGACCGAGTTCCGCGAATCGTCTCGTTAAGCGTCTGCCGCTGCTCGTCCGACATGCGATCGACATCTTCATCAGCCGGCAGCCGCAGTTCCGAATACTGCAGCAACTGAACACGGACCGATTCGTTTTCATCCGTCAGTTGATCGAGCCGGGGATCAGACAGTTCGAAGAGCTTGAGTTCGTCGCTGTCGAGCGTCACTTCCAGGGTCGGCGGCAGTCCGAGCTGCAGCTTGAACTGGTCAAACGCGACCTGCAGAGCCTGTCTCGCCCGCAGCAGGCTCAGCCGGCTTTGCTGGTACTGCTGGAAGACCTGGTCGACCTGAAACTGCGAAACTCTTCCGGCGAGATACAGAGCATCGTGCTCGTCCAGGTTAAGCCGCAGACTTTCAAGGTTCGATTCTTCGTTGCGAACCGCCTGAGCAATCGCCAGCAGTCCGAGGTATCCGTTCGAACCAGCCGTGTCGACATAGAACGCCCGGCGGAATCGTGAAAAATTGCGAACGGAATACAACAGATTGCGTTCCGCAAGAGTCAGCGGTTCGAGCTGCACGGACCGGAACGCGCGCCTCATCAGCGGCTGCAAAAACTGAAACGACAACACGGAGTTCGCCGAAATTGACTGACCGCTCAGTTCCCAGACCATCGCGTTCGAAAAGTCGGCAAGCAACTGACCGCCGGACGCGAATCGCTTGCTGAACCCCAGATCGTCATTCAACGTCAGCGTGTCGACGGCTCCGGTCGTGTTGATGCCCTGATTGAAGAAATGCGCGCCGAAGCCTCCGTTCCACTGCGTGTCATACTGAAATCGCTGCAGCGAAACCGGCAGCGCCGTCAGGTAGACGCCTTCGACCTGAGTCTGGTAATCACGGCTGTGCAGCAGAGCAAGTTCCATCGACGTGGCCCGGTTAAGCTTCACGGCACCTTCTTCGTCGATCGGCAGAAACTGCTTCCAGTGCTCGAACTCCACCGTCGGCAATTCACCTCGCTTCCGCCAAACGCTGGAACCCCGCGACTTGTACGGGCGCGCCATGTATCGCCGAGCGTCCGGATCATCCGGGGGCAGTGGACCGCAGTCCGGATCCGTCAGGTCCGCCATTCGCGAGTTCGATGCCGCTTCAACGGTTCGGTCCGGGAGAAAGTAGCGGGGTTGAATCCGTTCTGACACTAGCCGCGAAGCATCGATGTCCGCGTCAAGCCGGTACTGGCGGCGGGAACAGCCGGTCAGCAATAGTGCGAACAGAACGACGCAGAGGAATCGGACTCCGGGCCGCCGAATCTGTGTGTATGCCGCAGTCCGATTTGCGTCACTCTGATTGTGTCCGCCGCAGCGCATACTCACTTTCTTCGAGTTCGGCAGAATGTGCCGGCTGGTCCGGTCGTACCGGTTGTTCGCTTCAATCCTATCGTCAGAGAATACGCGCTGTTTGAACGGCGAATGCCGCAAGCGCTGCCGAACTCCGCGGCGCGTCATGTGAAACCGTCTCAACCGGCGCCACACCGGCAATCGGCACCATCGTTACAGCCGGACTGCTGCGATCACGACCGCTGGTAAGCTGCGAACGGCCTGTGGAATACGGAGCGGCTGACAGCCCAGCCACATTTCATCAGTCCGAATTCCGCGGCAGGAACATGCCGCGTTGGACAGTACGGCGTCATGTCCGGACAATGCGGCATTCGAAATCTGTGCGACGCGGAAAGGCACGGCATGAGACCCTGCGGCAAACATTGTGACCGACGACGCATGCTGCTGAGTTCTTTCGCTGGTCTGTCGGCCATTTCCTTTCCGGTAACGCAGGCCGAATCGCAGCGGCCGGAACCAACCGACTTCCAGCTTGCCTGCATGACACTGCCGTACTCGGCATTCCCTCTCAAGCGAGCACTCACCGGCATCAAACAGGCCGGTTTTCGATTCGTCGCGTGGGGCACGACACATCGCGAGACCGACGGCGGCAAACAGGTACCCGTCATGCCGGAAGACGCGGCGCCGGTCCGTGCGAAGGAACTGGCGTCGACATGCCGTGATCTGGGACTGGAACCCGTGATGATGTTTTCCACCATCTATCCGGAAGCGCCGAAAGGGCTGGAAGTGCTCACACATCGAATCCGCCAGGCCAGCGCCGCGGGAATCGGCCAGGTTCTGACGTTCGGACATACCGAAGGAGGCGACCGCCGGTTGTGGCTCGATCGGTTCCGCCAACTCGGACCGATCGCGCGCGATCACAATGTTCTGCTGGTCGTCAAGCAGCACGGCGGCTCGACGGGAACCGGCAAGGCCTGCGCGGAAATCATTCGCGAAGTCGACGATCCCGGCGTGCGAGTCAATTACGACGCCGGCAATGTGATGGATTATCTGAACGTTAATCCGATCCCCGACATTCAGGCCTGCGCCGATGTCGTTCACAGCTTCTGCATGAAGGATCACCGCAACTGGCCCAAAGATCAGGACTGCGGACCCGGTTTCGGAGAAATCGACCACTATCGGCTGCTGCACCCCGTCGCGTTTACCGGACGGCAGACGCCGTTGTGCTGCGAAAACATCTTCGCGCCACTGGTACAACGACCGGTCGATCCGGATGAAGTCGACAGGCTCGCTGGCATCGTTCGACAGTATCTGCAAACGGTGATTGACGGCCTGCGAACGATCGACGCCTGACCATTCTGCTGTCATCGGAACCAAGACCAACGGCCATTACAAAGGAAGCACGATGAAACGTTCAGCAAGCAGTCGACGTCAGTTTCTCGGTACATCGCTTGCGGCTGCATCAGCGCTTGGCGCGGCCGCAGGTTCATTATCCGCGGCCATGCACGCAGGCGGTGACGACCGACTGAACGTGGGGCTGATCGGCTGCGGCGGCCGGGGTTCCGGAGCCGCGATTCAGGCACTGCAGGCTGACGACAACGCCAGACTGGTCGCTATGGCGGATGCCTTTGAAGACCGGCTGACGTCAAGTCTGGCGTCACTGTCGAAGGAAGCTGCGGTCGCCGAAAGAATCGACGTGCCGAAGGAACGGCAGTTCGTCGGCTTCGACGCGTACGAAAAACTTCTGGCGGCCGATGTCGACGTCGTGCTGCTGACGACACCGCCACACTTTCGGCCGTTGCATCTGAATGCTGCGATCGCTGCCGGCAAGCATGTGTTTGCCGAAAAGCCGGTCGCCGTGGACGCTCCCGGCATTCATTCCGTACTGGCGTCGTGCGCCGAAGCAAAGCGGAAGAACCTGTCCGTCGTGTCCGGGCTGTGCATTCGCTACGACGGAGGATTCCGCGAAACCGTGCAGCGGCTGCACGACGGCGCGATCGGCGAAATTCATACTTTGATCGCCAACGATTACCGCGGGTCGATCTGGGTCAAGCCGCGCCAGCCGGAATGGACTGACATGCACTGGCAGATGCGAAACTGGTACTACTTCACGTGGCTGTCCGGAGACTTCAACGTCGAACAGCACGTGCACTATCTTGACGTGTGTGCCTGGGTGTTTGGCGACTATCCCGTGAAAGCCATCGGCATGGGAGGGCGGCAGGTTCGCACGGGAGAAGAATTCGGCAACATCTTTGACCACCACAGCGTGACATATGAATTCGAAAACGGTACGAGACTGTTCAGCAACTGCCGTCAGCAGAGCAACTGCCGCAACGACATGTCCGCGTATGCCATCGGTTCCAGGGGCCGGGCTGAAGTGTCGGAGCGGCGACTTGAAATCACGACGAACACGAACTGGCGTTTCGACCGCAAAGTGAAAAACATGTACCAGGTCGAACACGATGAACTGTTTGCCGGAATCCGGTCGGGCAATCCCGTCAACAACGGCGAGTACATGGCAAAGAGCACGCTGCTGGCGATCATGGGGCGAATGGCAACGTACACCGGCCAGGAAATCACGTGGCAGCAGGCTCTGGATTCCAGGCACGATCTGTCGCCCGCGCAATACGAATGGGGCGATGCTCCGGCGATTGAAATCGCTCGACCAGGAATCACGAAACTAGTTTGACTGAATCAGCAGAGTATGAACGCGAATCCAAAACTTCTGATTCTGGGAGCCCATCCGGATGACGCGGAGTTTGCTGCCGGAGGCCTGGCGACGCTCTACAGTACGCTCGGTCGCACCGTGAAGATGGTATCCGTCACAGATGGCGGCGCTGGTCACTATCGCCGGTCCGCGTCAGAACTTGTCGAGCTGCGCCGCAACGAAGCGGCAAACGCCGGAGCAGTGATCGGGGCCGAGTATGAAACCTGGGAATTCCCCGATGGCGGCCTGGAACCGACGCTGGCGGTTCGTCACCACATCATTCGTGAAATCCGCAGCTTCCGACCGGATCTGGTTTTGACACATCGACCCTGTGACTATCACCCGGATCACCGCGCTGTCGGACAGTGCGTCCAGGACGCGTCGTATCTGGTGACCGTTCCGCTGGTCGTGCCGGAAGTGCCGGCTCTTCGAAGAGATCCCGTTGTTGCGTATCTGCCGGACCTGTTTACTCGACCGAATCCGATGAGGCCCGACGTGATGATCGATATCGAGCCGCACCTGGACACGATTGCCGCCATGCTGATGTGCCACAAGACGCAGGTCTTTGAATGGCTGGCCTACGAAGCCGATATTCTTGACAGCGTTCCGAAGAACGAAGGTGACCGGCTTCCGTGGGTGCGGCAATGGTTCGAAGGCCACTGCCGGCCGCGAGCCGACCGATTTCGCGCTGAACTGGTCGCTCGCTGCGGCGAAGATCGGGGGAACGCAACCAACTTCGTGGAAGTGTTCGAAATCAGCGAATACGCCCGACAGCCCGACTCGGAGTATCGGAAACTGCTGTTCCCCGGTTCGATCGGCTGAACCGGCATTTCGGGGACATGCGATTGGCGTACGCCTGCCGAATGAGACTCGCGGCGTCAACTTTGAGAACACTGCCGGTCGCCTTCGGAAGAATTTGTTGCCGCCCGTACATCATTCTATAACGCGGCCCGGACCGGCGCGGTGCAGGTCTCGTTGCCGGGTTGGTCTACAGGCACTTTTCTGACGGGAACAACGTTGGATTTTCTTTCGGACGGATTCCTGGGCTACCGCACATCGCTGATGCTGGATGTCGTCGTGTGCGCTTTGGCGCTTGTGGTGCCACTGCTGGCTGTCAGTCTCTGGCTGGTTAAGTTTCGTCGCCAATACAACCTGCATAAATGGATTCAGATCGGCCTGGGAATCGTTCTGCTGGTAGCGGTCGGCGGTTTTGAAATCGATCTGCAACTGGTTCACGGCGGCTGGGAAAACATTGTTGCCAGGTCATACCCGGAAGAAGCCGCTCTGGCGGCCAAGGTCAGCGAGGTAAGACCGTATCTGTGGCTGCATCTGATCTTCGCCGTCACGACTCCATTCCTGTGGGCCACGACGCTGACACTTGCGCTGCGACGGTTTGCCAGTCCGCCGATTCCGGGGGTCCACAGCCGAACTCACAAGGTGCTGGGCTGGCTGTCCATCGTCGACATCACACTGACATCGGTCACGGGACTGGTATTTTACTACGTCGCATTCGTCGCGGGATAAACGCTCGCCGCGGCGGGAAACCATTCTCGTACGGCATTCCGGGACCTGCGGTCGCACGTTCAGTCCGAAGGAGTCCAGATTTTCGAAACAGATTCCGCGGGCTTACCGGAATCGCGAGTTCGGCGCCGGGCCTTCATTCGAACGTATGGCGGAACGAATCTGCCGCGATAACCGTAGTGCGTCACGTCCGCGTTGCGATCCGCGCGAACGGGTTCCCGCAGGTCCTCCAGCACAAACCCGCTGCGGCAAAGTCCGCCGACAAGATCTTCCCACCGATGCAGGTACTCAACCGCGCCGGATTCTCGATACGACGTGTCGCGCTGCGCGGGCAGCGGCCCCGTGTGATAGTACTCGACGCCAATCACAAACTGATGACGCTCGTTGCGATGGCTGATCTGAAGACTTGTGGGCTGCTTATGCTGGCTGATGTAGATGCCGTCATCGCGAATCACGCGCGCGACTTCCCGATAGACAGCGGCAACTTCCGGGACGTAGCACGTGCTGACCGGCTGGTGGACAATATCGAACGACGCGTCGGCCAGTGCGGACAGATCGTCCATGGAAGTTCGCAGGCACGTAACGTTCAGGCCGCGGCGGCGGGACTCGCGTTCATCGAGTTTCAGCATCGACTCACTGATGTCTGCGACCGTCACGCGCGCTCCCGCGGATGCGTACAGGATTGACTGCCAGCCGCCTCCCGATGCCAGGCAAAGCACATTCAATCCGGCCACAGACGAAGGCAGCCATCCCCGGCCGTCCAGCACAGCCAGCGGGTCGCGGCACTGTTCGTCTGTCGCGACGCGGGCGAACTGACTTCCGGAGTCGGCCAGGTGATTCCACGTCCGGCGATTGACGTGGCGATAGTTCCCGGGGCCTGGCATGTCAGTCACGCTTCACAGGGATGTCTGTTCCCGCAGCCAGGCCGCGTAGTCATCGCTGATGCCGACGATGGGCATGGCGGTGATGCAGGGGCAGTCATAGCTGTGCAACTGACGGATGCGAGCCACCAGCGCAGTGAAACAGCCCGACCGTGTCTTCATGAACATGGCCGCTTCGGGACTGACCTGAACTTCTGCCTGCCATTCGTAGATCGATTCGATGGCGGGAACGATGTTGACGCAGGCAACCAGCTTTTCCCGCACCAGAATCCCGGCGATCGTCCTGGCCTCGTCGACCGACGACGTCGTGCAGTAGGCAGTGACAAACTCCGGCAGTGACGAGTCCACGGATCGTCGCTTTCCAGAAATCGCGAACGATCCGGTCGTCTGCTCACGTCAGCGCGACGACCTGGCCGTACGCTTCGCCCGTCGGATCAGGCCGCGTCGTAGTTCTTCAGGCGATTGTGCGGCGCAAAGACTTCTGCCGGACTGGCCTTCAGGCAGTACCGCATGTAGTAGGCGTCTTCCAGCGTGTCGTCGTAGTGATTCCGCAGCACGGACAGCGCTCGAAAATCGCAACTGCTGAAGAACAATTGAGCCGACAGGTTCGTTTCGCGAACTTCCAGCACGATCTCGCGACGACGCTGCTGCGACAGCTTGTCGATCAGCCGCTGAACCATCTGCTGTCCGACACCACGCCGACGGTGATCGGGCGACACGGCGAAATTCAAGATCCGCAGGTACGACTGGTGCAGCTCGTAGATCATGAATCCGACGATCTCATGATCCAGTTCCGCCACGGTGCCGATGCAGTTTCGCTGGCGCAGACAGAACAGGAATTCGTCTTCGGTCCAGGGAAACTCAAAGCTGCCGCGTTCAATCTTCAGGACTTCGTCCATGTCGCGGCGAATCAGCCAGCGAATCTGACTGCGGGAACCAGCGTCATCTGTCCGGGACGGACGACCGGGAGTGCCTTCTGAGTGCTTCAAATCCATTTCGGCCTCCGTGCCGACTTGTATTGAAGAAGGAATGTGCCGCGGAAATAGCGCAGGCCACTGGAAGTGATCGACAGGAAGTTAGCACAGATTCCAGCCGCACGTCCATGCCAAAGAACATGTTGCCGGCGGGCCGCGGAAATTTTGTCAAAATGTCAATTTGCCGCTGCGAAAGCTGCCGAAGTCATTCGACTTGCGACAGCTTTTGCGACATGCTGAATGCGGGCCGTGCGTCAGTTGCTGATTTCCCTGTCGATGTGACTGGTCGTCACCGAACACACCGCATCGTTGATCGCTGTCGGGGCGGTTCATAAGATCCCCGCTCCTTTCACATGCGGTGTGCAGGAATCTCTGACGGGATCTCCGCCTGCACGCATTCATCATTCGGTTATTCCCGCACTCCATTCGGTGCCTACTGCATGTCTGATCATTGCTGGCCGTGCCGAGCGCTGCCCAGTCGTCAAATGTTGCGGAGCTTCCCGGCGCTCGGTGCTCTGCTTGCCGTCCTGGCTGGCGGTCTGCTGATGGCACAGTCGCGGGACGAATCATCAGATGCTGCTCCGCCGGCGAATGCCGCGAAGGACTCAGTCGCCGTCATTGCCGAAGGGGAAACGCCACCGAAGACCGTCAAGGCGGGCAAAGAGGAAGTGCTGCTGAAGCAGGACACGTTCCTTGACGTCTGGAAGCACTACAGCTCGCGACCGGAGGTTCCGCTGCAGGAGGTCTGGAGACTCGTACGCGGCGAAGACGGTACTCCGGAACTCGTCTGCACCGGCGATCCGAAGGGCTATCTGTTCACCGTCGAAAAGTTCTCCGACTTCCGGTTGTCATTCGAATGGAAGTATCCTGATGACCCCCACGGAAACAGCGGCATTCTCGTTTTTACCCAGGACGACCGCCGCTTGTGGCCCACGTCCATTCAGGTGCAGCTGCATCATCCCAAAGCGGGCAGCGTGTTCCCCAGCGGCGATGCTACAAGCCGCAACACCAGTGACGCGGCCGACCTGGCGGTTCAGGCCGATAGCTGGAATCGATGCGTCATCGACTGCCAGAACGGTGTTGTTTCCGTCACGGTGAATGAAAAGAAGGCCGGTGAAGTAACCGACTGCCGTCCCTCCGAAGGCAGCATCGCCATTCAGAGTGAAGGGTCCGTTGTCCATTTTCGCAACATCACGATCGTTCGAATGGACGCCACGGTGACGGCCGCTGTCGAAAGCAAGGTCGAATAGTCGCTTGCTCCGACTCATCAGCGCCGTTCGCGATCGACTGATGATGTCGCGCGAGAATCCTTCAGCCGCGCTTCGTAGACCTCCACCAGCCCCGTCAGTTCTTCCTGCTGTTCCGCCGGAGCAACCTTTGACGCCTCTTCCGCCCAGTGTCGCGCCGATGAAAAGTCACCGGCCTCCGCATAGCAGGCGGCAAGCGTGCTGAGGTGCGACCAGTTGCGATAGCCAGTCAGTTCGCAGGCCTTCCTGGCCAGATAAACGGCTCGCGGCGGGTCGCGGAAATCCGGATCGGACGTCGTAGCCAGCAGCCAGGCAAGGTTGTCGTAGCCCTTCGCAAACTTCGGGTTCAGCGTCGTCGCACGTTGGTAGTCACGGATGGCGGATTGCAGATCGCCGAGTTCCGAATACGCCGCCGCTCGATTGTTCAGCGCGCGAAACAGATCCGGCTGAATCTTCAGCGCCGCGTCCCAACTGATAATCGCATCCTCGAACCGCTGCCTGGCAAACTGCAGGTTTCCGCGGTTGTACAGCGCGGCGCTGTGGCCGGGGTCAAGTTCCACGGCTCTCGAATAGTCCTGCAGCGCCGCTTCAGTTTCGTCCGCGCGAGCGTGGATGTTGCCGCGAACGTACCAGTAGTCCGCCTGGCGATCGTCGAGTTCGATCGCGTGATCAATGTCAGCCAATGCCGCCTGCGACTCGCCCAGATGGTTGCGAGTCAGCGCCCGCCGATACAGCGCGGCGGCCGAGTCGGGGTTGATCAGCAGAGCACTGGAATACTGTTCCACGGCTTCCGCGAAGAGTCCGTCGCGATGCATCAGTGTTCCCAGGCGAATTCTGGCCTCCGCGTCGTCGGGCTTGTGCCGGAGAGCTTCCTGCAGATCGTCACGTGCGTCCGCAAAGCGCCCCTTTCCCTCAAGGATGACGGCCCGGTGAAGTCGTGGTTCCGGATCATCCGGATCTTCGGCGATCACGGCATTCAGGTCGTTGAGCGCGGACGCGAGATTTCCTGTTTCGATCAGACAAATCGCCCGCTTCCTTCTTAGTGAAAGATCATCAGCCGCAGAATCCGTAAGCAGACTGTCATAGTCGAACAGAGCCTGATGGTAGTCGCCTTCTGCGAATCGGCAATTGGCGCGGACTCGCAGTGCGGCCGCGTCATCGGGCTGCTGCCGCAGGACCGACTCGGCGTCGCTGAACGCCTGAGTCATGTCGCCGATTTGTTCGAAAACCTCAGCTCGCGCGACTCGGGCCGAGATTCGGTCGTCCTGAAGTTCGAGCACCCGGTTGAGATCGCGAATGGCGGCATTGCGGTCACCGGACTTCGCCAGCGCCTTTCCGCGAAGTTCCAGCAGTTCGGCATTCTCACCAACCGTCTGAATTGCGAGATCAAAATCCTGCGCGCTGTCGCGATAGTCGCCGTGGTCCAGTCGAACACGTCCGCGCGTGGTCAGCGCGTCGACGTCACCTGGATGCTGAGTCAGGACAACGTTCAGATCGCTGATCGCGGCCGGCAGATCGCCCCGTCGCTGATACACTTCCGCCCGAAGTCGATGAAGCGCCACATCGGCATCCGGTTGCCGGATTGCTTCGTTCAACACCTGCAGCGCGCGATCCGGCTGCTTGTTATCGATGTACAACTGGACGAGCCGGCGAGTGGACTCTGGGGCGAAGTCACTGCGTTTCACGACCGTCGTCAGATCCTGAATTGCCGCTTCGTGCTCTCCGATTTCCAGAAACGCATCGGACCGTTGCTGCAGCGCTTCGACGTCGGCCGGGTCGAGCTTCAATACCGTCGTCAGATCGGCGATCGCCAGCATCGGGCGGCCCGAGCGTGAGTAGCCTTCCGCTCTTTCCCGAAGAAGTTCAACGTCGTCGGGATCGTTCTCCAGGAGGGCAGACAGGTCGGCGATCGCTTCGTTCCAGCGTCTGGAATCCGCGTGCAGCCGGGCTCGCTGCAGCAGTGCCGCCGAACGATGCGTTTCAAGCGACACCAGCCGAGTGTAGCTGTCGAGTGCTTCATCAGATCGCCCCACTTCGGCCAGCAGATCAGCCCGCCGCCGAAGCGCATCCGCATGGTCCGCGTCGATCGACAGCAGGCGGTCCAGCACCACGATGGCTCGTTCGGGCTGATGGTCCTTCGCCAGCAACTGTGCCTTGCGGTACAGAGCGTCGGTGTTGCCGAAATCCAGTTTCAGGACCTCGTCAAGATCCGCCAGACACCGGTAGGTATCGTTCGTCGCCTCAAGAATGTCGGCTCGAAGCAGCAGAGCGGCCATGTTCTTCGGCTGCTTCAGGATGATCAGATTCAGATTGTTGATCGCGTCCGTATGGCGGCCCAGTGCGGTCTCCGTGGCGGCCATCTCCAGCATGCAGTCCCTGTCCAGCGGCGCCAGTTTCAATGCTCGCGCGAACTGTTCGCGCGCTTCATCCGGCCGAACGAGTTCAGCCAGCGCCGTTCCGCGAGCCTTCCATGCCGCCGCCTCTTCGGGATCAAGCCGGCATGCAACCGTCAGATCCGCCAAAGCTCGTTCAGAATCGCCAAGCTTCAGGTACGCCTGACCGCGGTGAAGCCAGCCGGCTGCCTGTTCGCGGTCGAGTTGAATGAGCTGGCTGAAATCCTGAATCGCTTCCTGAAGCTGACCGTTCTCCAGCAGCAACTGACCGCGGTGCTTCCAGCCGCTGATGTTCTGCGGTCGCACCGCGATGATCCTCGAAAAATCACTGATGGCCTCCGCCGATCTTCCCATGTCCTTCAGCAGACACGCGCGGTCAAAGACAGCGTCGGTCATGCCGGGATCCAGTTTGACCGCGACGTTGAACGCTTCCAGTGCCTCGCGGTCTCTGCCCTGCGAGCGATCAGACGTCGCCAGTGCCCACCATGCTTCCGCCCAGTCCGGTCGAAGTCGCGTGGCCCGAGTCAGGTCGTCTGCGGCGGCTGTGAAGTCACGAAGCGCCGCGTGACTGGTACCTCGCAGATAAAACGCTTCTGCACGTTCCGGATCCAGAGCCACGATTCTGTTGCTCGTTTGAATTGCGTCCCGGTGCTGTCCGTTTTTCTGCTGCGCGGCGGCAGTGCGAACAAGGTTCTCCGCCTGCTGCTTCTGGTCCGAACAACCTGTCAGAATCGCTCCGCTGAAAAGCGCACTCACAGCGATCAGCCAGACCAGCCTGCCATGTTTGAATCGGCGGACAGCCGCGGGACCGGAGGTGACGGAGGAACTGCAGGATGTTGAGACAGTTTTCGACATTGGGCACCTGCTGCAAATCGGGATGCGTCGTTGATGCCGGCATCGTCGCGCTGTTTCCAGCGCGCAAGCAGAACCGGATCTGTCATCAGGATCGGCATTAACGGTTTCACCAATTCCGGCCGGATTGTCCGGCAGGATCGTTTCGCGCTGACCTGCGAAGATCGTCCGTCACAGCCTGAACATTCGTAACATCCGGACTCATGTGGAAAGGCGGGTAACCTCCGCGTCGTGGAATCCCGCTCACCGGAAAAATCTGCCACCGATACCGCGGCACTGTGTTCTGAACAGTCATCCGAAGTGGCAGACGCTGCTTCGCAGTCATCCGGGCGAGATCTCTGAGGGCATCGGCCAAAGCGAACTGAAGCGGCGCGGCGCGAAATTCCGAAACCGTAGTCATGCAGGATCTGCCGATGGCACGTTTCGGCAGACCTCCCGGCCCGGATTCCGTCGGACGATTCGTCCGGCGGCACCGGGCAGTGTTTCACGTCCGGCGAATCGCCATTCCGCAAGACACGGATTACGAGTTATGGATCTGACCTCACTGTTTTCAGACGATCAACTGGCTGTAATGGGCTGTTTCATCGCGCTTGCGGTCTGCGGCGGAATTGCTGCCCTGAGCTTTCAGTTTGGACCGGCAAAGCAGCGGCCTGCGACCCGCAGCGTTCAGTTTCGCGATGTTCGCAGGGACGACCGACACGACGATTCGACGCGCAAAGCTGCCTGAGTAATCCACCTCGCGCGGCGCCAACGCACAGCTTGCCGGTCAAAACAATCCGCTGCAGCGATATTCTGGCACAGGCTGTTGCGGTTCCCCGCGCCGAACCATAAAAATGCATCACTCCGCGCTGTCTCGGAACGGTTTCCGGTGCGGCGCGCGGAGTAGGCACAATTCGCAATTCCAGCACGGCGGTTCTTCGCCTGGCAATTTTGAGGTGCAATGATGCGACGACTTCCCATGATGTTGGCGGCGGCAGGTCTGTTCGGCATTGGTTACCTGACCGGACTGTCGCAGGCCGGGAATTCAAAGGCGTTGATCGCCGCGACGCAGCCGCCACAGCAGTCGGGAATCGCCGCTCTTTCCGACGATACGCTCGTCACCTACAAGAAGGCATTCCGGTCGACGAATGATTTGTCGGATATTCTGCGAGCGGAAAGTCTCTACGCCCCGGCAACGGAAGGGCTGAACTATTTTGCTCTGTCCGTCGGCGGAATCGACGTTGTCCGGGACCTTGAAGAAGGGCGCGGCGTCGACCCCGAAACCTTTGCAGCACTCTACGCGGATCGAGCCGTACCGGAGATCAGCCAGAACATCGACCGCGACGAAAGCGGACGCGTCCGCTACAAGGGTACGGTCGTGCGTCTGTATTCCCGCGACCAGCTTAAGGAAATGTTCCGGCATCGCGACCAGCTCGAAGTCCGCGCCAGACGAGCCTCGGACTAACACGCGACGCGTTGGGACTGCGGCAGTTCGTCGCCGCTTTCCTTTTCACTGACGCGGTGATTTCAGAGGAACCGAACGACGGCTCGGAATTCGGCCATTCCTCCAAATCCAAAGCGATGCTGGACGATCGCACTTCAGGAAATCACCTGGATTACGCAAGGAAGTCCGGTCAGTTGGAATCCAGTGTTTCGTTAGTCGCCGAACATGTGGTGGTTCGACTCGCGGCGACAATGCTGATCTGAAGTTGGCTTTCGGCAGGTCCGGTCACAATCAGCGAACCCTGCTGCGTCGTTGGCTCGAAGAATGCCGCGGCGGTCCCCGCGATCTCGATCGAAACGGGCCGATTCGGGTGAATCTCCTGCAGTTGAATGCAGCACTCAGCCTCGTCTCGCGACGAATTTCTCAGCCAGGCGTTTTCCGGCGCCGGTGAAATCGCCGGCTTCGCGCAGAGCACCGTGTCAGAGCAAATCCGGCCCGCCAGCAGCTCTATGGTCCAGTTGCGAAACAGATCCGGGAATTGTCTGTCGGCCAGACTTTCGAGCGATTCGATGGCGTCTCCCTGAGCATCGAGCAGCGTTGCGACGCGAGCTTCGCCGGGCACCGATGACAGAACGCTCTCCAGAAAACTCACACCTGCCGCTCGACAGCCGCCGCGTCCGTAGGCAGAAAATTTCGGAGCATTCGGAATCACGATCGGAAATCGGTGCGGTGTTTTCGCGAATGCCGCAGCGCGAGAAACCAGGTTGCGGCCATCGCTGCCGGTCCGGCGTTCGAAGTGGTGTGAGATTGCCTCATTCAGCCAGTCGGGCACTCCGAGCGACGTCTCAGTCAGCCCGACGGAACCTCGTTCGGCAAGTTGCGAGAACGTCACGACATGCGCCAGCTCGTGAGTCAGGATTTCGGACAGATCGTCGCCGTCCCGCAGGCTTTCGTCGAGATAGACGATGTCGCCGCCAAAGTCGGCGTTCGGCAGGAAGAAGTCGCTGCGACGGACACAGCCCAATACCGGCTCCGTGTTGTTGCCGCGTTCGGACAAGCCGGCAGGCTGCAGGTCGCACAGGACAACGCACAGCATTCCGTCACCGTCAATATCTCTCAGCTGGGCATAATTCGACTCAAGAAACGGCAGCAGGCGAGTTTCACATTCGTGAACAATTGCCGCGGCCAGTTGCGTCATCCGGAGGCGGGATGTTGGTGCTTCTGCGGTGACCGCCGAGAATACCTGAAGGCGCTGACCCTGCGCGACCAGACGTCCTTCTGCTATTCGATGCGAACCGTGCCCCGCCGTCAGGACAGGAACAGCAAACCGCCGCACAACGTTCTCACACGACTCGGCGACGTCAACGTCCGCTACTGAGGCAACCTGATCTCCGGAAGCACAATTCCGGCCAACGCGAATTCCGGCACAATGGCTGAGGTGCAGTTCCGCTTCGCTGATCCGGCGAACATCGACGGTCGGAGGCGCGAAACCGTCCGGCGAACTATGGACAGCCGTGGGATGTGCGTCGCAGCGCAGTTCGATCGTGATGGTGTGAGAGCGCGCCGAGCGGTCAAGGCTGCCGACGATCAGCAGACTGCCCGCCGGAATAACCGGCAGCTCCGTTACAATCGGCTGCCCGGCCGGGTGCTGATCGAGATGCAGTGACGACATCGGCTTCAGCGGCGTCGTGCGGGGAATCTGCCGGTGCCTTTCCCCGAAGATCGCCGACAGCAGCATCGCAATCAGAATCGCGCATGTTGTCGGCGCAGTCCACCGTGCCGCCGACATGGACAACTCACTGCGCGAATCAACGTTGGCATCCCGCAGAGGTTGCCGAACCAAGCAGCCTGAGTCCTCTGCCCCCGACAGTCTGTATCGAGTTTCCGCAACATCAAACTTGACACAATCGTTGCGTTCGGAACTCGCGACGTTGCCTGCTGGAAGGGATTCTGCCCGGTTCCGGCTGCAGCGTTCACGCGAGCGGCGCTATTCCGAGAAGCTTTGACGGTTGCGCCGATGCTCGGAATTGCGATCGCGGACGGCCGCTGTTTCCGACCGTAAACTTTGCCGAGTGCAGCGGCTTCACCGCGCGATTTGAACGACCGCGGCAATTCAGAAGTGGAATGGTCGTTTTTGCGGGGAATTCATTTCTATCAAGTCCGAGAACGAATATAGAATGTTGCCTTCGCGGTGATCCGTGCGCGGACCACCCGCTGTAATGACCAATTCACTCAAGCCAATGTCGGTCTCACCGAAAGGGATTCCTCATGCGGCATCTTCGTCGTTCTGCGTTCCGGTTTACTTGTCTCGCGTTCGCCGGACTCATCGCAGGTTCGCTGTCGGCTGCTGAAGATGCTGCCGGTACCGCGGTCGCCAGGGAATACCGTTCGGCCAGCGGCGCCGAATATTTTGCCCTGGCTCTGCAACCGAATCTGTCGCGTCAGGCAGCCGTTCGGCAACATGTGCTGTTGCTGGATACGTCAGCAAGTCAGGTCGGAAAATTCCGGTCTGCGGAACTGATGCTG
The DNA here is from genome assembly GCA_041398785.1 of Planctomycetaceae bacterium. NCBI lineage: Bacteria > Pseudomonadati > Planctomycetota > Planctomycetia > Planctomycetales > Planctomycetaceae > Planctomycetaceae bacterium. Next base: position 270,912 of record JAWKUA010000003.1, on the reverse strand, counting down.
ACGTCGGAGATTCTCAGCAGCCTTCCTGCCGACGATACCGTGCAGATCTTTGCGGTCGATGTCACCTGTGAAGCGCTGACCAATGGCTTCGTTAAGGCCGGTTCCCCTGAAGCCGCCAGCGCTCTTGAAGCACTCAGGAATCGAACTCCACTGGGTGCGACAAATCTTCCGGACGCTCTGAAAACTGTTGTCGGATCTCTCAACGGTCATCCGACATCGGTGTTGTACATTGGCGACGGTGTGACATCTGCCAATCTGATGTCGGTAGAAGATGTCGATCGTGTTGCGAAATCAATGTCGGCGAATCGCTGCAGCATGCATTCCATCGTGCTGGGACCTTCCATCGACCTGGAACTTCCCGCGATCTTTGCCAACCTGACCGGCGGCGTCGTGCGTCAGTTCAAGGGCGACGAGGCCGGCGACACCGCTTCGGCAATGATCGCAGCCATGACAACCGCGCCGACGAAGCTGGACGGTATCACACTGGACGGCAACGGCCTGAACGGTCTGGCTTCAGTGGCAACCTTTGCCCGACCAGATCGGCACACTGTCGTCGTTGGCCGCGGCAGCCTGCCGGCTTCCGGTTCACTGACTCTGCAGACGGCTGACGGACAATCAACAACCTGGTCAGCTTCCGAGATCACTCAGCAGAACGGCGGCGCAGAACTGCGGCTGCTGGTTGAACGTGCCGAAGCCTCCCACGGCGTCAATGCTCCTGCCGCAAGCCTGGAGATGCTGAATCTGACAGGAAATGAACTTGCGGCGTTTCTGGATCAATCCGTGAAGGTCGTGAAGGCTCTGCAAAACCGTGGCCGCAACCGCGAAGCAGCAGCTCTTGCAACTCGCGCTGCGGATATCGACGACACCAACAGGCAACTGAACACGATTTTGACATCGATGGAATCCGAACAACCGTTCGTTTTCAACTTCAGCACGCAGGAAGAAAATCCTTTCGCTCCGCCCGTTCTGGAAGACGCCCCTGCTGTGCAGAATGCTCCGCCGCCGGTCAGTGCGGGTTCCGCTCAGGACGAGCTTGACGCGGGATTTGGCGGTACGTCGGATCCGCTGTCGGAAGTGGAATCGCAGATTCTTGTCAGAACTCAGCAACTGACTCAGGCGACCAATGCAGCGATTGCGGAAGCGGTGGAATATAGTAAGGATCGGCCGGAGTACGGTGAATCACTGCTGAAGGACGTGCTGGCGACAGTGCGGTCAGAAAACAATGTCAACCCGGCGGCTCGAGCCGAGCTGGAACGGCGGCTGACCTCGGCATTGGAATCCGTCCGTACAGCGGCCATTCGAGCTGCCGAGACTCGGAAGCAGCAGCTTCAGGTCGAAGCGGTCGGAGAAGCTCAGCAAAAGCTGGTCATCCAGAACGCGGAAGAAGAAGAGCGACTTGAGTCGCTGATCGATTCGGTCCGCGGACTGCTGGATCGGGCTCGTCACGGCGACGTGAACGGTTACGAAGATGCCGAAGCAGTGGCCAGGCTGGCAATCGACATGAGACCCGGAAATGGTCCGGCGGCACAGGCGCTGGTCGTGTCGGAAGGCGCCGGACAGCTCGATAAGTCGCGACGACTGCAGGAACTGCGGCACGACCGCTTCCTGGAAACTCTGTACCAGGTGGAATTGTCACACGTTCCGTTCCCGGACGAGCCGCCGATTCAGTACCCGCCGGCAGACGTCTGGCGTGCCCTGACTTTGACTCGCGTGCCAAGATACAAGTCGCTTGTGTACTACGAGCAAAAGCCGGTTGAATTGTGGCTGAACCGGATGCTCGACGAGCCTGTTCCGCCTCTGGACTTCCCCGGCGATGCTCAACTGAGCGAAGTTCTGCAGCAGATTTCGGAGTTCTACACCGCGACGTATGGTCGCGAAGGTGGAGCTGACTACCGGATGACGATTTGGCCGGACTATGCCGAACTGGAATTGGAAGGGATTAACTCGCTGGAAGAAGTCACGGTCAAGGACATCGTCTTAAACGGCATCAGCCTGCGAAATGCGCTTTCGCTGATCTTTGATCAGACAGAAGAACCGGCGCTGACGTACGTGATTAAGAACGAAGTCGTGCAGATCACGACACTCGCAAAAGCTGAAGATCCGCAAGAAAGCGCGACAACCCGCGTGTACGACGTCCTGGACATCATCTCCACGCTTCGGCCGGTCCAGGGCGGTGGCGGTGGTCTCGGCGGCGGTGGCCTTGGCGGTCGGGGCGGTGGCGGCGGCGGCCTGGGTGGCGGTGGTCTTGGCGGCGGCGGTGGCGGCGGCTTCGGCGGCGGTGGCGGCGGCTTTGGAGGCGGCGGCTTCGGTTCAGTACCTGTGTCCGCTGACTGGGATGCAATCCTGAAGGCCGATGGTCCGAACGGAATCTCCAACCAGGCTATTGATAACGTCAAAAAAAAACCAGCAGTGAAGTAAGCGTTCCGGAACCGACCCAATCTGTTCCGGGAAAGGCGACATCTTCCGCGAGCGAAAGTCGCCGGCCGCGACGCTACATTTCAACACTGTTTCAAACAAACCAACCTTCAACACCGCAGCGTTCGGCCGATACCGACGCTGCGGTGTTGTCGCGCGCGGCTGACCTCCTGAAGCAAGTCGGTAAGAACACCGATTCCCCCGATGCCTGGAACCAGGCCTTTCAGTCGCACCGACACTCGGATGCAGCCGTCACCGAAGTCTTCGCCCGTCTACATGCAGAACGAAAGTTCGAAGCCGCGGTCCAGGGAATTCAGGCGGCGATTCGAAATGATCACGCCCAGCCATGGATGTACGACGTCCTGGCAGGCGAAATGAAGCTTACCGGGCGCCCGCAAAGTGAAATCGACCGGGCTCTTCTGTCACGAGTCGACTTCACGGCCGGCGACGCGGATCAACTGCTCGTCACCGCTGCCCTGCTGGCGCGTTTTGAAGCCTGGGACCGGGCAATTGCCCTGTGTCGGGAAGCAACCGATCGAAACCCGTGGCGATCCGAACCCTGGCTGATCGCCAGACGCTACGCCGACCGCAGTTCACAGCCGGAACACATTCTGTGGTCGCGCATCGGGATTCTGAAGTATCTCTGGACCGATGACTTCGACACTCAACACGCGGAAGCCACCGAAACCCTGCGCGAGCTGCAGCGTTCACTGACGGCGGCAGGCAACTCGGAAACAGCGCAGAAAGTGAAAACGGAACTCGACGAAGCGCTGATTCATGATCTTCGAATTCGCGTTGAGTGGGCCGGGGACGGAGACGTCGACTTGTCCGTCGCGGAACCCGGTAAACAAACCTGCTCCTTCCGAAACAAAGTCACCAAAAACGGAGGCGTCCTGCTGCTGACCGGCGACGGAACTCTGCCGAAAGGAAAACGCGGACCATCCGTTGAGGAATACCTGTGTCGTGAAGCACCATCCGGTCAGTATACGATCACGCTGAGACTTGTGACCGGCAAGGTCATCACCGGCAAAGTCATGGTCGTCGTGACTCAGTACGAAAACACAACCGCGGAAAAGAAGACTCGTCTGCCGGTCGCGGTTGGCGCAGGGATGGTGAAGTCAAAGTCGAACTGAAAACGGGCGCCGCGAGGAAAATGGCCCGCCGGGACAGAACTGACTCGGGAAACTGCTCAGGAGACATTCAGCTTCGCCCTGGACGTCGCGAGGAAACAACAGTGCCGGTCGCTGCACCGGATGTGACACACGACACGACAATGCGGCGACCCTCGCAAAGTGCGGTTGCCTTTGTGCAGCGCCGCTTCCGGAAGGACTCGTCAGGAAGACCGCGTGACTGGCTGCATCCGATCCGCGACGGCCAAGCGCAGGACATTCACGTCATGGAATCGCTCGTCGCGGTGCTTCCGAAGGCAGATCGCCACGATCTCGCGAAACTCGGCCGCCTCAGAAGGGATTCGATCCAGAGCCGGCTCGACGCAAAGATGCTGATTCAGGGCATCCGAAACCGACTCGGCGGCAAACAGGGGCTCGCCGGTCAGGCACTCAAAGATCAGGCAGCCGATCGCATAAATATCGGCTCGCCCGTCGATCGCCGTGCCGCGAATCTGCTCGGGAGCCATCGACTTCGGTGTTCCACAGATCCCCCGGCTGGCGTTGTCCGTCCCGGTCGCCATCGTCGCCAGACCGAAGTCCAGGATCTTGACCACGTCGGTCTGCCCGCCGGTTTCCGCCAGAAAGATGTTGGCCGGCTTCAGATCGCGATGCACCATTCCCCTGGCATGAGCTTCCTGCAGTCCATCGCAAAGCTGCAGGACGATGGATTGAGTTTCCATGGCCGTCAGCGGTCCGCTGGCCACCAGCCGTTCCTGCAGCGACTGGCCGCGCAGATATTCCATCACGTAGTAGAAATCGCCTGTTGCTGTGCGACCGTAATCGTAGATCTGCACGGTATTCCAGTGAGAAAGCGTGGCGGAGATCTGAACTTCGTGTTCGAAACGCGCGATCGCCGCTTCGTCCGCGGCTGACTCCGATCGAATCAGCTTGATGGCGGCCGGGCGTTTCAGCAGGCGATGTTCCGCGCGGTATACCACTCCCATCGCGCCGCGACCGATTTCGTCCGTCAGGCGGTACTGTCCGTACTGCCGAGCTTCCTCGACCTCGCGGCGCATTGAATGCACGACATGAGCTCCGACGGTGGCCACCGCCGCCATCGACAGCGTCAGCGTGGACACCGCAAACTGCGCCGCGTCCACCGAATCGGCCAGACGCGGATCGACCCATGTGTGAATCATCGCCACGATCGTCGGCAGCGACGCCGTCAGGCCTGTCACGACGGCCGTTCGTCGCCACGTCCCCGGAATGAACATCCCGTAGGTGGCCACCAGCACACACACCGCAACTCCCACAGCCGCGCGGACGGTTTCCACCGTCTGGAGTTCACCCTGGGTCGCGTAGATCCGCGTGCGAATGACCTGAACGATCAAAAGCTCGATCACCGGTACGGCGATCACGACCAGTTCCAGCCGCCGCAGAGCGGCCATCGAAATCGTGGGCACTCGCCACAGGACCACGACGACAGCCACAATCAAGCCGATCGCCAGCGGTCGCACCATCAGGCCCTGCCCGTGAAACTCGTCGTTCGTTGCCATGATCACGGTCACGGCAATCATGATCAGCAGGACGGCCCCCGCGGCAATCATCAGCCGTTGCCGCAGAAGCTGTCGAGTGGCTTCGCCGAATCGGCTGCTCAGATCGCCGGAAGTCGCTGCGGCTCCCACTGCGATTCGCGAACGCGCGACGACGTGAGTGTCATCCCGCGAAGCGCCAGGGCCACCGCCGTCCGCGACAATAACTGTCTCCTCAAGCTCGGCGGTCATGACCCGGAACCTTTCCTTTCAACCATCACAGCTCACCGGCAGTTCTTTCGAAATCCTGCCAGCTGCCAGGTCAGGCATCGATAATCGTGTCACGGACTCTGCGCTCGAAAATCCGGCGAATTGTCGGCGTCCTTTGTTCTCGAATCCACGTCCTGGAGAACACCAGCTGACAATCCGGGACTTCTGCACAGTGCCCCGACGATAACACGGTGGCTGCAGGCCGGCCCGCTCGGGTCGGGTCAGGACGCCCGTCGAACGTCAGCCGATAAACCTTTCCGGCCGAAACAACTTCACCAGTGCAATCTACTGTTGCCCGTCGTTCTCGCGCAGCAGTTCCGGCGGAAATTCGGCTGCTTCGGCACCACTTTTCAGACGCAGATTTGCTCCCATTCCCTGCTTGTGGCTGAATGGCACCCGGTTAGCGCCGGCATCCTCCAGAATCGTGTGCAGGTCCGCTCTCATCTGAGTAATCCGATCCTGATGCTGCGGATCGAAAATCAGATTGTGTTCTTCATCTGGGTCCTGCTGCATGTCGTACAATTCGTCAATATCCCAGATGCCGTGATATTGAATGAATTTGTACCGATGGGTCCGCAGGGCGAACGTTGTCGGCGTGTGAGGATAGTTGTATTCCCAGTAGTACTCGTACAGCAGGTTCTGACGCCACTGGTCCGGCGGCAGTTGTCCGGCTGCGAGCTGCAGAAAACTGCGACCGTCCATCTGTGTCGGCGTTTTCACACCGGCAGCTTCCAGAACAGTTGGCCCGATGTCGATATTGGCCACGACCTGTTCCAGCGTCGTCCCCGGTTTCCACAGCTTCGGACAGACACCCAGCAGCGGAACGCGGATCGATGCTTCGTAGGCAGTGCGCTTGTCAATCAGCCCGTGTTCGCCCCACTGGAAGCCGTTGTCGCCCATGTACATCACCAGCGTGTTGTCGGCCAGACCGTTGTCTTTCAGCCATTGCCGGACGCGCCCGATTGACTCATCGACGCTCAGCAAAGCTTCACAATACAGCCGATAGTGTTCGGCAATGTCGGAGTCCTGGTGGTAGGCGAAATCCACTCCGTGCCAACTGTTCCGCTGGTTCTTCAGCCACATCGGTTTGTGATGGTAGTTCGCTTCGGTGTTGACCATCGTCTTTGGCTTCGGCAGCGGCTTGCCTTCGTAGCGGCCGGCATGGCGTTCAGCCGGATGAAACATTCCGTGAACGCCCTTGTGAGACAAATACATGAAGAACGGTCTGCTGCTGTCCCGGACACTGTCGTTGAGCCAGCCGATTGCGTAATCCGTCAGTTCGTCCGTGATGTAGCCTTTTTGAGGAACCGGCTGTCCGTCCACATTCAGCGACCAGTTTTTCAGATGTGTCGGCGGGTCGTAGTGACCCTGTCCCCGAAAGGAAACCCATTTGTCAAAGCCTGGCCGCGGCGCGTCCGAGTGGCCGCCCATGTGCCACTTTCCAAAGTACGCCGTCTGGTACCCGGCCTGCTGAAGGTACTGCGGAAAGAAGATGGTTCCGGGCCGGGTCAGCACGTTGTTGTCAACCACGCCGTGGTGATGCATGTATTGACCGGTCAGAATCGACGCGCGACTGGGTGAACACAGGGACGTTGTGACCATCGCATTCCGGAAGTAGACGCCGTCGCGAGCCATCGCATCCATTGCCGGAGTTTCCACCCACGGGTGCCCCAGGAAACTCATCACGTCGTAACGGTGGTCATCGGACAGAATGAAGACGACGTTCAGCGGTTCCGCTCCGTCGATCCGATCGGCGGTAATCTCGTCGGCTGACGCAACAGGCAGCAGGGCGAGCAGGGGCACCACTGTCAGCAAAAGGTCTCGAACAGAAGCGACCATGATGGACCTCAGTCGTTTGCAGCGGGTGAACGATCATTGTCCTGCCATGCTAACGGACGACGCTTCAATCCGAAACGACCAGTCCGGCCAGCGAACGCGCGACGATTCAGAAAGGCAAGGCCACACGACTAGCAGCTGGTGTTCGTTCTTCGCCGTCGAGAGCCAGTCGGACCGGCGGATGGCACGTTCGCGGCCATCAAGTCACGGCACTGCCGGAGTTTTTCGCCGTTGTCCGCCCGAAACGCATGCATCCGATTCCGACGGCACACGCACCAAGAATTGCGCCGCATCCTGAAAAACGGGCTGTCGCGTCAAAGTCTCCGCATCGTCCCAGATTTCGAGGCAAATCCAGTGATACCATTCGCCGCTGAAAATCGCTGGACAAGTCGGGGCGACACGATTTGAACGTGCGACCTCCTGCTCCCAAAGCAGGCGCTCTAGCCAAGCTGAGCTACGCCCCGAATTCTGTTTCCACCACAGTCGTCTGACACAAGTGCGGTTGGTTGGTTCGGCCATTCCGCTGCAGGGCACGGACCGTTTCGAAACCCGCAACCGACCGGCCAACTTTGTTCAATCGGTCAACTGGTGAGACCTGCCCGCTTGCCGGTTGTGGTGCGGCGGGGAGTCTAGTGGGCCTGGGAATCCGTTGCCAGAGACGTTGCGAAGTTTCTCACTCCTTCACCCCGCCGCTGTGCCATTTCGCAGGCTGTTCTCGTGGCGAAGCGCGTCGCCTGTGAATCCGGGCGCGTCCGCGGCGATGGCTGCCGGGCCGATGTAGACAATTTGTCCTCCGGAATCGGCACTGTCGGGGCCAATGTCGATCAGCCAGTCGGCGGACCTCATTACGTCCGTATTGTGTTCGATCACAATCACGCTGTGGCCGGCGTCCACGAGGCTCCTGAACAACAGCAGCAGGTGAGAAACGTCTGCCGCGTGCAGTCCGGTCGTCGGTTCGTCAAGGATGTAGAGAGTCGATTCCGCGTGTTGCGAGGCCAGTTCCGTGGCCAGCCGGACTCGCTGGGATTCTCCGCCGCTGAATGTTGACGCCGGCTGTCCGAGCGTGAGGTATCCGAGTCCCACATCGTGAAACGTCTTCAACAGTGATCGCAGAGAATCAAATTCCCGAAACACGTTCAGAGCCTGATCGACTCGCAGATTCAGGATGTCGGCGGCGTTCAGTCCGGCAAAGCGAACGGTCAGCGTTGATTGGTTGAACCGGCGGCCATGGCAGGCGGGACACGGGACGGTCGCGTTCGGCAGGAAGTTCATCTGAATGTCCTTCAAGCCGGTGCCGCGGCATTCGGCACAGCGACCGTCGCCGGAATTAAAGCTGAAGCGATTTGCCGCGAATCCCCGTGCTCTGGCGTCGCGAGTTCTGGCAAGCACTTTGCGAATGTGATCCCACAGACCGCTGTAGGTGGCGATGTTCGAACGACGATTGCGTCCCAGCGGGCTGTTGTCGACGGAAACGACTCTCGCGATTTCCTGCAGACCGTCGATGCTCCCACACCGGACATCCGCCAGCGTTGTCGCCGGGTCAGCGTCCTTTCGGAGTGATGCGGCAGCGACGGGCAGCAGCGTATCCATAATCAGGGACGTCTTTCCGGAACCGCTGACGCCGGTGACGCACACCAGTGCCCGCAGTGGAATGTCGACCGTGACGTTCTTCAGATTGTTGAGTCGCGCGTTTCGGATCGTGAGTGATTTCAGTGCTTCATCGCCAGGAAAGAGTTGCCGTTGTCGCATCGCAGTCGCGTTGGGTGAACTCTCCTGGGCTGCAAACGGTGGTTCTGCGCCGTCGCGATTGTTCGGCGAATTTTCTTCATCACGAGTTTGACTCGAAGATGCGCGGGTCAGACAGTGCATCGTCGGTGTGTCAACGCCGGATGGAATGGCGTCGCCGGGCCGGCCGGAGTACAGCAACCGGCCGCCGTCAGCTCCTGCGCCGGGACCAAGATCGACAAGCCAGTCGGCGTTTCGGATCACGTCGCTGTCGTGTTCCACGACGACGACCGTGGCACCGCGATCGCGAATTTCAAACAGCGTCTGCAGCAGTCGACGAGTATCTCGCGGGTGCAGCCCGGTTGTGGGTTCATCCAGAACAAAGCACGCTCCATGCAGACCGGTGCCCAGGCAGGCGGCCAGGCGTGCTCGCTGAAATTCTCCGCCGGAAAGAGTACGAGTCGGCCGGTCCAGAGTCAGATAGCCCAGACCCACCTGCTGCAGGCATCGCAGCCGCTGCCGGATATCGGGAAGCGTACGATCCGCGACAAGCCTGGCTTCCGGGCTGAGTGCATTCAGAAGCTGTGCGAACGAATTGCTGCCGGAACGCGAACCGGCTTGTGTGTTCGAAGAAACCGCATCGACGATGCCACCGCTGGTTGCGGCGGAATTCCGGGGCAGCGTTTGAACCTCCGGACTTTCATCATTCGCCAGCCATGCCAGAGCTTCGTCGACATTCATCGAAGTCAGATCAGCGATACCGCGGCCGAGAAACGTCACCGACGAAGCAAATGGCTGAAGCCGGCTGCCGTGGCACACCGGACAGGCTGCCTTTGAAAAAACGGTGATGTCGGCTGAATCATCGACAACACCGTGAACTCCGAAACCCTGACACTCCGGACAGGCTCCCCACGCGCTGTTGAAGCTGAAGGTTCGCGGTTCGGGGGTCGGGAAACTCAGGTCGCAGGCCGCGCAGTGGAAGCGGGTGCTGAAGAATCGGTCGTGCCAGCCGGCATCTGTTTGTTCGCAGAGGATGCATGTTCCATCGCTTTCGCGAACAGCCAGGTGAATCGATTCGCGAAGCCGGGTTTCAATGCCGTCCTTCAGAATGATGCGATCGATCACAGCCTCGATGTCGTGTTCGCGCGACGCGGTCAGCTTCGGGACGTCAGCGATGTCATACTGTTCGCCATCGACGCGGGCTCTCACGTAACCGTTTCGAGCGATCCGTTCGAAGATCTCCCTGTGAGTGCCCTTTCTGCCACGGACGATCGGCGACAGGACCATCAGCTTTGTGCGTTCGGGAAGCTGCAGCGTGCGGTCCACGATCTGCTCAACCGTTTGGCTTTCGACGGGCTGACCGCAGCCCGTGCAGTGAGCCGTTCCCGCTCGGGCAAACAGCAGCCGCAGGTAGTCGTAGATTTCCGTGGTGACGGACAGCGTACTGCGCGCCGGAGCCGCGGCGACTCGCTGATCGACGCAGACGGTCGGCGGCAGACCACTGACTTCGTCGACGTCGGGGCGCGTCAGTTCGCGCAGCAGTGCTCTTGTGTGGACGGAAACACTTTCCAGGTAGCGCCGCTGGCCCTCGGCAAAGAGCGTGTCGAAGGCCAGGGAACTTTTTCCCGACCCGCTGACTCCCGTCATCACGATCAGCCTGCCCAGCGGCAAGTCGACGTCAATGCTCTTCAAATTGTGCGTGCGAGCCCCGCGAATGCGAATGGATTCCGTCGCAGCGGATTCGCGGACAGAGTTGCGACCGGTCATGGCGAAACTGGGCGGGTTGAGGGTAAAGGCGATCGGTAAGCGGCACGTGTGCGTCGTGGGCGGGACCGCGCGTCGAACTGCCCGGAGCCATTACGGAGATTCACATTCGAGTGTATAGCGGACGAGATCAACTCGGGAGGCCGACGCGTGTTGCCGACGGACATCGCGACGGTGTGAAAGATCCGCTGCCGGGGATCTAATCGCGGCTGCGAACGGTTACGAACCGGTCGTCGGAAAGCGTGGATTCGCCGTCGAAGCGGTAGCCGCATAAAAGTCCTCCTTTTGCGACACTGTAATCCAGGCACGCGATGTTAGCGGCCAGCGGCGCCGGCTTGCGGGGCGGCAGCCAGTAGTGACCCACGAAAACCGGCGGCGCGTCGGCTGGATACGGAACCGCAGGAGCGCTTTCGGGTACAGAAACGCCTGGGATGTTCGGTTCCCGCGGCAATGCGTAGTCGCCCAGGTGCCGCCCCTGCGGAGATTCGAACCACCGAATTCGAATGCGACGTCGCGCGGTCCCGTCCTTGTCGGTGACCACGACTCCTTCGGGAAGTTCCATTTCCGGTCCCTTCAGGACTCTTTCGACGGCGTCGAACAGAGGATCTCCCACGGCCGTCGCGCGCTGCATGAACTGTGCATCGAACGGCTGTTTACGCGACAGCGTTTGATCGATGAAATCAAGACCGCCGGGATCCCAGCAGGCGTGCACAATTCGGATGGACTGCAGGTCAAGGCAAACCGGCAGTGAACGAAACCAGTTGAGCCAGTCGGCAAGTTCCATTTCGGAAATCTGATCGAGCGTCGCACGATGCTGCCGAACGTTCTTTTCGGAATGCGGACGACAGTGTTCGCCGGGCAGATCGGAGCGTTCAGTATGAAACGCGATCGCGTTGAACTCATGGTTGCCCATCACGGCCAGAGCCGCAGCACCTTCGACCATGCTGCGCACAATCGTCAGGACATCGTGAATCTGTGGCCCGCGGTCAATATAGTCACCGCAGAACACGGCCTGTCGGGATTCGTGCCGAAAGCAGCCACCTTCTTCGCGGTAGCCGAGTTTTTCAAGCAGTTCGACCAGTTCGTCCGCGTGCCCGTGTATGTCGCCGATGATGTCGTAAATTATGCTGCTCCGTGAACAATCGCTGAATTCGCGGCTCGATCGCCGCGGGCCGCAACTCGCAACGCGACCGGCGAATCGGGTTTTATTCGGTCATCAGGTCGACAACGCCGACACGTTGCAAGCATCCCGCAAACCGTCGCTGTGCTCCGCGATGCGACGATGAATCGTAGATCGTGACAATACGTTGTCAAAACACAGGAATCCCCTCATCGTGACGGAATCTCAGCTCGAACATGAATTGCACTGGTCGCTTCCGGCCGGATGGGAGTCGTTGTTGCCGAAGGAAGCTCTGACCGGCGACCAGGCCAGGATGAACTTTGTCGTGGGTCTGGCAAGGTGGAACATCCGTAATCGCACGGGTGGACCGTTCGCGGCAGCGGTGTTTGAACGAGGCAGTGGTCGGCTGGCGGCTGTGGGAGTCAACCGCGCTGTCCCGCTGACCAGCAGCATGGCTCACGCCGAAGCCCTTGCGATCGGACTGGCTCAAAAGCGTTTCCGGACACACGACCTTTCCAGCGTCAGCGGCACCGGCTTTGAACTGGTGACGTCGGGACAGCCGTGCATTCAGTGCTTTGGGATGGTGTGGTGGTCCGGCGTCACGCGTCTTGTTGTCGGAGCGCGGGCGGCGGACATTGAGGAAATCTGCGGCTTCGACGAAGGGCCGATTCCTGCGGACTGGAAGTCGCAACTTGAAAACCGCGACCGGCTGCCTGCGGTGGAAGTGCTGCTGGACGTTTGCCGCGACGAAGCCTGCGCAGCACTGCAAATGTACGCGGACATGAACGGACCGAACTACAGCCCGGGCCATTCTTAAACGGCCCGCGGAACGTGCGGCGCGTTCGACGCGGCCGGTTTCGCGGGAATAGCTGAGCGTTTCGACAATCTTCGCGGCGGCCATATACTTCCGCCCGCGACGGCGTTTCGCGGTTGCGAAAGGAAAGTGACCGCGTCGCCCATTTGAGAACTCCGCCGTCACGTGATGTCTCGCTGACGCTCCGGGCCGGAATTTTCCGGAACCCTGCGCCGTCCAGCGATTCCCAACACGCCAACTGCCGACTGTTGCCCATATGTCAGAAACCGACATCGTGATTCGCGGTGCTCGCGAGCACAACCTGAGAAACATCAGCCTTTCGCTGCCGCGAAACAAGCTGATTGTGATGACGGGCGTCAGTGGTTCGGGAAAGAGTTCGCTGGCATTCGACACGCTCTACGCGGAAGGACAGCGGCGGTACGTCGAATCGCTGTCGACGTATGCCCGGCAGTTCATGGGCCAGTTGCCGAAACCCAACGTCGATTCGATTTCCGGCCTGGCGCCGTCGATTTCAATCCAGCAAAAGTCGACCAGCCGCAACCCGCGAAGCACGGTCGGCACGATCACGGAAATCTTCGACTACCTGCGAGTTCTCTTTGCCCGAGTCGGCCAGGGCTACTGCTACGTCAGCGGCAAACCGATCAGGGCTCAGTCGACGGATTCGATCATCGACAGCATCGCCAGCATGGAAGAAGGCACGCGATACTCGATCCTCGCGCCGATCGTGCAGAACCAGAAGGGCGAGTTCCGCGATCTGTTCGAAGATCTGCTGAAGCGAGGTTACCTGCGCGCCCGCGTTGACGGGGAAGTTGTTTCGCTGTCAGACGATCTCAAGTTGCGGCGCCATCACAAACATACGATCGAAGTTGTCGTCGATCGACTCGTCGCCGGCCCGTCGAACCGCGGTCGCCTGGCGGAGGCCGTCGAACAGGCCCTGAAGCTGGCGGACGGAAGGCTGGTTGTTAGTCGAGAGTCGAGCGTCGAGGGTCGAGAGAAATCGCGACAACAAAGAACAAAAACTCACAACTCTCAAACCTCAACGCTCGACTCCCTCTACTCCGCCAACTACGCCTGCGCCGAAAGCGGCATGAGTTACGAACCGCCCAGTCCGCAGCTTTTCAGCTTCAACAGTCCGCTCGGCATGTGCATGCACTGCCACGGACTCGGCATGAGTCACGGGTTCGCAGCCTCGCAGATTGTCGCCGACGAAAAGAAGTCCATTCAGAACGGTGCACTCCTGCTGCTGCCTTCGCTGCGAAAGATGGGTCGCTGGCCGCGACACATCCTGACCGGAGCCGCCGAAGCGATCGAGTGCATGTTGGACCTGCACTACGGCTCGCTGCTGAAAACAAAATGGCGGGATCTTCCCGATCAGGCGAAGCACTTGTGGCTGTACGGCACGGGCGACACCCACATCACGTTTGCCTGGAGAACTCGCGGCGGCGTCTACAAGCACGGCGGCACGTGGGAAGGCTGGGTCAACCGGCTGCTGAACGATTACCGCACGACGAAGAATCCAATGCGCCGCCGACAGCTCGAAAAGTACATGGAAATCGTGCCGTGTCCGAGTTGCGAGGGCGAACGACTGAACCGCCAGGCTCGCAACGTACGAATATGGGGGCGCAATCCGAGTGCCACTGGCTCTGCCAGTACCTCAAGCCGCAATCCGAACAGCACTGGCACAGCCAGTGGCAGACAAACGAATCGGCGACGATCGCAATGGGTGGAACTCAGCCTGCCGCAGGTCTGCGCGCTGAGCATCGAAGAAGCGGCCGAGTTTTTCGAATCGCTGAAACTCGATGCCACGCAGCAACTCATCGCCGAAGAAGCCCTGAAGGAAATTCGCGGGCGGCTGGGATTCCTGCTGCAGTGCGGGCTGCATTATCTGACCCTGGAACGGTCGGCTCCGACGCTTTCCGGCGGAGAATCGCAGCGCATCCGACTCGCCGGTCAGATTGGCTGCGGACTGGTCGGAGTCGTCTACATTCTGGACGAACCGTCGATCGGCCTGCACCCGCGAGACAACACGATGCTGCTGGAAAGCCTGCAGCGCCTGCGTGATCAGGGCAACACGGTCATCGTTGTCGAGCACGATGAAGAAACCATGCGCGCCGCCGACCACATTGTCGACTTCGGCCCCGGCCCGGGAATTCGCGGCGGTGAACTGGTCGTCGAAGGCACGTTAAGCGACGTCCTGAAGAACAAACGCAGTGTCACGGGGCAGTACCTGAGCGGAAGTTTGCAAATTGAAGTGCCAACCGTACGACGCGGAACCGACGACCGCGAGCCACAGGGCGCTAGCCCCGGTTCGTCAGCGCGCAGCAGTTCGTCGAAGCAGAAAACCGGGGCTAGCGCCCTGCGGCTTGCGGACTGCATCACGGTCAGGAACGCCCGCCACAACAATCTGAAAGGCATCGACGTCAGCTTCCCGCTGGGACGGTTCATCTGCGTCACCGGTGTCAGTGGCAGCGGTAAAAGTTCGCTCACCAACGACATCCTGTGGCAGGTTCTGAACCGCGACGTCAACAAAGGCAAAGGCGAACCGGGCAAACACGATCGAGTCAACGGGCTGACAAAGATTGACAAAGCCATCGACATCGACCAGTCGCCGATCGGCCGCACTCCGCGCAGTAACCCGGCCACCTACGCGAAGGTCTTCGACGAGATTCGCCGACTGTTTACCCAGTTGCCGCAGTCGAAACTTCGCGGCTACAAACCCGGTCGTTTCAGTTTCAACGTTGCCGGCGGCCGCTGCGAAGCGTGCGAAGGCCACGGAGCCACCAAGCTGGAAATGGACTTCCTTGCCGATATCTGGGTGCCCTGCGACGTGTGCCAGGGCCGGCGGTTCAGCCATGAAACGCTGGAAGTGAAATTCAACGGGTACAGCATCGCCGACATACTGGAACTGGAAATCCGCGACGCTCTGACGGTCTTCGAGAACGTGCCGAAGATCAAACGGATGTTGCAGACGCTGGTCGATGTCGGCCTGGACTACATGCACGTCGGCCAGCCATCGCCCACACTGTCCGGTGGCGAAGCGCAGCGCATCAAGCTGTCGCGCGAACTTGGCAAACGGTCCACCGGCAGCACGCTGTATCTGCTGGACGAACCGACCACCGGCCTGCACTTCGCCGACGTCCACAAGCTGCTGGAAGTCCTGCACAGCCTGGTGGACCTCGGCAACACGGTGATCGTCGTCGAACACAACCTGGACGTGATCAAAACGGCCGACTGGGTAATCGACATGGGTCCCGAAGGAGGCGAAGGCGGCGGTCGAGTCGTGTGCGAAGGCACTCCGGAAGATGTCGCGGAGTGCAAAGACTCCTACACCGGAGCCGCCCTGCGTCCGGTGCTGGGAATGAAGCCACTGCGATCCGGACGGGCGAGGCTGCTGCCGAGCCGCGCGCCGGGCGGCAACGGATTGGCAGCGGCTTCCCGCACCAAAGCGGATCCGTTCATCTTCGCCAAACGGATTCAGATCAGCGGAGCGTCGCAGCACAACCTTCAGCATATCGATCTGCAGGTTCCGCGCGGCGAAATGAGCGTTTTCTGCGGCCCCAGCGGCAGCGGCAAGACGTCGCTGGCAATGGACACGCTGTATGCAGAAGGCCAGCGGCGGTACGTCGAAAGCCTGTCGGCGTACGCCCGGCAGTTTCTCGGCCAGATGCCCAAGCCGCGAGTCGACAGTATCCAGGGCCTCAGCCCGGCCATCGCCATCGAACAAAAAACCGTCGGCGCCACCCCGCGTTCAACCGTCGGTACAGTGACGGAAATCTACGACTACCTGCGAGTGCTGTTCGCCAGACTGGGAACCGTTCACTGCCCGACGTGCGGCCAGCCCGCTCAAAAACAAACCACCGACGAAATCGTCGACGCCATTCTGCAATTGCATGTCGGTGCCGACGGGCCGCGGGAAGTGACTCCTATCCGAGCGCTCGTGCTCGCGCCGATCAGCGTTGATCGCCAGACAACCTACGAATCCGCATTTGAGCGCCTTCGCGCCAACGGCTGGGTTCGAGTTCGAATCGACGGCGTAACCTGTTCGCTGGAAGAGACTCCGGCGATCGATCATCGACGCAGTCACGTCGTCGAAGTCGTCGTCGACCGTATCACGATCAGCGACAGGGACCGGGGCCGCATCGCCGACTCCGTGGAAGCCGCTCTGGATGTCGGCAAGGGAATCATCCGAGTCGCGCTGGCCGAAACTTCCACCGACGAGCCCGAATGGGAATCGCATACCTTCAGCCTGCACCTGTCTTGTTTCAAATGCGGCCGGTCGTTCGACCACCCGACGCCGCAGCAGTTCAGCTTCAACAGCCCGCTTGGATGGTGCTGGAGTTGCGAGGGACTCGGCACGGAGTACGGAGCCAACCAGTCGCTGCTGGTCACCAGCCCCGAACGCAGTCTGCTGAATGGAGCTATCGGAGCACTCCCCGATCCTCGCGAAAATGCTCCGTTCCGCACAATGCTGGAAGCCGTTTGCGCGGAGTTCCACATCCCGCTCGACCAGCCGTGGTACCTGCTGACTCCTGAACAACAGCGCGTGATCCTGTACGGCGATGAGGAGCGATGGATCGAGTTCAAGGCGGAAGAAGAAAGAAGGACGGAGGAAGGAATTCAGCCGCCTTCCGCCTTCCGCCTTCAACCTTCATCCTTCCGGTACCGCGGTCTGTTTCCGACGATCGAACTGGCCGCACGGCTGTCGTATTCGCACCGTCGGGCACTGATGGAGATGGCGGGCGAAAAGGACTGCAGCGTGTGCAACGGAACGCGGCTGCAGGATGTTCCCGCCGCAGTCCGCATGAACAACGTGACTCTGCCGCAACTGTGCCGTATGCCGCTGGCCAGAGCTCTCGAATTTCTGAGGTCACTCAAGCTGAACAAGACCCAACAGCAGGTTGCCGGAGACCTGCTGGACGAAGCGGTTCACCGGCTGAGTTTCCTGGTCGACATCGGTCTGGAATACCTGACGATGGACCGCGGTATGCCCACGCTGTCCGGCGGCGAATCGCAGCGCATTCGGCTGGCCGGACAGGTCGGTCGTTCGCTAACCGGAGTGCTGTACGTTCTCGACGAACCGACCATCGGCCTGCATCCGCGTGACAACGGTCGTTTGCTGGCAGCTCTGAAACGGCTTCGCGATCTCGGGAATACGGTGCTGCTGGTTGAACATGATCGCGAAGTGCTGGAAGCCGCCGACAGGCTTTACGACTTCGGTCCGGGCGCCGGCAGGCTCGGGGGAACGGTCGTTGCGGAAGGCACGCCGAAACAAATCGGCCGGTTGTCGAACAAGTCCCTCACGGGCGCCTACCTCAGCGGCAAACAGGGGATTCCGGTGCCGGAGATGCGGCGCATCTCCGCTCGCGCAGCGGCCTCCGCTGTCCGCTGTCCCCCGCAATCCAATAAACGCACCCCGGAAGACTCGCCAGCGGGGGAGAGGAGGCAAACGCCACCCTGGCTTCGCCTTCTCGGCGCTTCCCAGCACAACCTGCGCAATGTCGATCTCAACATTCCACTCGGCACACTGACGTGCATCACGGGAGTCAGCGGCAGCGGGAAGAGTTCACTGGTGATGAACACGCTGGCTCGGGCCGTGGCCAGGCGACTCAACCTTTCGACGGAAGCACCGGGACCGTTTCGCGAACTGCTGGGCATCGAACATCTTTCCAGGATCGTGATCGTCGACCAGAACCCGATTGGGAACACGCCCGCGTCCAACCCGGCCACGTACACGGGAGTCTTCGACCACATTCGCGAACTGTTCTGCCGCATGCCGGAAGCGAAGGTGCGAGGCTATCGGCCGGGCCGTTTCAGCTTTAACCGAGCCGGAGGCCGCTGCGAAGACTGCGAAGGCATGGGGCAGCAAAAGATCGAAATGCACTTCCTGCCTGACGTCTGGGTCGAATGCCCGACCTGCCGCGGCAAGCGCTATAACAACGAGACGCTGTCCGTGAAGTTCAACGGCAACAGCATCGCCGAAGTGCTGGACATGCCGATCGAAAAGGCGCTCGATCTGTTTTCGAACGTGCCGAAGATCCGCGCGCCACTTGCGACAATGAACGCGATCGGTCTGGGCTACCTGACGCTCGGCCAGCCGGCTCCGACGCTTTCCGGCGGAGAAGCCCAGCGCATCAAACTTGCTGCGGAACTTGCAAAGCCCAACCAGGGCCGCACGCTGTACCTTCTGGATGAACCCACAACGGGACTGCACTTCGACGACATCGCCAAACTGCTGGGCGTGCTGAATAGCCTTGTCGAACAGGGCAATACGGTCGTGGTGATCGAACACAATCTGGACGTGATCAAGACCGCCGACTGGATCATCGACCTTGGTCCCGAAGCCGGCAGTGGTGGCGGCATGATTGTTGTGGAGGGAACTCCGGAAGACGTCGTGGACTATGCGGCTCGTTCCAGGACGCTTGCCTTGAACGCACCGCCAGGAGACTCTGCCTCCGGTTCGAACGCACCTGAAGCAGGTGCCCGGGAACAAATGGCAGAAGCTTCAGGGCATGGCGTTCCGGAGCGGAGCCCGGAAACGAAGTGGCGCTCCTACACGGGCGAATTGCTCGCTCCCGTTCTTGCTGAAGCAAAGACCGGAAAAATCGAAACCTTCGACGTCGCGGCCGCCGCAACAAAGCACGCCGGAGATGTCAGTGTCGAGCAGCTCGGCAAGTCCGCGCAACTGCCGTGGGAAACCAATGGCCAGCGCTGGCACACAAAGGAGTGTCTCAGTCACGACGGTCAGCGGTGTCAGTGGGACGGCGCAGCGCTGCAGTTCGTCATCGATCTGCTGGCGAAGGACAAACGCTTTGCTCCCGTCAACTGGAATCACCGGTCGACGGTCGAGGTCAAAGCCACGAATGGTGTCGGCTGGTTCCTGCACGCTCGCACGGGACACGTTTGGCTGATGGTGCTGTGCTTCCGAGTAAAAAAGGGCACGTTCGAAACACGGCAGCTGGACTTTGAACTCGACCTGACGCCGATCGATGACGTCGACGAAATCCTGTACTACAGCCAGTCACCGCGAGTCAAAGTTCGCAAGATGGCCGGGCCGTGGCAGGAAATAAGCATCAAGGTCTGGAAGAAGGAAGAAATCGACACGCCCGCGTTTCGCAGGTTTCTGAAGCAGGCCGCGGACGCACACGTGGCTCAGGCGTCAAGGGAAAAGGCCACACCGCAGGAATTGCTGCCCTGGAAACAACTCGGGCGGAAATGGCACCTGATGAAAAAGGATCTGGTCAACAATGGCCGCATCGACTGGGAGTTTGCGACGGTGGAAACACTGCTGCCCGTCGTCGAACAGGCGCTCGTCGACTGCGACGCCGACTACGGCATCCGCACAAAGATCAACTTCAATCGCAAGTCGGACGGTTCTCCCGTCGCCGAACTGCAGACCAAACGTCGCGACGGCGTCGATCTGGTGCTGTACGTCCCGCAAGACTCCGTCACCGTCGGCAGCGTCGCTCATTTTGGAATTCAGCAGACTGTGAAACGCCATCTCGCCGGCGGCGACGCGGTCACGCTTCGGTTTACGAAAGCGGAACAGGTAACTTCAGAACTCGCGAAGTGGATTTCGAACGAAGCCTTCCGAACCAATAACGAGACATGACGCGGGAGTTCACATGAAACAGCTTCGCAGCGGAGGCGGCTGGAAGGCCGTCGGTTACAGCATCAGGCTGGCCGGTCGTGTCGGCTGGTGGAAGATGTGGAAAGCAATGCGATCGAAGAACGCCTGCAAGACCTGCGCGGTCGGCATGGGCGGGCAGCTTGGAGGAATGGTCAACGAAGGCGGCTACTTTCCCGAAGTCTGCAAGAAGTCGTTTCAGGCAATGGCTTCCGATCTTCAGGGAGCCATTCCGTCATCGTTCTGGCAGCAGTACAGCGTGAGCCAATTGGCTTCGATGTCGTCACGGCAACTGGAATACTGCGGGCGAATCGTGGAACCGCTGCTGCTGGAATCCGGATCGAAACACTATCGGCCCGTCGGCTGGTCCGAAGCTCTGGACCGGATCGCCGCCGCGATGAAGTCCGCCGGACCGCAGCGAAGTTTTTTCTATGCCAGCGGGCGATCGTCCAACGAAGCCGGATTCCTGCTGCAGTTGATGTCGCGAGTGTTCGGGACGAACTACGTCAACAACTGCAGCTACTACTGTCATCAGGCCAGCGGAGTCGGGCTCGGTGCCAGCATCGGCACGGGAGCCGGCACCGTTCGGCTGGAAGACCTGCGCTCCGCCGATCTGTACATGCTGATTGGAGCGAATCCGTCATCGAACCATCCGCGGCTGATGAAGTCTCTGATGGAACTGCGCCGCCGGGGCGGAAAAGTGATTGTCGTAAATCCGGCGAAGGAACTCGGGCTGGTCAACTTCCGGGTTCCCAGCGATGTCCGCAGCCTGCTGTTCGGCAGCGAAATTGCCAGCACTTACGTTCAGCCGCACATCGGCGGCGACCTCGCGCTGCTGACGGGTGTGGCAAAGGAGATTCTGGAACAGCACGCGCACGATCGAAGGTTCATCGATCAGCACACCGAAGGCTTCGCAGAATTCGCGGCGATGGTCAGAGACACGTCGTGGGACGACATCGTTTCGGGCAGCGGAGTCAATCGCGAACAAATCGCAGACATCGCGGCTCAGTACGCCGCGTCCAAGAACGCTGTGATCGGCTGGTGCATGGGGATTACTCATCATCTGCACGGCACGCAAAACGTTCAGATGATCGCCAACGTCGCATTGCTGCGAGGCATGGTTGGTCGCCGCGCGCCGGAGTCATGCCGATTCGCGGACACAGCAACGTGCAGGGACTCGGTTCTGTCGGAGTGACTCCGGCTTTGAAAACGAAAGATGCTGGAACGCTTCGAGCAGAAACTGGGCATCGACGTTCCGACGAGTCCCGGCCTGGACACGATGGCCTGCATGGATGCCGCTCACCGCGGTGAGATGGATTTCGCGCTGTGCCTGGGAGGCAATCTGTTCGGAAGCAATCCCGACCACCGGTACGCGGCGGAAGCCATGAACCGCCTGACGACGCTGGTTCATCTGTCAACGACGCTGAACACCGGCCACGTGAACGGACTCGGCCAGGAAACATTGATTCTCCCTGTGCTGCCGCGTGACGAGGAACCGCAGCCGACGACGCAGGAATCGATGTTCAGCTACGTGCGGCTCAGCGAAGGTGGCCCGGCCAGGTTTGAGGGACCTCGCAGCGAAGTGTCGATCCTGGCCGCCGTGGCTGAACGTGTCTTTCCGTACGATGCGTCTCCAAACCAGTCGAAGCTTCGGGAGGCTGCGGCGGCTGGCGATCCGCATCAGCCAACGGAAGTCCAGCGTCTCAGCGGCGCGCCGGGGGCCTCGCCTTCCCACACGCAGCACACCGATGCGACGGGATCGGAGTCCCATCGTACGGGCCGAATCAATTTCGCGGAACTTCGCAGCCACGCCGCCATCCGTCAGCTCATCGGAGAACTCGTTCCCGGCTACGAACATATGCTGGGCATCGATGCCTCGAAGCAGGAATTCCACGTCACGGGTCGGGCCGTCGAGAATTACCACTTCCCGACAGCAACCGGCAAAGCGACGTTCCACGCCGTGCCTCTTCCCGATAACACCATCACGGAAAACGAACTGCGGCTGATGACCGTGCGTTCGGAAGGCCAGTTCAACAGCGTGGTCTACGACGACGAAGACGTCTACCGCGGTCAGGACCGCCGCAACGTGATCCTCATGAACGCCGCTGATCTGCAGCGATTGGGACTTCAGCCGGATCAGCAGGTGCGAATCACCAGCGCCGCCGGAGAACTTCGGCTGTTCCATGCCCGCCCCTTCGACATCCGAGCCGGCAACGCCTTGATGTACTACCCGGAAGCCAACGTCCTGGTGCCTCACCGAGTGGACCCGCAATCAAAGACCCCCGGTTTCAAGGGAGTCAGGATCCGGGTCGCCGCAGAAGCCGTCCGCAAATCGTAGCCGAGTTCCTCCGGGAACCGGCCCATTGGCGCGTTCACCGGGCGATAACTTTCGGGCTAAGCCACCGCAGGACATTAGCTGCCATTTCAGCAAAATCGATCCGTCACTCGCCGGCGTTTCCAGGCGATGCACACAAGCCCAACAGCGGCCGACGAAAACCATAACAGCGAATTTGGTTCGGGCACAGCCACGATCCCGTCGGCACGAATGCTGAAATCGTCAAAGAATGCCGAGGTGGCTCCAAGCGTGCCCGGCCGCTCTTCCAGGTGGAAGAATTGAAAACCCGCCGCTTGTGCGAACCGAGGATCCGACAGTGCTGCCACGAGATTGCCATCGTAGAATGTCTCAACCTGGTTACCGGTTCGCACAATTCCAAGACTGGACGCTGAAAGGCTTGTAATACCGCCGCCCGTCGGAATGAGCCCTTCAGGGAAGAAGAAATTCGCCAGCTTTTGATTCGCAAAATAGAAGACGTCGGCGGCAACCGAGCCGTCACCAAAGAACGCCAGAAGTCCTACGGAGCTTGTCGTTTGCTGCGGTTCGATACCGATGAACGCTTCGAAATCACCCGTCACTCGAAAACTCGTATTCACTCTGACCCCGGACGCCCCCGCGATGCCCGCCGACTTTGTTGTATTCGCCCGGCCGCCTGCAACCGTCAAATCCCAGCCCGAATTCGCGTCAACTACGAGCGACGGACTGAGCGAGGATGAGAAATCCTCGACAAATACAACATCCCCAAGCGCCAACTCAGTGGGGAAGAGTGCAAGAGCCACTACGGTGACGACGAGAATCCGTTTCATAATGGTCATATCTCTCCAGAGCAGGTTATTGGAGTCAGCTTCTTTTGGATCTCCGCGCCACGCGCGCATGTTGTATGGCGACCCTGTGGTCGGTCGAAGTCGCCGATCGACAGACTGCTGCGGTCGTTTGGCCGAAACGGAACGCATTCGGGCTACGCAGGTGGCGCATGGACGCTGTTCTGCCCGCTACTTGTTCTTTCCGTTCCCGTTGCCGTTGCCGTTGCCCGGACCGCTGTTGTCATCGCCGCCGCCGGTTGGGTCGAACACCGGGATCGCTCCCCAAAGCGCACTGCCGACAGTGATGTTGTCGGACGATCCGTCGATCAGGCTCACTCGATATGCCGAGTCAAAGCCGCCACGTTTCTTCTTGCCCTTCGTTGACGACCAGACCGCGTCATGGAATGTCACCGGATCAAACAGTTGCAGCCCGTCGGCCGGGCTCATGTCCAACTGAAGCATCATCCCCGCGCCAATGGCGTCCTGGAGTTCATCCCGAGTCGGCAGCCGCCAGACGCCGCCTTCGACGTCAACCGGGCCGTACAATGTGTCTGAAAATTCCTGATAAGTCAGGTACAGCCATTCTTCATCGCCTTCCGGATCCCAGTCCTCTTCGATAATGACAGTTGTTGCCATTGCCCAATCCCACGTGTAAAGAGGCGTGGCACGGCTGTAAACAGCATTGACTTCCTTGAAGTGATGGCCCCAGATCAGTCCGGTTTGCGTGCCGAGCAATCCCTGATCCACAGGCTGAAAGCGATCAACCTGCGCCAGGGCTGCTGGCTGGCTCAGAACGGTGAACACCGCAATGGCAGCGGCAATCAGAATCTGCGAAACACGTGTGCGTGAGGCGGGCATTGAGATCTCCGTGACCTGGTCGGAATGAGGGGTACATCTGCGACAGACATGCGGTGCCGCGGCTGACGAGTCCCCGCCGGGGCTGGCCGCCTGTCCTTCAGAACACTCTGTCACTCCGAATCCCGCAGAAATAGCCGATCGGTTCCCGGAAAAATCGTGAGTTTCCGGATTTTCGAGAGAATCATCGCTGCGATTGGCGGAACGGTGTCGAGTGCTGCGACCGGGTCAGTTTCGGAGAAACTGACCCACAGCCGTCGCCTGGTTTCTCCGAAACCTGGACGAGCATGCCTGTGCCGTGCTGCTGCCATCCGGCCACGAATCGGAATTCGACTTTAGCAAACACCGCTGTTCATTCAGGTTTGCAACCGTCACGGGGCCAGTTTTCGAGAAACTGACCGACGGGTTACAACTCACGTGTCCAGTGCGTGAACTCGTCAGCCGGGACGTGGCCGTGGATTCCGTTGTTGGCGATGTACCGACGCAGATGCTGAAACTGGCATTCGCTGCGGACCAGATGGTCGAAACTCTGATGCTTCCAGAATGCTCCGTTCAGATCCAAGAGGGTGTTGATCTGACGAGCCTGGAAGCGTTTCCAGCCGGCAATCTGCTGTGTGGCCAGTTCTTCGGTCCGGAACGCCGCCAGCAGGTGGATGTGATTAGGCATCACGCAGAAATCCGTCAACAGGTAGCGGTCACCGTCGAACTTCAGCAGGCTGTCCGAAACGATCGTCGCGACGTCCGGGCGACGGAGCAGGCACGCTCCGTGACAATCGTCGAGTCGTTCGTCAAAGCGATTGATGAGTTGCCATTTGATTCGCAATGAATGATTCAAAGGCAGGGCGCTCACCCGGGCACGCCAGTCCCCCTGGGGATTGATGCCATGAGATCTCAGGATGTCGTCTCGATCGGAAAGCCACTGGCGCACGACGGATTGCGGCATGGAATCTTCTGTTCGCCAGGTGATGAACACGACCGTGCCCGCCTGAGTCCAGTGCGGCAGGCGATTCCATCGAATGGAGAAGTCATCGTCGCGATCGAAGAACCGCAGGTCATCGGGAGTAAGTGGTGTGTTGGCCATGATCGGAGTGTAACAGCCGTCGCCAGGTTTCTCCGAAACCCGGTTGATCGCGCATTTGGGGAGCTGACGCCCAAAGATGTTGTTTGGGGAGCGGGTTGCCGGTGACCGCGGGTTTGGCTGAAGGGTACTGATCGTCACGCTGCGTCAGTTTCGGAGAAACTGACCGACGGATGACGATGTGCTGTCCAGCGTCCAGACCAGCAATTGGCGCTTGCCTTCGTGGACGCCTTCGAGGCCAAGATGGCGGCCATCGGGCGAGAACCGCAGTAGTCCGTGATTGAGTCGGCGCACAGGCAGGGAAAAGCAGGGGCGCCGTGTTGCGAAGTTCCACAGCGTGACAGAACTTCCGTCACACGTGGCAAGGGTCCGGCCGTCGGGTGAGATCGCCAGCGACACACCTGCGTCCGGAGATGCCACGAATCGATCGACTTCCGACCAGGTTGACGTGTCCCAAAGCGACACCGTGCCGTCGCTGTTGGATGTTGCCAGGAAAGCGCCGTCCGCCGACCAGGCCTGGGGAACGCCTCCGTACCGGTGCGGCAGCACCTGTCGCTGCCCGGTGACAATATCGACGATTTCGACACTGTAAGTCACTCCATCAGTGGACCCGGCAGCGACTCGTCGGTTGTCCGGTGCCCACGCCATGTGCCAGCCTGTCCGGCCGTTGAACAGGTCGCCGGAGTCCCAGCGGCCGGTTGCGTGATCGAAAAACCGCAGGTGGTGGTCGATCGCGGCTCCGACACGGCGCCCGTCAGGTGAAACGTAGACGCCGACAACTTCGCGGTAGCTTTCCCCAATGTCTGCCAGCAGTGTTGTATCGATGGGCCGATCTTCCTGCAGATCCCACGTCTGCAGCCGGCTGCCCGATTGCAGCAGCCAGCCGATGCGACCGTTTGACGAGATAGCGTCACGCCAGGAGCACGTGGCGACCAGCAGCTTGTCGTGAAGCGAAAGACGGTCGACATCAGCCAGGTGGATGCGCCGTGGCTCGGAGGGACTCAGTTCCTTCGTCGGCCAGCGAACGATTTGGCCGTGGCGATCGGACGTGACCAGCCAGCGTTCATCCTGCGTAACCCGGGCACACCACAGCGGGACGTGGTACTTGAACCGACGGGAGCTGATCAGAGCGGGTGGCTCAGAGTCCCAGTCAACGTTCCAGATGACGGCCCATCCGCCTCGATCTGCCGAGATCAGTTCGCCGGTCGGTGTGAAACTCAGCGATTCAATGCTGCTGTTGTGCGGCCCCGGCAGACTCAGCAATGGAGTATGACGCTTGGAATTCAGCGGCCACACCAAAATGTCCTGGCCAATACCGGCGGCCACGAAGCGCCCGGCGACATCCACTGCAACACTACTGACCATGCCGCCGGGATTTCGCCGACTGATAATGGCGGGATCGCCCACAGTGTCGGCGTCGAGCACAAAGAACCAGCCGCCGTCATTCACACCGGCCACGTGAGACGAACCGGGCACTGCAATCATCGCCTGGATATAGCCTCTCTGGCTGGCCTGCCACAGCATTTTTCGGGTCTTCAGGTCAAACGCACGGACACGGCTTTCCCGTCCGTTCCGCGTTTCGCGTCGTTCGGCGACGACCAGCCGGCGGTGATCGGGCAGCAGGTGAGCCGCGACAACCCACCAGCCGCACTGCACGGAATCCAATACTTCCCAGGTTTGTGTGTCCCGAATCTTCACCGTGCCGTCGTCGCTGGCGGACAGCGTGCGGGTTCCGTCGGGCGTGAATTCACTGAAGTTCACATCGGACGTGTGTTCCGACAGGTGCCTGACCGGCTGCCAGGTTGTTGTGTCCCACAGCCGCACGCCGTCGGAACCGCTGGTGGCCAGCAGCTTTCCGTCCGGTGACTGCGTAATGTGGAAAGCTTCGCCTGTGTGTTTCCCGAAGGGCTCCGGCGTTTCCTCGAGAATTCTCCACAGGTAGTGCCATGCGAAATCGCGCAGATCGGTTTCTGCTTCTGCCGGCACACAGTCGAGCAGCCGCCGGCGCATTCCCGTCCCATCGGTCCCCTGCCAGCTTTGCCAGGCGAGCTGCAGACTGGCGACGTAGCGATGGTTGCGAGTCGCGTCACGCTGCCGGTCAATCACCGCCTGCTGCTGTTGCCGAAGGTACTGTTCGACGATTCGCTGTGACCGTTCGTGCCAGGCGACAAATGCCACGACGCTGACGACAACGAACATGATCGCAGCGGCCAGGCCACCGATCACGAGCCGTCGGCGATGCCGGCGGCACCATTTCAGAAACCGGTCCGCCGTTGTGGGCGGGCGTGCCTGAATCGGTCGGTGTTCCAGAAACGCGCTCAGGTCGACTTCGAGTTCCGCCGCCGTCTGGTATCGGTCAGCCGCATCGAAGGACACAGCTTTCATCACGATTGTCTCAAGATCGCGCGAAACCAGAGGTTGTCGTTGCCGCAACGGCACAGGTTCTTCGTGTAACAGCTGCTGCAGCAGCTCCGGCTGTTCGACAGCGGACAGCATCGGTTCGTCGGCCAGCATCTCGTACAGCGTAGCTCCCAGGGAGTAGATGTCGGCTCTGTGGTCGACGCCCAGCCGGTTGCCGCGAACCTGCTCGGGACTCATATACCGCAGCGTGCCCAGCAAATGGCCGGATGCCGTGAGGGCCGGGTCGGATTCAACGCGAGCCAGGCCAAAATCAGTGACCCAGACCTTGCCGTCGGTATCCACAATCAGATTTGACGGTTTGATGTCTCGATGAATGACACCCTGAGAATGAGCGTGCTCAAGTGCCGCAGCCACCCGCGTTCCAATCAAAGCGACCCAAATCTGGCGCTGGTTGAAGTCGCCAGGCGGCCTTAGTGGCCCGGGGGCTTCATCACCGCTGACTGAAGCGGAATCTTTTTCGGGAACTCGATTCAGCCGCGCTGCAGGATTCATGACCGCATGAGAGCGCCGGCCAAACCATGTCTGGCGCGGCTGCGGCGCCTGACGGAATTCCGCCAACTGGGCCGGAAGCGGAGTTGTTCCGTGCGGCTGAGTGCCGCGGCACTCGGAAGTCCTGTCCGGCAGATCGGTTCGCAGCACGCGCGCGAGATTTGCTCCGTCAACAAAACGCATGGCGATAAAGTGCCGATCGTCGTGGGAGCCAATGCCGTACACGTCGACAATGTTGGGGTGACTTAGCTGAGCGGCGGCATAGGCTTCATTGCGAAACCGTCTCAGCCGCATTTGGTCGGAAAGTGATCCAAATGGAAGCACCTTCAGGGCCACTCGCCTTGCCAGAGAAACCTGTTCTGCTTCATATACGATTCCCATGCCGCCGCGGCCTAGTTCACGCAGCAGAAGGAAGTCGCCGAGCGTTGTGTATGCGGCAAGCCGTTCAACGCCGTCCGGGTTTGATGAACAGTTCCTCGCGAGATCAGTGGTCCGGATTTCGAGATTCGGCAGCCCGGTCATTGCACGCAGGCACGGCAACAGTTCGCGCAGCCGATCTTCATATTGCGGGTGAATTGCCAGCAGTTGGCTGACAAGAGAATCATCTCCGTCCGTTAGCGCGTCGGTCAGATCCTCGACCAGGTTCAACAGTTGAGGATCTTCCACGGGGATTTCGTCAGTCGTACTCATGCGTCGCCGTCGATTCCAGCCTTCTTCAGAATTGAACGCAAGCGATTCAACGCCCGGTAGTGGCGCGACTTTACGGTTCCCTCAGCCACACGCAGTACGGCAGCGGTGTCGGCTACGGATAGCTGCTCAACGTGACGAAGGATCAGCAGTTCGCGATCGTCATCAGCCAATTCCATGAGTCCGGCAGCGACAGCTCTAAGGGTTTCCCGGTGCGCCACCTGGTCCGCGGGTTCCGCAAGTGATCCGACAACACGAGTCGCCAGATCGGGTAGTGAATCCTCCGATATCGGCGGCACCGGCGTATCTTCCCGAACGATGCTGCGTTTCGATGCCGCCAGGTGGTGGCGATGGACGGCCGTCAGCCGCCGAGCGGCAAGCTGTCGCAGCCAGGGATAAAACGCGATCGGGCGGTCGCGCAGGTAGTCCGGAAGCCGCCGATGTGCCTCGGCCAGAGTCTCCTGAATCACATCAGACGGATCGACACGGCGAAGGAAGCGTCCATCGAGACGCGCGATGACCATTCTGCGTAACTGATCGCGATACCGGCCAAATAATCGTTCGACTGCGGAGGCGGACCCGTTGGCAGACCGACGCAGCAGGTCGTCTGTATCGCTGACACCGTGATTGGACATTCGCAATCGCGTCCGTGTGAGGACCAGTCAGGCACCCCGCATTCGCCCAATGTGCCTCGACGATCGTTCGGGGCAGTGATTCCCGTATGTGAGTATCGTTGCCGTGACTGTTCAGTCAATGCAACCCTGTCGATGGCCGAGGCCAGCCACCATGCGCTCTTGCAGAACGCGCGCGAAGGGATCTGACTTTGCGATTCGGAGAACAGTCTGCCGGCCGATACCACCCCGCCGTTGCGTCGGTTATCCCGGACTTGCGAAAGCACCGCGGGTACTTCCCGGACCACAAGACATGCTCCCGTGCATCGGCGACGTGATACGACTCCAATCGCGGACGCCAGGCTCGCGCGAACGGCCGGAGTCAGATTAGGGAGCGGATCAGGGCGGCGGCCATGCGTTTGGTTTCTGTCGCATTCAATGCCTGGTCTCTGTTGGCGTCGTAGGCCATGCAGCGTTGCACAAAGATCTCCGCCAGTTGTCCGGTTGTCGGCTGTTTGTTGCCCGATACATCGCCGTTCGCGTAGGCGTTGGCGACTTCGGGGCTATTCCGCCCCCGCATCTGTTGAAGTTCTTTGATGACCGCCAGGCCGACCTGCCGCAGTTCGTCCTTGTCGAGCAATTCGTTCTGATCACGATCGAACTGCTTCACGTTGCGGACGAACTGATCGACATCCGGAAGGCGATCACGGCGAGCGGCGATCGCGGCGTTCAGGGCGCCTCTGGTGATGGCGTCCTGCACGACGAGATTGTTTGCGGAGGCCGATAGTCCGAGATTCACCATCCTGCGATCGCCGGAGACGACTCCGCCAACCGTCATGCCGCCTCCGCTGATAACGCCGTTTTGCTGAGTCACACTGAACCCGATCTGTGCGGCGGATTCTTCAGCGCAGGCAGACAGCACGAACAACGTCGCGAACAACAACGCTTTTGAACGAAGCATGATGACGACTCCCTGTAACGACAGCGCCGGTGAGTTCCCTATGGCATCCATCAAACGAAAAACCCGCGAAAACGTCCAGAGGCATTCTATCCCAATACCGGCAGAATCGCGAAATCCGTCCGACGGACCGTGGCGGTGCTTCCGATCCCGCCACGATCACGCGGACTCACACGGTCAGTTCCACCGTCAGAAACTTCCAGGGCGTCGACTTGTATGCGGTCTGCAGCTGCTGCAGAGTTTTCCAGCGGATTCTGTGGTTGGGAGATTCAAATTCCGGAAACTCGGCCGGCAGGTTCGTCAACAGGTCGCGGCGAATCACCATCGCTCGCACCTTGCGAGTTCGAACTTCGCCGTCGCATTCGTTGGTCATGCAGATCACGTATTCCGCAGCCAGCACCGGATGACCGACATCGCGCTGAATCAGGCCAATTGCGAACTGTTCGGACAGTTCATTCAGGACCGCATTGAGGTAGTACCAGCAATCCTGTTGCGGGATCGGCACGATCGGATCTTCGGCGGTCGTCTGCTGAGCCAGCCGGATGAGTTGGTCGGTGGCGACCTTGTTGAGGAACACGTCGGAACAGGATTTTTCCGACAGCGTGCGAATCCGCAGCGTACCGTCGCGAATGCTGTTCAGTGAGAAGTTGATGCGGTCAAAGAACTCCCGCTTCTTCCAGTCGCGCGCCGCGCGGCGGCGGGCGATAAGCCAGCCCAGCGCCGTAAACGCACCAGCCGTGACGAACTTGACCCAGTGTTCGTCGATCATCTCGCTGACAGCGCGGATAAAGTCGTCCATGAAATCGGGTACTCGATACGTTGTGAAGGGAATCGGCAGCGACGTTTGATGACAACTCGCGCCGGTCAGCACGGCCGGATTGTATTCGAATTCGCAGATCTTCACTCCCGAAATCGGGTGCAGCACCGGCCGCGGATTCCGGCTGCTTCGGTCGAAAATCCCACCCATCGCTGGCATACTGTCGCAGAGTTCGCCGGGCTGACCGGCGATTCAACATGAACACCACATCGACGCGGGAGAATGCAGATGTCCCTGGCAACTGAATCCGGAACAGCAACGGCACCAGGAATCCGACAGACCGGAATTCTGATCGGCGACGAATTCCGCTCGTCCGTCAGCGGCAAAACATTTGAAACGATCAACCCGGCAACCGAGGAAGTCATCTGCGAAGTGGCGGAAGGAGACGCGGAAGACATTGATCTGGCGGTTCACGCCGCCCGCTCCGCGTTCGAAACCGGCCCGTGGTCACGAATGGACGCTCGCGACCGAGGCCGCCTGATGTACAAGCTGGCCGAGCTGGTCGAAAAGAACCTGGAAGAACTTGCCGCTCTGGAGACTCTGGACAACGGGAAACCGATCGGTGATTCACGAGCGGCCGATCTGCCGCTGGTGATCGATTGTCTGCGGTACTACGCCGGCTGGGCCGACAAGGTTCATGGCGACACGATTCCCGTCCGCGGCGACTATTTTTGTTACACGCGGCGAGAACCGATCGGTGTCTGCGGTCAGATCATTCCGTGGAACTTCCCGCTGCTGATGGCCGCGTGGAAATGGGGACCGGCGCTGGCCACGGGCAATACCATCGTCATGAAACCCGCCGAACAGACTCCGCTGACCTGCCTGCGGCTGGCCGAACTGGCTCTGGAAGCCGGGTTCCCGCCGGGAGTCATCAACGTGGTTCCCGGTTATGGACCGACCGCCGGTGCCGCTCTGGTGAAGCACCCGCAGGTCGACAAGATCGCGTTCACGGGCGAAGGAGCCACCGCTCAAATCATCATGAAGGATGCCGCTCAGACACTGAAGCGCCTGTCCTTCGAATTGGGCGGCAAGAGTCCCAACATTGTGTTTGCTGATTCCGATCTGGACGCCGCGATCGCGGGAGCAGAATTCGGACTGTTCTTCAATCAGGGGCAATGCTGCTGCGCGGGCAGCCGGCTGTTCATTGAAGAGTCGGTACACGATGAATTCGTCGAGAAGGTCGTCGCGCGGGCTCGCCAGCGCGTGCTGGGGAACCCCTTCGACAGCGAAACGACTCAGGGCCCGCAGGTCGACCAGGCTCAGATGGACAAGATTCTGGACTTCATCGATCGCGGCAATAAGCAGGGAGCCAAATGCGTCGCCGGCGGCCGGCGAATTCACGGCCCCGGCTACTTTGTGGAACCCACCGTCTTTACGGACGTGACCGACGACATGGATATCGCGAAGCACGAGATCTTCGGTCCGGTCATGTATATCCTGAAGTTCAAGGACGTCGGCGAAGTGATCGACCGGGCGAATAACACGTTCTATGGTCTGGCGGCCGCCGTCTGGACTCGCGACGTCACAAAGGCTCACCGCATCGCCGCCGCTGTTCGAGCCGGTACGGTCTGGGTGAACTGCTACGACGTCTTCGACGCGGGAGCACCATTCGGCGGTTTCAAGATGAGCGGCATCGGCCGCGAACTCGGCCAGGCGGGACTCGCCAACTACACCGAACTGAAAACGGTCACAATGAGCCTCGGTGGTTGAGCACTTCCGACCGACAGCTTCGGCAACTCCGACACCCAGCGCGCACCGACGGGCGACGTCGCCAAGTCTGCGATGTGCTGCGCTGATTGCACCCGGCCCGGATTATTCACGAGATCAGCAATTCCTGACGTAAAGCGTCCTGGAAACGGATGTGGTCTCGAATCGGCAAGAAGCACACTGTACGACGGGACTCCGAACCCGTCGCTGCAATTCGACGGGATCGGAGTCACGTCGTACAAGCCCGTGAATAATCCGCGTCAACTGAGGACGCCGAACGCCTTGACGCCGCGTTGAACACGATTCCCGCCGCGAGCCGCACGGTGCGGCGGGAGCGCGTGGTTTGCGCCCGTCGGTCCACCAATACACGGGGTATTCGCTGCAAATCCGATTTTTTGGCCAGACGAACCATTTTGGTGAAAATTCAGTGACCCATCCGGTCGCCGTGCCGTTTCCTGATCAAGAACTGTGATTCAAATCGTGTCCCTGAACCGGCGGAACGCAGATGATCCGGCTCACTGAAATCACCCAGCACTATGGCGTGCGCCCGGTGCTGCGAAAGCTGGACTTGGAAATTCGCGGACCGGGTGTCACTGCGATCGTTGGGCCCAACGGCATGGGCAAGACGACACTGCTGTCAGTGATAGCCGGAGTTCTGTCGCCGCAGAAGGGTACCGTCGAAGTGGACGGAATGGTTCGCCGTTCCACCGTCGAGAATGAACTTGAGATCCGGCGACGTGCCGTATTCCTGCCAGACCGTCCGTGGCTGCCGAAACATCGCACTGGACGGGAGTTCCTGCTGAGCGTCGGGGCGATCTACGGTATCGCCGTGGACCGACTCTTCGCGCATGCCGACGGCCTGTTCCAGTTGTTCAACCTGTCTCGCGAGTCCGACTGGCCGATTCGCTCATATTCGAATGGGCAACAAAAGAAGCTGGCGCTCGCCTCGGCCATTATCACGGATGCTCGCATTCTTTTGCTGGACGAACCATTTGGCGGCGGCCTGGACCCTGCCGGAATTCTGGCGTTGAAGCACGTCCTGCGGCGGCTTGCGCGGGAACACGACTATCTGGTTGTGCTGACGGCTCCCGCGCCCGAAATCATCCAGGATCTCGCCGACAACTTCGTAGTCGTCCGCGACGGTCATGTTGTCGCCCATGAGTCGCTCGACGGGCTCCGGCGATTAACGGGAATCGGCGGACCACTCAGCGACGTCCTGGCGTCGCTCACCAGCCCTGAAACTCTGGAAAACGTCGACCACTACTTCAGCAGAGTCTCGCAATGAGAATACAGATCATGTCCGGGATGCGACAGGTTTTTCCGCCACCGGTCTTTGCACTGACGGCTGCTGTTGTGCTGCTGAGCATGGAAGTCACCTGGGCAGCGATCAGCAGTATCGACGGCCCCGGTGAAGCGGCAGACTCCGCACTGCTTGCCAGAGATTTTGGCATTGTCGGCCTGATGCTTATTTACGGAATGCACCGTGTGCTGTCCTTTCACCCGCTGTTCAATTCTGAATACCTGAAATGGCTGAAGAATTCTCCATGGAAACGCGGGATGCCTTTGCCGATCGGAGCGGTCCATCCGCTGTGGGCGGACGCAGTCGTCATTGGAGTTCTGGCCTCACTGCTGACGGACTCCCGTACATTGTTCGATCCGAGCCTCAAGCGGCCGGACGCGATCAGTGCGATTCTGACATGCCTGCTATCGCACGGGACAACTGTCGCAATCATTGTCTGGCTGACTCGACCACGACCGCCGGCCTGGATATCGCTTTTCCTGCTGGCGGCAGGAATTCAACTCAGTGCGTGGTTTCCCGCCACGGCCGTGCCGTGCCTGTTGGCTGGATGGCTCGTGGCTCTCGCGGGACTCAGCAGTAGCTGGAAGTTATTTCCGTGGGACGAGACAACGGTTTGGGGAAGCCGAATCAAGACGCGTTGGACATCGATGAAGACTCGATCCGGCGGAACGATTGACGATCAGTCGTCGCCTGAAAAGCTTCCGCCGTCAGAATTGGGCTGGCCTTTCAGCTCGCTTTCGCCCTGGGTACCGACGCGATCGATCAGCACCGGCGAACGGATGATGACTTCCGCTATGGCAGGATGGTGGCTTCATGCGTTCCTGATACATGTCCGAGACGAAAGCGTTCTTCAGGGCGCAACCATCATGTTGCTGATCTATGGCACGATGTTTCTGATGGCGTTCCGGATTGCGCTTGTCGGCGGAAATCACGCTTCGCCAATCAACCCTCTCGGCAGGCTGCTGACGCTGCGCTGGATTATTCCCGGATACGATCAGATTATCGTGGCGCCGATCCTTGTCGGCGTGGTACCGCTGGTCCTGATGCTGGCTGGCAGGCTGTGGTTTCCCGTTCCGTTGCATATCCTGACGCCGGTCGCGGCAGTGCTGACACTCTGGACGTTTCTGCTCGTTGGGCCGGACCCAAACAACTGGAAGCTGACGGCACCCGCACGAGTCTTTGCGGGCAAGCCAAACACAAAATCCTTCGACCAACTCACGTAGTTGCCTCAGCCGTTGTTCTGGTCGGCGGGCGGTTCGGAAGCGGTTGATGCCGAAGGTTCTTCCGGCGCGTTGTCGGGCTTTGCGCCGGGGCGGGGGCCGAGGATTTTTTCCACTTCGCTGCGTTCGAGGTTTTCGTGTTTGAGCAGCGCCTCGGCCAGCGCATCGAGCTGTTCGCGATGCTGCGACAGCATCTCGATGGCCGTTGAATTTACTTCGTGCATGATCCGCTGCACTTCCATGTCGATGATGCGAGCGGTCTCTTCACTGAATTCACGGTAGCTGTGCATTTCCTTGCCAAGGAACGGATGTTCTTCCGACTGCTTGAACGAAACCGGACCGACCTTTTCGGACATGCCCCAGCTTGCCACCATGCGCCGCGCGAGTTTCGTGGCGCGTTCGATGTCGTCTTCGGCTCCGGCGGAATACTGATTGAACACCAGTTTCTCAGCCGCCCGGCCGCCCATCATCATCACCAGTCGCAGCCGAAGATTGTCTTCCGCGACGTTGTGGATTTCCTTTTCGGGCATCAACTGCGTCACACCGAGTGCGCGGCCGCGCGGGATGATGGACACCTTGTGGACCGGATCCATGCCTTCCTGATACCACGCCAGAACCGCGTGACCGGCTTCATGCCAGGCGGTCAGCCGTTTTTCTTCGTCGTCCATCACTTCATCGCGGCGCGCGCCCATCAGCACGAGATCCTGGGCGAACAGAAAGTCCTCCATCTCGACGCGCTTCTTGTTTTCACGGGCCGCATGAATCGCCGCTTCGTTGACGAGCTTCTGCAGTTCGGCGCCGGAGTAGCCCATCGTTGTCTGAGCGAGGTCTTCCAGGCTGACATTGTCGGCCAGCGGGACTTTGCGAACATGAACCTTCAGGATTCCCAGGCGGCCGTCTCTGGCAGGACGATCCACAGTGACATGCCGATCAAAACGCCCGGGCCGCAGCAAAGCGGGGTCGAGCACGTCGTGACGATTCGTTGCCGCAAGGACGATCACGGTTTCCGACTGGCTGAACCCGTCCATCTCGCTGAGAATCTGGTTCAGTGTCTGTTCGCGTTCGTCATGGCCTCCGCCGACACCGGCGCCGCGAACGCGTCCTACCGCGTCGATTTCGTCGATAAAGATAATGCACGGAGCGGACTCGCGAGCGGTCTTGAACAGATCCCGGACGCGCGTCGCACCAACGCCGACGAACATCTGAATGAACTCTGATCCGTTGATCGAAAAGAAGGGGACTCCAGCTTCGCCCGCGGTCGCGCGTGCCAGCAGAGTCTTGCCTGTGCCGGGCGGCCCGACCAGCAGAACTCCCTTGGGAATCCGGGCACCCAGTTTCAGAAACCGGTCCGGCGACTTCAGAAACTCGACAACTTCCTGCAGATCCTGCTTGGCCGTCTTCAGTCCCGCCACATCGTCGTACGTGACTGCTCCTTCTTCCTTTTCGAACCGCCGGGCAGGACTGCGAATGAAGCTGCCCATCATGCCGCCGCCGCTGAACGGATCAGCGGTGCGGCGCATCATGATGAACATAAACAGCAGCAACAGCAGCGGCACTGAAAACCAAATCAAAAGTTCGCTGCCCGGTCCCAGCGACGTGCGTTCGGCGCTCAGACTGGTGAGTCCGTGCTTTTTCAGTTCAGCGGCCAGCTCGCGGTCTTCGGCATACGGCGGCAGCAGCACCGTATTGAATTCCTTCTTCAGAGTGCCGGTCAGACCTTCGGGCTTTGACTGCGGAACAGTCTTCCATTCACCCGTCAGAATTTCTCCGTGAAACTGCACGGACTTGACGTTGTCCTTCAGCAGTTCGTTCCAGAAGAATCCGTACGGGACCTGCGTTCCGTGGCTTCCCGGGGCGCTGAAGATGTAGTAGCCGCCCAGCAGCAGCAGGACGATAAAGACCAGCGTCATCGGTCCGAACGGACCGCGACCCGGCTTTTCGGAAGCATCCGGAGCGGCTCCGGGTCTGCGTTTCTTTGGTGGCCCGGCGGACGGACGCTCCCTATCCTCGGTCATACTCGCTGCAATCCGGCTGTCGCCGTCGCTGTTCGGACAGAATGAAGGAGCGAGACGCTACCTCCGCATGCACCAGAGAACCGAACACCGCAGGGCTGCTTCCGTTAGGACCTGACCCGGTTTGGCTGGCCTCTCCACAATTGGAGGCAGCGTCCCGCTCCTTGAAGGACGGCTGCTTTCAGAACCCGGATTATCGACAGCGAAGGCGGGAAGGCAAGGCGGTCGGGGGGTGGAAACGAGAAACGCCCGCGAATGCGTGCAGAATCATTGCTCGTCCTTCCGCGATTCCACGATCCAGCCCGGCCTGGGAATTGCCGGGTGGCGAGCAATCAACATCAGCACCCCGACGGAGATCAGCAACACCGGCACCTCCGCATTGAAGGTGATCCGGCCGGTCTGTCGCAGTACCGACAGAATGCTTGTCACCAGAAAGAAGCCGCCGATGACCAGCGTGCCCTTGTCGAACCCGACCGACACAAAAGTCATGACGCCAATTAACGCCAGGGCCAGAGTCCACACCCAGTCGATTTCCGGAGCGATGCCCAACACGGACAACAGCCATCCGGTTCCAGTCACGATCAGCAGCAGGGGAACGGCAAGCGTCCTGTGATTTGGGCTCACAGTGGCTTCAATCCATAAAGATCCGCTGGTAGTTATCGAAGATCACGTCCAGAAGATCGCGACCCGATTCCGTGGCGGCATAGCGCACGTAGCCTTCACCGGCCTGTGTCTGTTCCTGCACGATGCGAACATTATCCGCTTCGCTGTACATCCACGCTTCCTGCTGCAGCAGTCCAAACACCGAGTGCAGGGCGGTTTCGTCGGCGGGAATAAAGACTTCGCCGTCCAGGAACAACTGATAGGCGTACTCCTCCAGCTTCGGCCACGGCAAATCGGAATCGCTGCCCCGATAGTACGGTTCCAGAACGGAATGTTCATCCGGCTTCACATTGGGATTGTGAAGCATGTCGATGGCGTTCCAGGGACAGATCGTCAGCGTATACAGGTCGTTGCTGTCACTGGGCGACCGATAACACATCTGGCAGCCGATGCAGCGAGTGGTATCGATCTGGTGGTAGCTCTGAGACGGAACGGGACTGACGACTTCGTAAATGCAGTCGACCGGACACACGGAAGCGCAGGATTCGCACGACGTGCAGTTGTCCTTGTTGATCACGTTCAGGTAGCGGGTTTCCTTCTTCCGATCGGCTTTGCGAGTTCGAAAGTATTCTGTCGCTGAAATGGTCATCGAAGTACCTGCGTGAGAATGCTAATGCCAGCCGTGAGCCGCACTATGGTACATCGGTCACCGGCCGGGCGCAAGATCAGCGCCGGTGAAACTTACGACGATTCCGCGTTCGGGACTACCGCCCGTCGCGGCGAACGCGGGAATTGCGACTATTGTCGCGGCCTTTCCTGCCAGTGAGAATCACAGGGACTCCAAAGTGATCATTCGATGGCGGCAACTTCGTTGATCGACTTGTAAATTTCTCCGTGATATGCGGGATCGATATCCGCCAGCATTTTCTGCAGCCACTGGTCAACGTCAGCGGGATTGTGAGCCCGATAGAACCAGTAGCGAACCAGCAGCATCCCGGCGCGTTCCCGGGGGGTTGCCGACGCCACAACGTCGTAGAAGCCAACGTCCCCGGTCTGTAATTCGACAAACAGCCTGCGAAGGCCAATGTTCGAAGATTCCAGGATGAGTTGTTCCGCTTCCTGATGTGCCGGCTGGCTACCTGATCGCAGGTTCCCCAACTGCAGCAGATAAATGAATTTCACCAGCTCCGCCAGCTTCATCAGGGCATCGTCGCGGCCGGTCCGTTCAGAATCGATCAGTTCAATCAGCTCCACAAGGTAACGGCTGTAGGTCCGAACGGTACTGTCATCCAGCCGGCTGCCATTGGCGCCTTTCTCGCGTACCAGCCGGCTGTACCTCATCAGTCGCTCATCAACAAGGACTTTCTCGTCAGCCGTCACTTCGCGCGGCTGATAGCCAATCAGCGGAACGGTGGAGTTCTCGCGTGCCTCGAAATCCAGTTTTCGGTTGATCTTCTCGATCGCTGGCAGAGTCGACTGAACAAATCGCAGTCGGTTCTCCATTGCGTCGATCTTCGAAGTCATTTCTTCCGGACTCAGCGCTTTGCCGACCTCCGTCGACTTTCCCCCGAACAATTCAGGGTTCGGGCTCCGGAAATAGCCGCTGGACATCCAGCCGAGAGCAAACACCGCGGCAAGCCCAAGTGACAGGATGACTGCGGTGGCCCGGCGACTTCTCAGAAACCGGGGAGTCACATCGAGCGTCGCCGACGCACCTCGTTCTTCGGACTCCGATGACGCCGTCTTATGCGTCGTGGGTGCTGAACGCTGCCGTCTGCCGGGAGAAGGATGCAATTCGCGAGAATCGCCGTGCATCATCAGCAGCATGCCCAGCGGAGTCCACGAGTCTCCGTCGTCCGGAGTGCATTTCGAAGCGTCGTCGATCAGCCCGTCTGCCTTGCGCAGCCGGAGCTGCTCCAGCGTGTATTGCTTCGACAATCCCTGCACCGTCTGAATTCGGTACTTGCACTCGGCCATCACGAAGGTCTCATTACCTCAACACCACGTCCAACAGGTCCGGTCGTGGAAGACAGCCGTCGCCCGTCCGAGGGCCAGCCTCTGTCAGGAGGCGGCCAACGTGGAGATGCCTCTTCGGTCGGACTACGTCAGCCTGACTCAACTTCGCGCGGGATAGCGGCTCTGTGTTCAGAAATTGTTAAGACGAGCAGAATCTCTCGCTGGAACAACAGATTTCCCGAACAAGACGCGGCGCTGCGGAATGCGGGACACCATTGGGGTCATTGGGACCGTTCGCTGGCCGAGGAGCCATTCGACCGACTGGCGGCGGCTACACCTGCTCCAGCGGCGCGTCGACGGAGGTGACGGCTGGCGATTCCGATTCGGCGCAGTGGCGCGTCGAACGTTCCCGAGCGTCCCAGTGCTGCAGATAATGCTCATAGGCCGGGTGCTCATCGGCCTGATCCTTCAGCATCGCCTTCGTTTCCTCGACGAGTGCCTGTTCTTCATCAAGCGTCAGGCGCCCGATCAGTACGCGGCTGCGCAGGAAGACAAAGTACGTGTCCAGCACATCGCAGCGGCAGTAGTCGTTGATCTTGTCGGCCTGACCATCCCAGTACAGCCCCTGGACCTGTGAACCGTCGACACCTGACTTCCCCGGCTTGCTGATCAGATTCGCCATCAGGTTCAGTCCGCCGCTGATTCGAACCGCGCTGAAGTTGGAAAACAGATCCTGAAGGTCGATATGCCGATCGATGTTGTAGCGGTTGCGAGCCTGCTCGAAGCTGCGGGATTCCACGTTGAACCATGCCGGAAGGCTCAGTCCATATCGAAACGCGCCGAATTCAAGTACTGGAAGGTCATAGCCGCGACCGTTAAACGTCACCAGCGTTGGTCGCCCGTAGTGCATCCAGCCCTGCCAGAACTTTCTGACGATCTCTTCCGGACGGAATTCCGGGGCGTCCAGGACACAGAGTTCGGTCAGGCGAAAATCGGCGGTCACCTTGGCGACCGCGACTGACACCGGCAGCACAAACGTCGCCGGCAGTACGTCGTGTCCGGTCTGTTCCAGCAGATCCGCCTGAAACCGCTCGATGGCTTCGCGCTCCGAAAGCTGCTCATCCGGATACTTGACCCGCTGTATCAGACCGCCGTCGCCGACAGCTTCCACGTCGAAAATCAGGTACTTCACGTCGCTCATGGATGGAACTTTCAGGGGTGCTTAGGCGGAGATTCAGGATTCGGAGGAGACGATGCCCGGCAGTTCACGTCCGCGTGCTTGTCGCGCCGACGCGACTTGTTCCGGCAGGAAACCCGATACAACAAACGCGAACGAAGTGACACCGGTCGAACATCATGCCCAAACGCGCCGGCGTTCGCCAGGCATCGGTCGAAATCCGCTCGCAATTCCCGAGCGTTGTCGTTCCAATGTTCGCAAAATCACCGGTCCACGATCCCTTCGAGCGACGAATGTCACAACAGCAGGAACATGCGAAAAGCGAGTCACGACCGCTCGCGACGGAGCAATTGGAAGAACAGGCGATTAAGGGCCTGACCGCCGCCTATCAGCGAATGCGTCAGGAAATCAGCAAGGTGATCATCGGCCAGGACGAAGTCGTCGACGAACTGCTGATTGCAATGTTCTGCCGTGGCCACTGCCTGCTGGTCGGAGTACCGGGTCTTGCCAAGACTCTGCTGTGCAGCACGATCGCTTCCATCCTGCAGCTTGCCTTTCGGCGAATTCAGTTTACGCCGGACCTGATGCCGTCCGACATCACCGGCACGGATGTTCTGCAGGACGATCCCGAAACCGGCCGGCGACATTTTGAATTCATCAAAGGCCCGCTGTTCACCAACGTTCTGCTGGCGGACGAAATCAATCGTACGCCTCCAAAGACCCAGGCGGCACTGCTGGAAGCCATGCAGGAACGACACGTCACCGTCGGTTCCAGCACGTACCAGCTTCCTGATCCGTTCTTCACGCTGGCGACGCAGAATCCGATCGAACAGGAAGGAACATACCCGCTGCCCGAAGCGCAGCTGGACCGCTTCATGTTCAACATCGTGGTCAAATATCCCACGGCGGCCGAAGAACTGAGAATTCTGAAGCAGACTACCGGCAGCGAGAAGCCGCAGTTGACTCCGGTACTGACGGGAAAACAGATCCAGGCACTGCAGGAAGTTGTCCGCAAGGTACCCTGCGCCGAATACAACTTCGTGTACGCCAGAGACCTGGTCCGGGCAACCCGACCGAACGAACCGGAAGCGCCGCCGTTTGTGAAGGAACTGGTCAGCTGGGGAGCGGGACCGCGAGCCGGCCAGTATTTGATTCTGGGAGCTCGCGCGCGAGCGCTGCTGGAAGGTCGGTTCCACGTGACGACCGACGACATCAAGTACGTGGCCAGGCCGGTGCTGCGGCATCGCATGGTCACAACGTATCAGGCAGACAGCCAGGGCGTCACGACGGACGACGTCATCGAGCGACTGCTGAAGTTCGTCCCCGTCGAACTGCATGAACGAGCACGCAAGCGCACTGGAAAGCCGGCCCCGCCGCAATAGAACGTGCTAATCGCCGCGAGATCAGCCGGGCTGCGAGCGCTTCGCGATTTCCGTGATCGCCAAACGAATTCGCTGACGCCGCGATAAGGCGTGGAGCAAATTCATCAGAAATTAACGCCGGGATTCTACTGTGGAATCGCTGCGGTTCTGATGTCTGACGACTCCGCCGACAGCGTCCTGCGCCGCCGCCATCTGCAATCGGGAACGGTCGCACGTCGCCGAGCGTAACGGGCGATCCAGTCGCCCGGCGCGAGGGACTTCACTTTGAGATATCAGGTTTTGAGGAACGAACGGATCGTGTTCAGACGAATTCTGCCGCTGATGATTGTCGCAGCCATTGGACTTGTGATCGGCTGCGGAGAACAGGTCGACTTCAGTAAGCCGCCGGAACGAATAGCCGAACTTCGAGCGAAGAACAAACCGGACTCAAACACGGACACATCCGCTTCCGCAGCAACAACGGCCGACGCGGATGCAACAACGAAAGCCGCTGTGGATGCAACAGCCTCGCCGGAAGCAGACGCCGCAAACGCATCACTCCCGCCAGCGCCGGTGGCCGAGAATGGGGTCGCCGAAAATATCGGCCTCGACGTCGCCGCAGATTCGACAAACATTGTGACGACTGTTGTCACTCCGACTGAAACCGGTGATGCGGTAACTCCAGCGCAGAAACCCGCCTCCGATGCCGAAGGTTCGACGGCACCGAACAGCGAATCCACAGCCCTGAGTCCGGCACCAGGCAATTCGAATACGGGATCGGAATCAGTCGCCGGGGCTCAGACGCCTGAGACAGTCTCCGCCAGCGACTCGCCGTCGCGACAGAATCCGGACGCCGCTGTGGCCAGTGACGACTTATTGACGGCGAGCGGAAGAACGAATGCCGACGCGGAAAAACGCAGGGCCGAATCGAAGAACGAGTCTGTGGCTTCGGCCGGACTGTCACTGCTCGATCGTCTGAAAATGGAAGATGGTGGCCGGAAACCGACGGTCGGTGGTGTCGCCGCAGCCGCAGAAACTGTGATTTCACGGACCGGCCGCTTCGCGATTGCGACTGCGGCATGGGTGAAGCTGCAGAATCAACTGGCACGCCGCTTCTACGTTGCCGCTACGAATGACGGATCCCGGATCGCAGCGACATCCGGTGAACGCAGTCTTGGTGTCGTGAGTACCCAGGTGGAGGTGTTGGGCACGGAATCGTTCTGGACGACACGGTCCGGTGTTGCGCGCGATTCTGACATCGTCATGGCTGTTACAAGAAACAGGAAAGAAGTGACGACGCAGCCTGTGATCGGACTCCCCGGCGAAATCCGCAGCATTGAATTGCTGGACGGAGGCGACACGGTTGTCGTCGGTACGGCCGACGGTCGCCTCATTGCGCGCAGCAGCGCGAACCTGCAGGATTGGGACATCTATTCACAGGATCTGTTCGCGTTCCT
This sequence comes from Planctomycetaceae bacterium, assembly GCA_041398785.1. Classification (NCBI taxonomy): domain Bacteria; kingdom Pseudomonadati; phylum Planctomycetota; class Planctomycetia; order Planctomycetales; family Planctomycetaceae; species Planctomycetaceae bacterium. The sequence continues at coordinate 226,856 of JAWKUA010000003.1, read as the reverse complement.
TGATGAACGGCGTGCCATGTCACGGCTGGCAGATTCCGGAATCGTGCTGATTAGAGCCATTGACGGCGAATCTCTGATGACCGTCACAGAACACGGCCTGTGTCAGATCTGGCAAACGTCGAAGGTCGTGCAGCAGCCGACGCCCGTGCTGACAATGACCGAGGCCGAAGCCGTGTCGCCGGAGACCCCTGTGGTGACTGTTCAGCCGCTGTTCAACGTGGAGTTGCCTTCGTCACCGATCCTGAATCTGTTCTTTTCCGAGACCAGAAAGCTGGCGGCTGTTGTGACGTCCGACGAAGTCGTAACGATCTTCAGGACGGACGACGGCACCATCGTTGACCGGGTTACATCGCAGGCACTCGACGATACGCAGCCGGTTTCAGGACTGATTGAGGAAGAACACGGCCGAATCGTCGTGGGACTGGCCGACGGACGAATCCTTCGACGCGCACTGACAGGAGGCGAACCAGTCCGGGGAACCGACCTGAACGGCGACGACGTCGAATACGAAACCGTCTTCGCTCCGGACCTGGGCGACGTATCAGGTGCAATCACAGCGATGGAGCGAAAGCACGACGGCAAGCTGACCTACATTGGCCGACTCGACGGGTCACTCACACACTTTGACCTGGCACGAAAGCAGATGGTCGCAACGTTCAAGCTGCATTCCGGGCCGATTGTCGAACTTCGCAGCACTCCGGCTGGAGTCTTTTCCATCAGCGATGATCGCATTGCTCTGCTGACGGACGTTCCTGGTAATACCGACTCCGCAAAAGCAAAGGAAACGTTCACCCTGCCGAAGGACGCATACCTGGTCACCAGAGAAGTCATTCAAAACGGTGAAGTGCAGCGTCAGAGCGCGAACACAATCGCAAGGAACTATGACCGCGATATCACGACCGCTCAAAACAATCTGACACTGACCGGAATTCGTTCGACGAATCCGCTGCTGGCGCTGTATGAGCACCAGCTTCGAGTTTCCGAAACGGAAGAGCAGCGTCGACGGCTTCGCGAGAGAATTACGGCGATCCGGTCGCAGGACCCGGAACGCGCGGCCGAGCCGACAGCGGACTCCTCAGCGGATGTCGATCCCATTGCTCATGACGGCCAGCCCGGACTCCTGAGCACCATGCCGACGGAATTTGACTTCCAGTCACGCCCGATCCGCCGAGTTGTCCTGTCTCTCTGCGATGACGCCACAACTCTTGCAGCGGCTCAGTTTCTGGAAAGCAAGCTGATGCGGGGAGCCGCTCCAGATCAGCCCGTGGTCGTCTGGGATACCCTGACGGGGTCAAGGCTACGAACCTGGCGAAGGTCGCAGGGCGTCTACGACCTTGCACTGGACCGGACTCGCGGACTGGTGATGCCGTCGCCACTTTCAGCGACGATGGACCTGGTCACCGGGAAGTTTGCCGACGAAGAACAGCAGGCACTTTCGTGGCAGTGGGGAAGAATCGCGGATGCTGCTGTTCTGGGTGTGACCGGCATTCCGGGAATGGCGGCAGATGTGCTTTCCATCCGCAACCTGAAGACCGGAGAAAGCCGACGGTCACTGGAAGCCTTCGAAGGCGCAGTGCCGGCGATGGCGCTTTCATCGGACGGATACTCGCTGTTCGTCAGTGTTCGGGAACGAACGCAGTTCCGGCTTCTTGAACTTGACGCCGAGACTCTGCAGGAAAAGGCATCGATCCTGAAGGAAGACGTGACGGGAAAATGGGACGTCGCAAGGCTGAACCCGGACCCCGACATCCTGGGTCCAACTCTGATTCTTCCTTCGCCGGGCGGGAAGCTGCTGGCGACGTACGGTCGGCACAGCGACGGTAAGCTGCAATTGCGAATCTGGAAAAAAGCGGGCGACCGCTGGCCTGAAGACAAGGCTGTCACCATTTCGTCAACGGAGCCAATGCTGGATACGCGGATGACGGATACACAGATGATGTTTGTCGATCGAAAGGACGCAGCCCTGGCCCTGATCGGAGCAAAGGGAGTTGTCGTCATCGACACGCGAAAGGGGCAGCCAATCTCCGAACTTCCGCTGCGCGACGTCGCAGGGCACCGCCCCGTGGCACTGTTTTCACCGGATGGCAAGACACTGTTTGCCGGAGACTGGGAAGGTCGTGTCTGGAGCTGGCAGCTTCGAAATCTGGATCGGCCGCCAACGGAGTTCAAGGCACATGCGGGTCCGATCATTGGACTTGGCATGTCGAACAACGGTCGATTCCTTGCGACCGCAGGTGAGGAAAACCGGCTTCGTGTCTGGGATATGGAACCGCGAAGCGAAGTCGCGGAAGCCAGATCGAAGAAATAGCGTGATCCTGCCTTCTTCATCCAACGGCGCGAACGCACATCATGATCGCGCTTTGCGGTTCGTACGCAACGTCGTCGGCAGAAACCATCCGGCTGCAGGTTCAGGACTGACCGGCATCGGCAACCGGCTGCGTTGAATCGGCGCCGGACGCGGCGGTTTCAATCGTGCCGGCGGCTGGTGACTCAGACTCAGTCTCAGCCGACGGTTCCGCAGCGGCGGAATTGTCTGTCTCGGCGCCGCCGACTGGCATCGACGGGCGGACTTCCGTTTCGCCTGCGCCCTTGACGATGCGGTACAGCGGCAGATTGCCGAACTTGCTGGAACATTTCGGGCACTTTGCTTTTGCAATCGATTTGCCCGCGGCACCGCCGAGTTTCTGCTTCGCGCGGGACTCTTCCGAAACGGCAATTCCACACGCACAGCACTTGTACCCGGACAGCTCCAACTGGAATCCCGGGTCGTTTTGATAGAAAGACAGGTTTTTCAGCGATTCGACCCGCGACTGACTGATGAAGCAGCTCAGGGTTTCGGTTTCTTCTCTTGCCGGAACGCCGTTTTCTTCGGCCGGCAATTCGACGGAATGCGTCTGTTTCAGTCGGGCGGCAAAGGTTCGAAACGTGCTTAGCGGAAACGACAGAAATGCCTGTCGGCTTTCTCCGGGATCCAGCGGCAGGTAGACCGCGATGCGACCATCTCCGAACACTGCGACTCCGGCGAACATGGATTCGTGTGCCGCGGAAACCGGCTGCACCATTCTGATCTGAGTCGCTTTCTCGGCGTTGATCGTCATCACTTCGGCGTTCTGTACGTCAGCGAAACCTCCGGTCTTTGTGATATGAGCGCGTACCTCCGTTCGCTGGTCCGCTGCTGACGAATCGCCGCCTGACCCGCGACCGAACAGTGACTTTTTCTTTCCCTTCGCGGCAGCTCCCAACTTGACGATGTGAACGCCGCTTTCATGAAATCCAACGTCAACGGGCTCGAACGACTTTTCAAGGCTGCCGGGTTTCAGCACCAGATCCGTGGGAGTCAGAACGTGCAAATGCACATCTTCGACCCAGTCCACGTTGATTTCGGGAGCGGCTTCCTTCTTTCGGGCAACTGCCGGTTTTTCCTTCTTCCTGATCTCCGGTACCAGCACCGGTTTCTTGCACTGGCGGCAGCGGACTGTGCGTCCGGATTGTTCTTCCGTCACGCGAACCCAGGCCCCGCAACTGCACGGAATCAGAATGCGCTTGCGTTTCGCTTCAGCCAGACGGTTACGGCGACGCTGCTGGGCTTCTTTTTGTTCCTTCAGTGCGATACCGAGAAGCTCGTCCGCGTCTACGCCGGCGGGAGCCTTTTCACTGGCTGCGGTCTTCGTCGCGGCGTCCGCACCACCTTCGGATTTCGAACCGTCCGATTTCGCTGAGTCCGCAGTCGCGCCGCCAGGCGTTTGCTTCGTCGGCTGATCGGGACCGTCGGTGCGCGCGGCGGGCGGCGTCTTTGCGGCTTCAGCAGTCGATTTTGCCGAGCGCTGGTGAAGGTCGGCATCCAGCTCGAACTCGCGGTCGCCACCGTCCGATGATCCGATGCCCTGCAGCGTGAATTCATCGTCCTGATCGTCTTCCGCGTCGAACACGTCGCTGCCGTATCCCCCGCCGGAGCGCGTTCCCGGCCGTGGCGGAATGAACTCAGTCCGCTGTTCTGCCGGGATGTCACTAAAGATGATTGGCTGGGGATTGCTGGTCAGCTTCTGGTAGCGTTCGGCAATGTCCTGTCGCATAAACGAGTTGCAGCGCCAGCAGCGAACCAATCCGGTCCGCACCATTTCGCCGCAACTCGGACACGGGTCATGCAGAGCGTTAAATTTTTCCTTCTCGGCATCGCGAGCCTGCTTTGCGGCTGTGGCGGCTGCCGCCTTGGACTTGTCGAAAACATGTCCGCATTCCGGACACTCATAGGTGTCAGACAGAATGAAGCTGTCGCAGCCCGGACAGGTTTGAATCGCATTTGACGTGTTTGACGCTTTTGACGACATGGATACAAACTGGTCCGAACGAAGGATTTGACGAACAAAGCCCGCCGAGGCTGGCCCGGACAGGCAGATCATATACCGAACAACACTCGGGCAGTCCTGAATTGTGTTCCCGGATGCATCTGAACCGTCCCTGCAATCGGCACGATGGCTTCTTTAGCCAGGACCGGCCCTTGCTTCAGAAGCCGATCCCGCCGGAAGCTCGCACCACAATCTGCTCCGGTCAACACGCATTGCGCGGGACTTCGGGACACCAGCCGTCAGACGCACGCATCGTAACTTGAAGACTCCGGTTACGTGAATCGAGTCGATTAGAGCCACACGGCGTTTCAGGCAATCCGTGAATCCCGTGCGCCGCGTTCTTCAGAATAGTGGATTGCGTTCAGGAACTTTACCATTTTCCTGGCGGAAACTGTCTCGTATCGTTGAATTTCCGCGGATGATCCCGTTCAGGCGTTAGCCCGATTCCCTTCGTCCGAGATGCATCCGCGACCAGGCTGCAAAGGAATGCCGTAAATTGACCGGGCTTTCAACCGACCGTAGACTGTTTGTCGGGTATTCGCCCGTTTTTGACCGTCGCGGGTGTCCGATACCGCCAGGTTGCCGACGTCGCTGGCCGGCGGGAGTAGAACGCCCCAGGAATTTCAATGCCCACAGGAACGCCGACTGAGTGGAGCTGCGATGATGCCTTTCACCAACTCGAAGCACGAGATCTCTCATCGAATCGTCGTCCTCGGCGCGATACTGCTGACCGTGTCGATTTTGCCGTCGTTTGCGTATGCCCAGCAGGCCGCCGCGGCTCGAAAGGGCGCTGGCGACGACCGCATCCTTTACGCCCCGGACGGATGGCCGATTCACGTCACATACTACGAAGCGAAAAAGACCACCGAACCGGCTCCCGTGGTGATCCTGTTGCCCGGTGCGGAAGGTCGTGAAGCCGGAAGCATGACTCGCCGAGTCTGGGATGAGACCGCCGAAGCCCTGCAGAGAATTGGTTTCGCCGTCGTGTCTGTGGACCTGCGAAAGCACGGCGACAGTGTTCCCGAAGGTGACGCCGTCCCCGCAGCCCGGCTGAATCGTCTCGCCGCCGAAGATTACCAGGCGATGGTGCTCGGAGACCTGGAAGCCGTCAAGAACTTCCTGATCGAGGAGCACGAACTGAAGAAGCTGAATATCCGCAAACTGGGGATCGGCGCCGCCGGCTCCAGCGCTCTGGTGGCCGCCACCTTTGCCGTTAACGATTGGGCGAAGGCACCCTGGAACGACGCTCCCACGCCTGCTGCCAGCACGCCGCGAGGCCAGGATGTGCGGGCACTGCTGATGCTGAGCCCAAAGTCCAGCGTCCGCGGGCTGAACGCGCTTGGAACAATGCAGGCTGTCTCCTCGATCGTGCCTCCCATCGCCGTGCATGTGTATTATTCTCAGGAAAGCAGGCAGGAGAAGAAATCGGCCGAATCGCTGTTCCGGCCGGTGGAGCCTCGGGAGGAAGGCTTCGAAGAGGTGCGCCGGCTGGCTCCGGGACCGGCGTCCGCGGAAGGTTTTTTGAAATTACGAAGCACCAGCGGCGAAAACCTGATGGAAAAGAACATCGCCGACTTCTTCAATCACAACCTGAAGGAACTGCAGGATCCCTGGCGGACACGTGTTAGCAAGCTCCTGAATTGATCTGCGGACGACCGCCACACACGCCGCCCTGCGACACCGTATGTTCGGGCTCAGATTTGATGGTACAAGTGACCCTTTCCGTACTCGAAGGTCTTGAACGCGGGCGCATCTACAAAGCACTGACGCTTCCCGTCACCATCGGCCGCGAAGAAGATAATACGATTCAGTTGAATGACGAGCGCGTCAGCCGAATTCATGCAAAGCTGCAGGAAGATCGTGGCCGCGTCATACTGACCGACCTGAACAGTACCAACGGCAGCCGGGTCAACGGTCATCCGGTTCAGTTGCGAGTTCTGCAGGCCGGCGATCATCTGCAGATCGGGCGCTGCACGCTGTTGTTTGGCAGTGACGACGAAATCTCGTCACGGGCCGCTCGGCTGGGATTGACGGTTGCCGCGCTGAATCCGCTGCAGCATCCGGACAACGTTCCTCGATTGTCGGCAGCGGCCGATTCGCAGGCAGAATTCAGTCTGTCGTCAGATCTGAATGCAGAAAATCTGCAGTTGCCCCTGTTTCCCGGAGGCCGTCCGCCGCTTCCCAATGTCCTTTCGGCGGCCGACAGAGCGTGCCTGAGCGACGTGCTGAGCTTCATCCATGAACGCCTTCGGGAAGTCGCCGTAGAAGCCATCGACCCGGATGAGTCCGCTTCAATGCCGATGGTTGACGTGCCGTGGGACCGATGGCAGAACCTGCTGCTGCTGCAACGCGACCTGGCTGCATACCTGCGCGAAGTTGCCAACCCCGGCGACGAATAGAACAGCACCGGGCCGAATGTTGTCGTAATTCTCCGATTCCAGCGGCGGCATTGCATAACCGCCGCCGCTGGCCGGGTGAATCAGATTTTTTTCCTGCCGCAGCTTGATTCCGCGGCATCGGCCAACGATGTTAGGTGCCCCGAACCAGGCTGGTTCGAAGGGAAATTCTCTCCCGGGCAACGCACCTGTGGCTTGCCGCCGTTCCGCCCGGATTCGTTTCACCCGGCTACGTCCCGTCAGAAGAGTCACACATGCCCATCAAGGTTCGCTGCAAAGAATGCAGTACCGTCCTGACGGTCTCCGACAAGGCTGCCGGTCGCGTTGTCAAATGCAGGGAATGCAGTGCCCCGGTGAAAGTCCCGTCCGGCGGCGCGTCGGCGGGAGCCGGTTCAAAAAGCGGTCGAACCGGGACACAGCGAACCGGCAGGAAACTCGCTCGATCCGGACGACCGGCCGCGTCCGGGAATCCGGAAAATCTGTTTGGCGGACTGAATCTGGATGAGGCGGCCGACAAGCGCCGGCGAGTCTGCCCGAACTGTACGACGCCCGTGGGAATCGACGACGTCGAATGTCCCAAGTGCGGCGTGAACATCGAAACCGGGATTCTTAGTGAACGCGAACGCCTTCGCCGCGCGAGAAAAGGACCGCCGCCGGAAGAATTCTACGGGAAGATCTGGAAGAACTCCTGGAGGTTCCTGCAGAAGCACTGGGGTTACGCCGTTCGCACCGGCGTGATCTGGGGATTCACCGCCACGATGGCGATCTGCAGTGCGTTCACGCTGAACTGGTATCTGCAGGCGCGAACCATCGAGCTGCGGGATTCCGCGGAGGGCAATATCGAGATCCAGAGAACCGCCGTCATCATCACGATTCAGGAACCAACCGATGAAGCCACCTACGACGGAAAGAGATACACAAAGGGCAACGTTCCCGGCGGAATTCTCATCCTTCCGCCTCCGCACGTTGGGGCCTGGTTGTCGCCGCCGACCTATTTCTGGGTGTCGATGCTGAGCGTCTTCATACTCGGATTCGGCGGCTGGGCATGGACGCTGGCGATCAAGATCGTCGAAGTCACTCTGGCCGGCGAAAAGAAAATCAAGCGTTTTCAAACGGACCTGTTCGGAAGCATGGCGCTGGGGTTCCGTTCCGTGGTCTGGCCGCTGGTGCTGCTGTACCCGTTTCTGTGGATCCCGGTAGTTGTTCAGCTGGCGACGGGCAGCCAGGTGGCGACAGCCATTCTGTGGGTTGTGATCTTCCTTCTGCCAATTCTTTTGTTTCTTCCGGCCGCGCTGGTGCATATGACGCAGCGATACACGTTTCGAGCGTGGCTGCTGAACTGGATGGCCCGGGATACTCTGAAAACTCTGGCGCCATCGCTGTATGTGGGAATGCTGCTGTTCTTTCTGGTGCTGATTATTCCCTGCGCGATCGGCGGAATCACGGCGGCTCAGTGGGGACAGGTTTCCCGGTTCTATACGCAAAGCATCGAAAATCCCGCGCTGAACGGCATGTTCGGATACAACCCGGAAGACTTTCTCAGCACCGGAAGCTTTGTGTTCTACCGGTTCCCGTTCCTGTTTGTCGTGTCGTTTGCAGCGTGCTTTCTGCTGTTCGGAATACTCGCGTTTCCGGCCATCTTCATGATGCGCGTGTACGGGCTTTACGGCCTTTACTTCCGACCGGACCTTTCCCTGGTGAACGAGCAGGTCGAATTGGAACCCGCCGGGTTTGGTCCGCGCTTTCTGGCTTATCTGGTGGACAGCATCCTGCTGACCGTACTGGCTCTGGTGGCGTTCGTCGCGGCAATTCTGATCGGTGGGCTGGTGGGTTTCCTGTACGGCATGTCGGCACAAGTCGCAATGTTCGTTCGATTCGGCATCAACGCCATCATCATGCTGGTTCTGTGGGGTCTGTACTTTGCAAGCTGGGAGTCGGGTCAGAATCGTGCGACGCTCGGAAAATCAGCGCTGGGACTGCTCGTACTCAACGACGACGATACGCCAATCACGCTGAAACAGGGCTTTGGCAGAGCCCTTTCCGCACTTGTCACGGCCCTGACGCTCTACATTGGATTCGTGATCTGCTACTTCCGAAAAGATCACCGGGCAATGCATGACCTGATGACCAAAACCAAAGTCGTCTGGCGCGGCGAAGACGATCGGCAGTAAAGCACGGTTTCGGGACGGCAGCCTCGCCCTCCCAGCCGTTGCCGGATCGGGCGTTTCCTGGCACTCCCGAAGTATCGTTCACATCGGCATTCCGCAATTCACGGTTGGTCAGACACTCGCGGGCATTGCTGTCAGCCGTGTCACGTCACGGGCGGTGACGGCCCGCTTCGAAAGGCATGTTCGCCGGGCCGGGTGCTCAGTGAGGCGTGCCGTCTTTCCACGGCAATTCGCCCATCGCGATGCGAAGTCCCAGTTCCGTGAACAGGATTCGGCGAGCCGCCACGGCAGCAGCGGATCCCTGCAGCGTTGCCAATGTCACACCGGCAAAAATCGACTGACCCGTCACATTATCCTTCGCGGGGACGGCCGGAGCGCTGGGAGGCGTCGTGCTGCCGTCGGAGTGGTACGCCGCCATTCCCGGCCAGCTTGCCGGGCGACTCATGTCGGCACCTTCCGTCGCTTCCATCGCGCTGCGGCGGTTGATGTCGGTCGGATCACTGACCCAGGCTTCCGTCAGTTGCAGCAGTTCCGCTTCGCCGTCATAGAGTTCATCGATGGAACGAACGCATTTCACCAGCCACCAGACTCCACAGCGCTTCGGCAGCGCGTAGGCCAGAAACTTCAGCGCCGGGATTCCGTCCTGCACTGGCTGCAACCGCTGCAGGTAATGTTCGGGCGTTTCGCGGTCTTCAGGAGTCAGCGGCAATGCCTGCTGAAGCCTGAACCGACTGACAATTTCGGTGGCGGTCTCCCCGCTGAAGCCGCGCGTTTGAGTGATGTCCGACTTCCGATGCCGTGGTTCCTCCGGTGAATCGGCGACGGGAGCCGCCGCAACGGCCACGGACTGCGGTGCGGGCTCCGGCGCGCGAGAAATCGTCTGCGGCGGGGCCATCTGCGGTGGAGTCGCGGCGACCGGTGGCGGCACCGATACTGAAGCGGCCGGGACCGGATGAGGAGGACGTGCCGCAGCGGCAGGCGGACGCTCGGTTGACCGATCGTCGGAAAGAAATCCCTCGCGAGACCGCTGCTCAAACGGCACGGTCAGATCGAGTTCCTCCATGGCCAGCACAGTGTCAATGTTGCGGGGGTCAACGGCGGATCGCTGCGGCAGTGGGCGCGGCGGAAGTCCCCGGTCAGCATCCGAGAAATCGAAAATCAGTTCCGTTGTGCCGCACCGCAGCACATCACCATGCGCGACTTTCGCGGAACTGATGCGTCTGCCGTTAACCGTCGTTCCGTTCGTACTGTTCAAATCATGGATGATGCAGACTTCACCCTGCAACTGGATCGACAGATGCCGCGACGACATCTGCGGATCGCCGGCGAACACCAGGTCGTTCTGTTCACCTCGGCCGACGGTAAACAGGCGATCGGGATCGACAACGGCGACATCTCTGCTGGAAGATCCTTCGCGGACCTGCAGGAAGACTTGCATCGTTCGGTGTACTTTCCGGAGCTGCTCCTCACAAAAAACGCGGCAGCCATTCTACAGAGCTAATTGATTTTGGTCATGCCTCCCATCAGCGTCAAAGTTGCATCACCGTTGATCGACGTCGCCGGTGACTTCATCGACGCGGTGGCGTCTCCTTCGGCCTTGACGACCACGCCCTTGATGCTGACTCCCGCCTGATCGATCCGGACTGTGCTGCCGCCGACAATCAGTTCAATCGACACGCCGGCTTCGATCGTGATGGTCGTGCCCGCCTTGATCGTGATGCTGCCGGACACGTCGGTATTCTGGTCGCCGGACAATGCGACATTCTGACTCGTGGCGTTCAGGTTGTCGTCACCCGAGATCGTCGTCCCGCGGGTTCCGCCGATTTCACCGTTTTGATCGCTGCCGATCCGGTACGTCTGATTCGCGCCGATTTCGATATTCTCGTCGGTCCCGACGGATGCCGTGCGGTTGTTGCCGACGTCCAGCGTCTGGTCGGCGCCGATGGTCGTCGCTTCATTGCTGCCGATGGTGACGGTCCGGTCGACAGCGACATCCAGCGTCTGATTGTTGCCGACTTTGGTGTCCATGTTGTGCTGAGCGTTGATGCGGATCTGTTCCGCGCCGGCGGTATCATCCATGGACATTTCGTTGTAACCACCCGCCTTGTGGCTTTTCGTCGTGTTTCCGCGCCGCGTTTTTTCCGCCGGAAGTGCAAACGGCGGGGAGTTCTCTCCGTTGTAGACTCGACCAATCACCAGCGGCCGGTCGGCGTTGCCTTCCTCAAAGCAGACAATCACTTCCTCACCGATCCGCGGCAGGTCCATCATGCCCCAGCCCTGGCCTGCATGAACCTGAGACACCCGGATCCAGCAACTGCTGTTTTCGTCGTTTTTCCCCAGTCGGTCCCAGTGGAACTGAACCTTGATGCGACCAAATTCGTCGGTATAGATCTCTTCCCCCGCCGGACCGACGACTACGGCCGACTGCACGCCATGCACACCGGGCCGCGGACGGTGCGGCGGTCGAAAGATCGTCGGGGCCGGAATACTTCGGAACTGATTCTGGTAGATCTCGTCCGAATGACTTCCACCGGAAACATAGCTGCCGCCGACGTGAGCGCTGTGCTGCACGGCGGTCAGCACATACTGGCCACCTTCTTCGCCGGCATTGTGATGCTTCGTCACCGTAAAGCGGCCGCCGGGCGAGAACGAACGGCACTCGCTTCCTCCGGATATTGTGTCATAGCCGGCCTCTTCCGCTTCCATGCGCAGTCGGGACAGCGTATCTCCGTCGCCCTTCACACCGTACTCGCCCGGTGAGTCATAGACTTCGAACCGGCTGCTGTCGGGCAGCGGAACCAGGGTCTTCTTATTGACCAGCAGTGACGTCGACGGCGTTTCGAAGTTGTAGTCGGCCAGAGCCCACTTGCCCGTCGTGAATTCATACTCGTGTTCCCAGCCCGTCAGGTTGTCGGTGATCTCCGGTTGCGACAGATTCGACAGCAACTGAACTTCGGCGTCGCGGCAGTCGAACACGCCGTCGACATGGTCGGACATTTTCATCACGTGTTTGCCCTGCTGGTGCAGAAAGTAAAAGTAGATCCCTTCTTCGGACAGCAGCCGCGTGATGAAATCGTAGTGCGTCTCTCGATACTGAACGCAGTAGACTCGTGTGACTGGCGTCCGCTTGACGTCCCATGCAAAGTCGGAAAATCCCAGTTCGCTCAGCAGAGCATCGATGATGTCCTTCGCTGACATCTGCTGCCAGATCCGGCAATCTGCGCCTTTCGTCAGAAGCCACGCCCACGGAACAACCTGAGCCCGGTACAGATGCGACCGATCGCTCTGGCCCGCATACGCGAAACGGTTGACGATGCCGTTGAAGTACCGGGGCGTTCCGTCCGGATAACGAACGTAGCAATCGACATCTTTCCCGACGATGTCCACCGGCTTTATTCCGCCGTCGTCGGAAAGCAGCTGCAGATCGAAGCGGAACAGCCCCGACATGCGTTCTTCGCCGGAAAAGGAATTCAGCACCAACTTGTCTTTTCCCAGCGGTGTTTCGACGCCAATCGGACGATCGTCCTGGAGAAACTGTTCCATAGCCTGATCCTGTTCGTGGGGTAGTTCAGCAGCGTCGATCGGCCGTCACTGAAGCCTTACAGTCTTTGGTTCGACGGTCGTCCGTGTCGCCGGTGTCCGCGTCCAGTGTTTCGCGTCGAATTCAGGCCCGCGGAGGAACAATCTGCCTGACACAACCTGCAACCCATTCCGATAGAGGAACGACGCCACTTCGTACGTCCGTGCGCCGCAGGTCTTGTGGTCTGCCAGACGTCATCTGATAAGCACACGCGGCTCGGCAGGAGCCTCGCCCTCCCGCTGACATCGATCCCCGGATCGCGCCCGATGACAGCAACCGTCCAATCGATCAATACTCGGCTCTCGAAGCACCGGACTCCGCCCCCGCGCATCGCCGGCTGCACGCAAACGAGAACCGCTCGCAGTTCACCGGGTCCGCTTCAGCGGCATTCCGCGGCAGTGAAAGTTACCGTCGATGGCCTCGCGCGCAGCGAAAAGACGCCGTGGTACTTCGCATTCGTCTGAGTCCAGCCGGACCCGAAAATTGCGGAGAACCACAGCGCCCTGAGACCCAAAATCTCGAATCGCCTGAGGCATTGTCAATTTCGTGCAACATAGGCTGCAAACCCGAAATTCACGCCGCACACAAGCCGTCCGAGCGGCCGGCAACCGACCGCTCGAAACGGTTCCATCGGCTGCTTAGCTCTTGCCTTCGCCGGGGTTGTACTTGGCGGGGACGTTGCCGACCGGCTTGCCGGTTTTGGGGTCGAGCGTGACGTAGGTCCATTCGACCTTGGTGTAGCCAAGTGTGATGGATTCACTGGGCAGCGGATCGCCGGAGGAATTCGCGGAAATCGCATAGCTGCTGACGATAACGTCGGACAGCTTGTACTTCAGGTACGGTTCCTGCTTGTTGCCGACGGTCGAGCAGAAGTGAATTTCCACTTCCGGATAGAACGTACCGTTGGCACAGGCTTCCTGCAGTTTCGTGGACGACTTGTCCAGTTCCCGCATCACCACGATGTCGCCCAGCGTGGTTTCTCCCTTGGTTCGCTGATGGTCCTTGGCACCTTCCGGAATCGACCGGTAGATCGGCGAACTCATGGACTGAATGATGACCCAGTCCTTGTGTCCGGAATCCGTGGCTTCGCCCTTGATGTCCCCGAGCTTAATGTACGCTGGCATTTCATGTCTCCCTGGTTCTGTGGTCCAAAACGGTCGGAGCCAAACCCCTGTCCGGCTTCCGTGTCCCGACCCTGACTCAGGGCCGTTGTAGGCCTATTCTCCGGGTTCGTCGAAACCGGTTGCGTAATTTTCAGGCGATTTCCGCCGTAAAAAAAGCCCGACGTTTTTGGCGTCGGGCTGTTTCCGGAGTACCAGGTGACGGATCACACGACTTTCACACGTCCATCGGAAGTCAGCGATCCGGTCATTCCCGCGAAGGCGGGAACCCAGGAGACGAATTACGCGACTTCCACATGTCCTTCGGAAGTGGCGTCAACGGGTTCTGCGGCATCGTCTTCGTCGGTGACGTGGTCGACGAATCCTTTCAGGTGGATCGCCCGAGTGTGGTGCTGAAGCTTCTTCAGTGCCTTGCTTTCGATCTGGCGAATCCGTTCCCGCGTGACCTTGAAGATGCGGCCGGTTTCTTCCAGCGTGTAGCTGTATCCGTCGCCGAGCCCGTATCGAAGCTTGATGATTTCCCGCTCGCGATATGTCAGGCTCTTCAACACGTGGTCAATCTTGTCACGCAGCATCTGCTTGGCTGCTGATTCGGCCGGGCTGCTTTCGTGCGAATCTTCCAGGAACTCGCCAAAGCTGCTGTCTTCGCTTTCACCGACGGGAGTATCCAGGCTGATGGGATGCTTCCAGGTCTTCATGATCCGTTCGGTTTCTTCGATGCTCATACCGACGGCTTCAGCCAGCTCTTCGTTGCTCGGCTCGCGGCCGGTGTTCTGCCGAATTTCTTCGGCCTTGGCCTTCAGCATCGAGATATTCTGGAACATGTGAACCGGGATTCGGATGGTTCTGGCGTGATCCGCGACTGCTCGCGTGATCGCCTGCCGAATCCACCAGGTGGCGTAGGTTGAGAACTTATAGCCGCGGCGGTACTCATACTTTTCCACACCGCGCATCAGTCCGGCGTTGCCTTCCTGAATCAGGTCAAGAAAACTGAGCCCGCGGTTGCGATATTTCTTGGCGATCGACACAACCAGTCGCAGGTTTCCGCCGGACAGTTTCTGCTTGGCATCAGTCCAGCCGTCCATGCGTTTCCGGATCTCGCGACACCGTTGCAGGTACTGCGCGGGAGTCTCCAGTACCATCTGAATGTACTCTTCGAGTTCTCGTTCCAGGGACTGCCGCTCCGATTCGGCTGTGCGCAGGCCCTTCAGGCAGGCGATTTCATCCTGCAACTGTTCGATCCGTTCGCCGATCTGCAGCATGCGTTTCATCACCGGTTGCATCCGGTGAGTTCGCACGCTGAGTTCTTCGCACAGGGTACACATCTTGACGCGGCGTTCCTGAATCTGCCGGGCCAGCACTGCCTTTTCGGGATTGTTGTCAGGCAGCTTTCGCCAGGCGTGGAACGCGGCGGCGTTGACGTCCATCAGGTGTCGAAGCGTTCGCAGGTTCAGTTCCATGCGGCCTTCGATCTGCTCTTTCCGAACGTCTTCTGTCTCCGAGGTTCGAAGCGTCCGTTCGAATGGCAGTTCACCGCGCTGGACTTTTTCGATGGTTTCGACGGCGATTCGCAGGGCAAAGTCGGATTCGACGACGTGTCGCCGCATGCGCTTGCGAGTGATCTCGATCTGTTTTGCCAGAAAGATTTCGCGATCCCGGCTCAACAGGGGGATATTCCCCATCTGGCTCAGATACATGCGAATCGGATCGCGCGACGACAGAGCTGATGTTTCCGGTCCCAGCAGCGCGCGAGCAGCCTTTTCGGCCTGTTCTTCCTTGACGGTTTCCTCGACAGGTTCCGGTTCGAGTGGAATATCGGGGTCTTCGATGAAATCGAGCTTTTCGGCATCCATTGCCTTAATCAAGTTGTCGACCATCGCGGGGTCACCACCTTCGTCAGGCAACCATGCATGTGCCTGCTGAATGGTGACGAATCCTCGTTCCCTGGCCTTTTCAATGATCGCCTTCATTCCTGAATCGAGACGATGCACACGAGTCCCCTTTTTCTTGAGTTCCTCAAGCCGAGCGATTCCTCACGACTTCGTTCGGAGTACGGCAGGGCCCAGTGAAGTACGAGTGTCCGTGCCTCCGTGTGAGACACACGCATTTGGGCAAATGCTGACGCTGATGGCATGTCGCACAGTGTCAGTTGCCCCGGTCGCGACGCGCGCGACCGGAATCCTTCAGCATACCGGTGTTTCAGAAAAATCAATCGACTGTCGCGTGATTTCCGACAATCCGCAGTGCACAGGATGCATTGGCACGCAGGGCCGCTCGCTTGCATTGTTACGCAGCGGCTCACCGATCTGTACCCGCAGTGTGCTCGTTTCACCACTCCTTCAGCTCAAAGCACGCAGATCGCATTCGCCGATTTCCGCTCCACGGTGCTTCCCCCGGGAAATCGCATGGCTCAGATTATTCGCCTGGCTGACGGCCTGCGTCAACTTGAGTGAGCGGCAGATTTCACGACTTTCCCGGAAACCTTCAAAATCCTGTCCAGATCACTATCGCAGCAGATCTGACGCGTTCCACCACCTCCGCTGGACGGGAAAAACCCGCCCGGCAAGAATGGAAGACCTTTCGGTCATCGATATGACCATGTTCACAGGCATCTCCCTCTGGCGTCTGTCACACCAATCAGCCACGAAAGCTTACAGACCGTCCGATCATGGCCGCTGCAAAGAAAAAGAATACTGACGATCCGAACTCGCGAATCGTGTGCCGAAACCGCCGAGCACGACACGAATACGATGTGCTCGATGAGGTCGACTGCGGTATTCAGTTGTACGGAAGTGAAGTCAAGAGCATCCGCAACAGCAAGATCTCCATTGAAGAAGCGTATGCCCGCGTCGACGACGGACAGGTCTGGCTGATCAACTCGGACATCGCCGAGTATCCCCAGGCAACCGTCTATAATCATGAACGCAAACGGAAACGAAAGTTGCTGCTGCATCGCCGCGAAATTCGAAAATTTGCCGAACATGGTGAACAGCAGGGACTGACTCTTGTCCCGCTCTCCGTCTTTCTCGCGCGGGGTTTTGTCAAGGTAAAACTGGGGCTCTGCCGCGGGCGCAAGCTGCACGACAAGCGGCAGCAGCTTCGGAAACAAGCCGACGCGCGGGATATGCAGGCGGCGATGAAACGCCGCTGAAGTCTCCTCAATGATGGACTCGGCACACGGCCACGGCCTGATGTGAATTCTCTCGATCAGATGATTTCCTTCGACCCTGCCGCTGGCGGGTATTCAAGGCTGTCCGTGCCGAATCGCCCCATCGGGGGTTCGGGCGCGACGATCGAAATGCCTCGGGCCGGTGTCGGCCGGGTTACGGTGCCGCTTTGCAGTGATGTGAATCGTTTCCTTTGCGCGGGATCCGGCATTCGTCAGGCCGGCCCGGAAATTCGAAGGATTCCGGAACACGTGTTGCATTATGCGGCAATCGGTGGGAAGTGATGGAGAAGCGGGAATTCAGGAGCCTGCTTGTCTGTTGGCCGCCCGGTGAGCCGAATACCGTGTTTTCTCACGGAAACAAGTCGGTATGCCGCGTCACGATCGACCGCTGACGCGACGAATCACCGGGACGCCTTGAATTATTTACAACTCGAAACGGCAGGAATTACAAACCCGGCAGGCGGCACATCGCAAATGGATTTGCGAAACCACCGCCACGATGCGGAATCTGCAGACGCCCGTCAGAACGGTCGCTATCCGGCTCGAATGACAACGGCTGCGGACCAGATGAACCCGTATCCGTCACTTCACAAACACCGGCAAGGAAGCCACGATGAAACTGCTCACCATGCTGATGATGGCCGCCAATCCCGGCGGCGAGTCACTCCCCGATGTTGTGTTGCTGGACTTTACGGCAGGCTATTGTCAGCCGTGTCAGGAAATGGTGCCGCGGCTGCAGCGGATGGAAAGCGACGGCTTTCCGGTCCGCAGGATCGACATCACGCAGGATCCGGAAACAAGCCGCCGGTACAAAGTTGACCGAATTCCGACTCTGATTCTGTTGGTTGAAGGTAAAGAACAGAAACGCTTTGTCGGCCTGACGTCGGAGCAGGAGTTGCGGCAGGTCATGAACGACGCCGCGCGAAAACTCGATTCGGTCCGAAACACTGCCGCCGAACCCGCCATGGCAGCGTCCGATGAATCGCCCCGCGAAGTTGAAGCCGCCGAATCGACACGGGAATTCGACGTCGAAGGCGATCCGTCGCCGGCATCGCCGGTCACCGCTGAAGAACCAAAGCGCAAGGGACTGGGAGCCATCTTCGCCCATATCCGCGAAGGACTCACCGGGTCACGTTCGCAGCCGCCGCGTTTCGAACACCCGACGTTTCGCGGTCAGAGTCCCGATTCCGATGGCTCAGCCGGCAGTCGTAACCCGCTGCCCATGCAGGCGAGTGTTCGAGTCACGGTGCGCGACGGCAGAAACCAGGATTTCGGCACGGGAACGATCGTTCACAGCGTCCCCGGAAAGTCCATGGTGCTGACGTGTGCTCATCTGTTTCACAACGTCAGCAAAGATGCCATCACCAAGGTCGAACTGTTCAAAGATGGCAGAGCCGTCAGCTACCCGGCGAAAGTTGTCGGCGGCGACAGGGAGTCTGACCTTGCGATGCTGCAGATTTCCACGGTCTCCGCTCTGCCGGTCAGTCCCATCGTCGGACCCGATCGCCAGTTGCTGGAAGGAGACGACGTCTTCAGCGTCGGCTGCAGCAACGGAGGACCGCCGTCTACGCTGTCGATGAAAGTCGTTTCACTGAATCGGTACCTGGGGCCGTCCAATATCGTTTGCACTTTGATTCCGCAAAAAGGGCGTTCCGGCGGCGGACTGTTCAATCAGGACGGCGAATTGATCGGAGTCTGCAGCGCTGCGGATCGAGAACAGAATGAAGGGCTTTACATGGCTTCGGTGGCGATTCGCCGGTTGATCACCGATCTGAACCTGCAGGCCCTGTTTGACGGACGTCCGGTGCCGGCTTTCGAAAACTCGGTCGCGGAAGCTTCACGGGAACCGGCCGGACCGTTCGCGGAATTCGAAGACGCCGAACTTTTTGACCAGATCTTCAACGAAGAAGTCGCGGTTCCCGCGGAAAAGCCGACTCCCGTAGCTGTCAGTCGCCACGAACAGGCTCCGCCAATTGATTCTGCTGACCCGTTTGGCAGCCACGAGACGCTGCGGGACGCCGTGGCACAGGTGGCACCGACGGCCGTCAGCGCCGCTGCGAATGCCGTCGCCGGATCGAACCTGGCTCCGCAGGAAATCACTGTCATCATCGATTCCAAAGACCCGTCCCGTGGCAAGCAGGTTATCGTGATTCCTCGTCCCAGCCCGTGGCTCGTGCAATTGCTCACCGGCGAACCACCGACGGGAGATCACGGTATGACGACAGCTCGCAATACCAACATTCGATCAGCGGCAACGGCGTCGCAGGTGTCGCTTCGAAACTCGGCGCCTCGTGCAAAGGCTTTCCCCGTGGCCGGTCCCTGACGGGATCAGTAGATGACGCCGAAGTGGTGCGACAACAACCCTGTTTGCGTGATTTTCGATTGGCGGTGAGCTGCAGGTGCCGGCAGCAGGAGCGAGCGTTGCTGCCGTCAGCACTCTGTCGAGAAGTTCGTTCACACTCGTGTGCAGTCGATCATGTCATCCACGGTTGCCACCGAATCTGCGATCGCCAGGCCTGACATCACGAAGTCTGACGTCACCGGCCCGGGAGGTTCCGGTGGCGCGCCAGCGCGTCGTCCGACCGGTGAGGAACGTACTTTCGCTGAACAGCATGAGTCTTCGCCGCTGAAGACACTGTTATTCAGCGGCCTGCTGCTGCTGCCGTTCTGGATGATTCCGATCGCGCACCTGCTAAGTTCGCCGGACACCGCGACCGGGTTGTTTCAATACGAACTTCCCTACTACGTAGCCAATGGCCGAGCGGCCTTCGAACGCGGCGACGGAATCTTCTATCCAAACCCATACGATCCTTCACCGAACGCTCCGGTGATCTACGCTCACTGGCTGCCGTGGGTCCTGGGCTGGCTTACCGCAAAGTGCAGTGCTGACCCCGGTGACACAATTCTTGCGGTGACCTTCTTCGCGTCACTGATGTTCGCTGTCGCAACGCGAACGCTGGTGCGACAGAGACTTGGGACGGGGCAGGGCACGGGGCCGTCGAAAGGAACCGAACGCGTCGCGTGGATGACTGCGATGTGGGGCGGTGGTCTGCTGAGTTTCGCGGGGCTGCTGCTGCCGACGCCGACGGGAACCGCGGGGATCGAAACCCTGCTGAGATTTGACCCCGGCAACGGACTGTGGTTCCTGAACTGGGGACGCAATGCCTTGTTTCCGACCGAGGCCGTGTACCACACGCTTGTCGCCGTCTGCTGGGTCTTCGAACTTCGCGAGCGACGGGGGATTTCGACGGCTTGCCTGCTGTTTCTGGCAACAACTCATCCGTGGTCAGGCATCGAACTGCTGCTGACGATCATGTTCTGGCGGACGGTGCAGCTTCTGCGCCGACGAAACCGGTCGTCGGCCGCATGGTGGCTGCTTTGCGGAAGTTTGATGGCCGGTTTTCTGGCTTACTACAAGATCTGGCTCCCGTCGTTCCCGGAACATGCGGAACTGCAGTCTGTCTGGGAACTTGACTGGAGCCTGTCCTGGACAACCGCGATTCCGGCATACGGCCCGATTTCCGTCGCCGCGCTGTTGTACGTGACGGGACGCATGAAGTCCGGATCATGTTCCGGTTCCGATCAATTCCTGCTGTGCGCATTCGTCGTGGCGGCTGGACTGGCGTTTCACGACCGGCTGATTGCTCCCGTGCAGCCACTGCACTTCACGAGGGGTTACGTGTGGATGCCGCTGTTCCTGCTGGCTCTGCCGAAGCTGACGGAATGGTGGCAACGGGCGTGGTCGCGTTCGCTATCTGCGCGCGTTCTGGCGGTCACGCTGGTTGCGATGCTGTGCAGCGACAACGCGGCGTTCAGCATCGTTCACACCATCAGGCAGTATTCCGGAAAGGATGGCTTTTACCTGACGGCCGATGACCGGGCACTGCTGCACGATCTTCCTGAGAAATGTCCCGGGGCCGTCGTGCTGACGGAATCGGAGACTCTTAACTACCTGGCACCTGCGTATGGCGGAGTGCGGCCGTGGCTGGGCCATCATTTCAATACGCCCCAATTTCCCGTTCGTCGCGAACGATTTGAAGCCGGCTTTCCCGGCAGTCGCGTTTCTGTCTCACAGATTCCGCCGGAAGTCGATGTGCTTCTGATTCGCCGTGACCGAGACGCCTCTGCTTTGGCGGATTCCGGGCGGTGGATTGATATCGACCTCCACAACGCCGGATGGTCGGCCTGGCTGCGACTGTGACCACGCCATTGCCACTGCAGCACTGCCACCGGTCAGCGCCGTTGACCACGTGTCCAAACGGGTGATCCTGCGGCAAATGGCCCGGATTTTCGAAGAATCCGCCATTCGTCGCGAAGTTATGGAGAGTCGCAACGGATTGTGGCAACATGGTTTACGGAAATCTCGATGATTTCATTCGCGAAATTTCAAAAATTGCTGATAAACTCTGCGAACCTTTTCGATAGCAACGTGGTCAAACACGCGTGCCGCCGGTTCTGATGATGCAAAGGGTCCGGACATTGGCGGCCAGGTTACGACACAGTCGAAAAGAATTCTGACTTCGCCGACGTGTGCGGACTTCAGAAGTTTGAAGTTGGCACAGGAATCGGCAACCGCGCTGCGAATGGTCGCAGCGCAATGACATGGACCGCCACTTTCCTCATCGAGGACGGGGTCGCTTTCAGGAGCCTGGACAATGCTGCTCACAAACACGATTAACGCTCGAACCAACAACGCGTCCATTGCCACGGGCAATGCGATCGTCGGCGGTATCGTTCTGCGTGGCGGTGTTGAGCTATCTGTATGCCAGGCCCGCCCCGTCGTATTCGCAGTTCGACCGTCGGAGCAACTCTCGCGCAAACGCAGATGCGATCGCGCGATGTTTAGCCCGTGCCGGCAACTACTGCATGCAGCCTATCCGACCGTCGGGCATTCCTGGCGATCGGGGTTGCGGCAGCCCGGCTCGGGAAGCTGTTGCGGCATCGGTCGCAGCCTTAGCTGACTCAGTCACTCAGAACCCGTCCGTTCTGATCCGCTCAGTTCTGACGAAATCTGAAACGCTGAAACAGCAGGCCGAAGTGCTTTCGGAATCCCGTTGCCAAACGTGGTTTCCGCTTCGTTCGGGAACGCCGGCGCACCGCCGATCTGGACTCCTGAGGTCTGACTCGTCGTGCGTTGTTCCCGGTTCTGTGATCTGCGAATTCACACTCTCCGTCGCTGACCATCGGCTCACCGTTCACGCTTCGCTGCGTGACGCCCGAGTCCCACTCAGTTGCGGAGCAACTCTCGATGAGGAGAGTGACGATCATGTCTCCTGAAACTCTGACAATGACTGTCCTGCGAGCTCAGAAGGGCGACCGTGCTGCCTTCGATACGCTGGTGATTCACTTCGAATCGAAAGTTTTCGGAATCGCCATGCAGCGGCTGCGCAACGCGGCCGAAGCTGACGAAGTGACACAGGAAGTCTTCCTGCGCGCTTTCCGCAAGCTGACTCAGTTGAAGGAAGCGGAAGCATTCGCCGGCTGGCTGTGCCAGATCGCTGCGCGGCTGTCGATCAATCGCGCTGTACGACGTCCTCCGGAAACGGCCTGCGAACCTGCTTCGTTTGACGTTTCAGTGGAACCGGACGACGGCCCGTCCGCGGAAATTCTGCGGCGTGAAGATGCGGAACAGCTTCGCCTGGCGCTGCAGCGTCTGGGTGAACTGGACCGCGCGACTCTGGTTGCCTTTTACTTCGAAGGTCAGTCGCTGAAGGAAATGGCGGTTGTTTTCGACAGCCCGATCGGAACGATCAAGCGTCGACTGCACACTGCCCGAACCCGGCTGCGCGACGCGATGGCCTCACTGCAGCCAGCCTGATTTCCGGCAAAGTGGGCCGAACTTCCGCCGCGGTGCAACACGGTCAATCCGGTTGCATCGCGGCTTCTTCTGCGCCAACGTTGCCTTTCCGTTCGACGAATGCCGGATTCAGGACGCATCAGAATGTCCGCCGGAAACAGGTTCCGACATCGTTCCCGATTCGTCCGTGCTTCCCTGAGTGCCTGCCGTGCGGCGGATTCTGGAAACCTGCCAGCCTCCCAGCAGCATCAGTGCCCCGCCAAGATAGTATGGAGTGGAACTGGCGAACTCGCGCGATGCCACACCGATGGCCGGGCCCAGAATGCGCGCCAGCGAAGAGAGGCTTTGACCTGATCCCAGCACGGCCCCCTGTTCGTCGGCCGACGCCGCTCGCGACAGCAGCGACTGCAGCGACGGAGTCACGGCGGAAAATCCGATGGTGACGACCGGAAGGACAAACCACAGTGCCCGGGGTGGCAGAATTGTGCTTCCGGTGAGCCCGATCAGCAGCAGTCCCACCGTCATCAGACCGACGCCGATCGAAGCCATGCGGTGTTCCCCGATTCGCGGCAGTAGCCTTCGGACCAGCAGGCCCTGTCCAAGCATCAGGATCGCGCCAATATAAGCGAACAGCAGAAAGTTACTGCGTGATCCGTAACCGAAGTCGCGCGTCAGCAGCGAGAGCGTGCTTTCAAATTGCGCGAACGCGAACGTCGTCAGGAAGATTGCTCCCAGGATGACGGCGAACGAACCGGACGACAATTGGCGGACCATCGTTCCCAATTGAAACAGACCTCCGCGGCGATGGGCCGTTGACGACGAGGAGCCGGACGATCGCGACTCCGGAAGCTTTGCGATCGCCAGCAGCAGGGCCACGCCGGAAAGCAGAGCAGCCACGTACCCCGGCGCGGCTGTCGGAGGTTCCAGCAGGGCCTGCCTGACCTCATTGCGCGGCCTGGATTGCTTCATGTATTCGTTCAGCAGTCGCTGGTCAGCTTCCTCCAGCGGACCCCGTGCCCGCAGGTCGGCCGCGATCTGCTCGGCGCTGATCTGTTCGTCCGAATCGGGCCATTCCGCAACGGCTGCATACTGGTCATCAGTCAGGCCCAGTGCGGGGCGTCCGGTTGTGAACGCGGCCCCGATCAGTGGCCCGAATGTAAACCCGATGCCAAAGGCGGCGCCGATCAGTGCCATCCCCCGGCCGCGATTCTCAGCACCAGTGCTGTCGGCGATCACTGCCTGAGCCGTCGCGATGGTCGCCCCGGCAATGCCCGCCGCGATGCGAGTCAGGAACAGCCACGGCAGCGCACCCAACCCCAGCAGCGTTCCATGTCGTCCGAGTGACGTGGCGACACCAAACATGGCGTATGCCACGGTCGAACCCGCCAGTCCGATCAGCAGAACGGGACGCCGGCCAATTCGGTCGGACAATGCACCCCACATCGGAGCGAACAGAAACTGCATCGCGGAAAACGATGCCATCAGCAGCCCGAGTTGTACCTCCGACGCGCGGAAGTGAGCGCCATAGCGCGGCAGCAGCGGCAGGACAATTCCAAAACCCAGCAGATCGATGAAGACCACGACAAATATGATCAGCAGGGTCGATTTCTTTGCGGTCACTGAGCAGCCTTTTTACGGGACGGCGGTCTGATTCGAATGCGCAGGGCTCACAGACTAATGAACCAGACACACAGCCATGCCAGAAGCGGAAACAGAATGAAGATCAAGCCGAACGTGACCAGGGTCGATCGGGTGTTGTCGGGCCAGCGTCCCACGGAATACCTGCCTGATGAGTGAAAAAGCCCGGCATCTGGCAGACGCCGGGCTTTAAAGGTTTCCAAAAATCAATGCGACAAGCCGGAGCTACGCTGTTGTCACCTGTTCATCGGTTTCCGGAGCCGCATCCGAAGTCGGATCGAACCATTCGTCCTTAAAGACGATGCGTTTCTGGTGCTTCATCGCTAGGTTTGCCGTCAGCGCCATGATGGCGTCGGCCATTGCGACGGTCCCGTTGCAGCGCAGCTCGCTGACGCTTTTGCCTTCGCTGATGCAGTAACAGAAGTGTTCCATTTCCTCACGGTAGCCGCGACTGATTTTGCCCTGAGGGACGTTGCTGGCCGCGGCGGACGGAGCGCCGGTTTCGTAGCTGTCCAGTACCGCGCCACCGGATTCGCTGCTGACAACCCAGATGCGCTGTTCGACGCCGCCCGGGCTGTTTCGTCCCTGCTCCTTGTACAGCAGCGCCTCTTTTTCACCTTTCATCCAGAGTGTTCCGCGGCTGCCGAAGATGGCCTCACCGTAGGGTTCCCAGCCGTTCGTATTGATTGACGAATAGGTGACGATGGCTTTGTCGCGGTCGTTCTGTTCGTAGTGTTTTCCGGGGAATTCAAACGTGACAAAGATCTGGTCGTCGATATCGCGATCGTCCGTCCACTTGTCTTCCGGTCCCACGCCTTCGATGCCGTAGAAGTTCTTGCCGCCGAAACCGGAGACGGCGATCGGATGAACGTGGCCCAGAAAGATGCTGGCTGCATCCATTTGATGGCTGCCGAGTTCCGCCATCAGCCCGCCGCCGGTGTTGTTGTACAGCCGCCAGTCGACAAGCTGCTTCGCGCTGTCGTAGCCGAATTCCTTCAGCACACCGTCCTTTTCCAGCTTCAGCAGGTAGTCGTGGTCGCGTCTGGCATACCCGTCGTAGTCCCAGTTGCGCCATGCGTCGGCTTTCGGAAAACTGTTGTTGCGATGCCACTGAGCACGGATGAACTTCAGGTCTCCCAGCAGTCCCATCTTCGTCAGGTGTGCGGCATTGTCGTACAGAACGCTGTAGTGCCGCTGGTGACCGACGGCCAGCAGCAGACCTTTCTCTTCAGCCGTCCGTATCATCTTCTTGCAGTCGGTGATGTTCTGAGCCATCAGCTTTTCGCACAGCACATGCAGTCCGGCGTTCAGGCACTCAATGGCGATCGGCGCGTGCTGGTTCAGCGGTACCGCGATGACAACAGCTTCGATTCCCAGTTCGTCCTTTTTCTCCAGCAGTTCCCGGTGATTGCTGAAGGACTTGATTTCGGACGCAGTTGCTTCGCCCAGCACTTTGTTCAAACCGCGACGCGCTTCCGGATGGCTGCCGGTGAACGTCCGCTTCAGGTTTGCCGGGCGCAGGTCGGCGATCGCCACGATCTGCATGTAATCCGACGGATGTTCATTGATCAGGACGTTGCCTTCATCGCCGGTTCCGATGAATGCCGTGCGGATTGGTTTGCCCTTCAGTTTCTCGTATCCGAAGTAGACCGCGCCCAGGCCGGTTCCGGCGGCGGCGGCCCCTTTCAGAAAGTCGCGACGAGAGACGCCGACGGAATCATTGAAATTCTCGCGGCCGATTTGTTCCTGTTCGGGTGTCAGCAACATGTCAGGATTCCCCTTTGTAGATTCAGGCAGCCGTTCCGACTGAGCGTTCGCCGGCCGCAGGTGTTCCAATTCCTGATTGTATGAACCAGTGGATGACGTGGCAAAACGATTGCGGGAGCGACAGCGGTCGGACGAATGCCTTGCCGAGATGAAACGCCATTATGAAGCCGAATTCGCTGTCGACTTTTTTTTCCCGCAGCACCTTCCCCAGCAATAACTGACCAGCCGGTCGAGACCGAACCAGCGTCCCGTGGGCAGCGCGGCGATCCCCAGCAGCGCGAAGACTTCAATCAGATTCTTGTTGATGATGAAACTGTGTTCCGTTCCCGGTGGCTCCGGGACACCGGGCCATGGCGGCATTGCCAGATAGAAATTAAACAGCATAAATGCGGCGACGACCGCCGACAGCCGTGTGAACAGCCCCAGAATCAGCAGCGCGCCCAGAATTGTCAGACCTGCAATCGTCAGCACGTCGGTGATTCTTAGCGGCGTCCATGGTTCTGGCACTGGTCCGGCCGAGAGCTGATCCGTGGTCAGAATCTCCTGAGCTTTCTCGTGCAACTCGGCCTCCATGGCCCTGATCGGGCCGACCAGTTCTGACCGAAGCGTCTGGATTTCGCCCCAGGTATGGTTCAGATGATCCCATTGGAAGCTGGTGGACGCCCTGGAACGGTCTGTTTCGTATTCGGCCAGCATCGTTCTGTACTGTGCCGCTTTGCCGACGAGCTGTGCGCCTTCGTCGCCCACAACTTCGGGATCGCCTCCGAGCGCGCCCAAGAGTTTTCGCCGGTATCCCATACCCTTCTTCTGTTTGTCATACAGCCGTTCCAGCGCAGTCCGGAACGCGGCGGCATCGGCATCCGTTCGCGATTTGACCAGACCTTCCAGCCGTTGTTTCTCACCAGGCTGAAGCGGCTTGTCGGCATCTACATACAGTTGTTTCGCGGATTCGTCATACCAGATGACGCTGTCACCCACGTTCAGTTTCACGTCGAGTTTTTCCAGTGGTTCACCGAATGCCAGGCGCTTGCCGACTTTCGTGTGGCTGCCTTCGATCAGCCGATACAATGATCCAGCCTGGTTATCGGTCAGTTGGTAGTGCGACCGGAACCGGGCTGCCCAGTCGTCCCAGCGAGCGCTGACGGTGTCGTAATTCAGCCAGTCAAGGTCGTTGGGATCGCCCGCCATGCTGCGAAACGTGTCTCGCATCGGGCCTGCGGAATTCTTCAGATACCCGGCCGACGTCCACGGCGTCGCCGTGCTGAGCGTGTTGATTTTCCAAAGACCTTCGTAAAGCAGATGCCAGCCGATGGCCAGCCTGAGAACGACCAGCAGCACAACAGCCGCTGCTGAATTGCGACGCACTTCGCTCACGAGATGATTGCTCCGGGATTCTTCTGTGGTACCGGCCGCCGTGAGCGCCGTTACGTTCATATTACCAGTTTGGGACGACGAGCCATCGCGTCAAATCCTTCCACCGGCGACTTAGCCCTCGGTGGCTGCAGGATCAACCTGTTCGGTGTCCCAGAACAGCCGATCCGACGGAATTCCTATGACTGTCGGGGTGACCCGTCGTCCGCTGGCGGGAAAGGGGATCAGCACGGCGGCGACATTGTGCAGATTCTCGCAGCACTTCACAGCGTTTTCGACTCCCATCGCGAAAAACGCGGTGGAAAGAGCGTCCGCCGCCGCCGCGGATTCGGCCAGCACAGTCACCGACAGCATGCCTTCCACAGTCCTGCCCGAACGAGGATCGATGATGTGGCCGTACCGTTTTCCTTCGTGCCGAAAGAACTGAATGTTGGAACCGCTGGTCGACATCGCCTGGTTGTGCAGCAGCACTGTACCCAGTCGCTGCTTTGTGAACAGGGGATTGCCGATACCGACCGGCCAACCCGGCAGGTCATTGTGTTCGCCCCGAGCCAGCAGGCTGCTGTGCCCTCCATGCATCAGATAAGACGCCGGTCCGCAACCGGTGGTTGAAAGCCACTCTGACGCCTGATCCAGAGCGAATCCCTTGCCGATGGCTCCCGGGTCCAGTTGCAGACCATCGACATCGAAGCGGACCGACATTTCGTGATTGTCAAGCTGTAGATGTCGTGAACCCGAACATGCCACTGCCCGGGAGATCTCTTCGTCCGTGGGAATTCGCTGTTGTGAACGACATTCTCGCCAGAGTTTAATTTGAGCTCCGGCAGCCATGTCGAATGCGCCGTCAGTCTTTTCGAACAGATCCAAAGCCGTCTGCAGCAGTTCAAAGAACGATCGTCGTACCCGTACGGCGGCTATCGAAGCCTGGCGGTTCACAAGAGAAATCTCGCTGTCCGGCTTGTAGATGCTCAGCCAGCTTTCGATGTCATGAACCATCTCCAGAACGCTGCTGACGGGGTCCACATGGTGGTGCGACCCGGGATTCATGACGACGGAGAAGTCACACGCCATCGCGCGCGTCGCCAGCCGAATCGTGCCGCCGGCGGCCGGCTGACCGAGTTCGTTCAGGCTGATCAGCGGCGCAGCGTCCCCGCGCGGCGACCTGCGGCCGAAAAAATCGCGTCTTGTTGACGGGACGTTGGTCATTTCACAATTTGTCGTTGCGGCGTGACGGTCAGGTCATCGTCGGGAAGCATCGGCTGCGGACTCGCTTTGATGCTAACGCACTAAATACACTGTGGCCATGACAGACGAGACACTGTCCAATCCGCATGATCGATATTTCAGGGAAACCTTTTCCCGTGTTGAAGTTGCGAGGGACTTTCTGCAGTCGGCCCTTCCGTCGAATGTGCTGTCGCGGATGGACTTGTCATCGCTGGAACTTTCCAAAGACTCGTTCGTCGACGAGCGACTGAAGAGCAGCTATTCCGATCTGCTGTACCGAGTCACTTTGGCGGACAACGCGGGAGAAGGGCTGGTCTATGTGCTGCTGGAACACAAAAGCACTCCCGACCGAATGACCGTGTTTCAGTTGTTGCGGTACTTTGTTCGCATCTGGGAACAACGGTTGCATCAAAACCAGACTCTGTGTCCGGTCGTCCCACTGGTGGTTTATCATGGGCGGAAACGCTGGACTGCGGGCACGTCACTGCGAGAATTGGTTCGCGCGCCGAAAGAATTAACTGCCTTCATCCCCGATTTTTCCTTCCAGCTGTGTGATCTCAGTAAATGGTCTGACGATGAATTAAGGGGAGTCGCTCTCACGCGAGCCGCGCTGCTGGTGCTAAAGTATATCGCTCGGGACGAATTGCCCGACCGCCTGCCGCAAATTCTGAAATTGTTCACGGACCTGATTCGTCAGCCTGACGGAATGTCGTGTCTGGAAACTCTGTTGATCTACATTTCATCCGGCACGGATCGTGTGGATGACGAGCAACTGACGGTGACTCTCAGGGAGATTTTGGGCCATTCGGGAGAAGAACTGATGCCGACGATTGCACAAAAATGGCTCTCGCGAGGTCGCGAAGAAGGTCGCGAAGAAGGTCGCGAAGAAGGCCTGCGTACCGGGATTCGCGCGGTGCTGGAGCTGCGATTCAGCGCGGACATCGAATCAACGGTCGCGAGGCTGTCAGCGATCAGGTCTGTCGCGACGCTGTCACAGCTACTGGAAGTCGCCAAAACGGCATCCGGCCCCGGTGAAGTGACCGAGTTTCTGAAACGTCATGGCATTCCTTAGCGCGTCTATCATGGCTGCGGAAGCGAGCCGCAGGGCGAGTCATTCCCGCCGTGATCGAGCTGCGAACGTCCGCAGCCGTCCGCGAGTGGCATCCAGCAGCACCGCGGCGACGATCACACTTCCGGTTATCATGCCCTTCGTGCCTTCGCGAACACCCAGATGAGCCAGACCGGTTTGAAGGACGGCGATGATCAGCACTCCGAAGAACGTGTTGATCATTGAACCACGACCGCCCATAAGACTCGTCCCGCCGATCACGGCCGCCGCGATTGCCGAAAGTTCAAAACCAATCGCAGCGTTGGAATCTGCGACCTCAAGCCGTGACGCTTCGATCACGCCGGCAGCGCCCGCAAGTGATCCGCAAACGATGAATGCCGCGATGCGAGTCCAGCGAGGATCAATGCCGCTGTACTTCACGACGGTTTCATTGAACCCGATTGCCGTGCAGTATCGGCCGAACAGCGTTCTCCGCAGCACCACCTGCGCACACAGCACGCCGATCGCCGCCGCGATGAATGCGGGCGAAACTCCCAGTCCGTCAATGCGAGCACCAATCGGCGCGATTGCCGCACCGATGAACTTCGTCTGAGAATCCGTAATCAGCCGAGCGGCCCCGCGAGCGATCTCCAGCACCCCCAGAGTCACGATGAACGAAGGAATCCCGGCCAGCACGCTGACGCTGCCGTTGATCAGTCCGCAGATCGCTCCGGCCAGGATTCCCACCGGAACCGCCGACCACACCGACCAGCCTCGGTCCACCATCAGCACGCCGACGACCGACGCACACAGCGCTGTCACGCTGCCGACCGAAAGGTCGATCCCGCCGGTGATCAGTACAAACGTCATTCCCACCGCCACCATTGTCAGCGCGGGAATCTGATTGACGAGCGTTGTCAGCGTCGGCAGCGTCAGGAACCGGTCGCTGAGGCTTCCGAAAACTGCGGCGAGCGTGCCGAGGACCAATAGCATTCCGATGTATTCACCGACTGCGGACACCCATCGGTTTCGGCCCTGGTGAGCGGTGGAACGACTCACAACGACTCCGCCGTCACCAGATCCACCGGCGTTTCCTTGTCCTGAAGCGCTGCTGCGTCGTCGTCCAGAGACTCCAGAGCGTACTCGATGCCGAACACCGCAAGCTGATCGCCGTGTTGGTCGGCAGTCGCCAAAATGCTGCCGTCTTTGATGGCCTGCTGCACGGCCGAGATACTGTCGAAGCCAACAATCTGCACGTCGTCAGTCCGACCGGCTGCCTTGACTGCCGCGAGTGCTCCCAGAGCCATGCTGTCGTTGCAGGCCAGAATTGCTCTGATGTCCGGGTGAGCCGTCAGCATCGCCGAAGCCACCTGATTCGCCACGCTGATTTCCCACTTCGCCGACTGAGAATCCACGATTTCGATCCCGGCCGCTTCCATCGCTTCTTCGAACCCGGCCTTCCGCTGCTGACTGTTGAACGCGGTTTGCACTCCCTCCAGCACGACCACCTTGTCGTCGGACTGAAGCGACTTCGCCAGATGTTCGCCGACTTTGCGAGCTCCCGCTTTGTTGTCCGGCCCGACAAACGGAATCTGCGTTCCGCTCATTCCCAGCAGTTGCGAATCCAGCTTGTTGTCAATGTTGATGACGACGATGCCGGCGTTCTGAGCTCGCTGCAGCACCGGAATCAGCGCCTTTGAATCGGCCGGAGCAATCACGATGGCGTCGACCTGCTGAGCCATCATCTGTTCCACCAGCGACACCTGAGCACTCAGGTCCGTTTCGTCTTTGATGCCGTTGACGATCAGTTCGTAGTTGTCCGCGTGAGCCGCCTGGTGATCCTCGGCGCCCTTCGCCATTGTGGAAAAGAACTCGTTGGCCAGTGACTTCATGACCAGCGCAATGCGCGGTTTGGACGAACTGCCTGCCGACACCGAATCGCCGGTCTTCTCGCCTTCACCGCAGCCGGCAATGGAAAGCACAGACACGGCAAGCGTCAATGTCACAACGCTGAGTCGGTTGATTCGCACGATAAGAGTGTCCTGCTGTTCCGAAAGCCGTTGAATGGAGACAATTCAAGTTTAACCCGCGGGCGGTCCGGTGACTTCTGCGTCCACCGGGACGGAAGCCTGAAGCTGCCCGGCCAGCCGTTGGTCAAACGAGTTTCTCGACGTCGTCTCGCGATGGCATTCCCGGTTGGGCACCTTCGCGAGTTGCCGCGACGGCTCCGGCCGCGCAGGCGAAACGGACAGCATCGCGAAAGTCGGCTGCTTCCGCCAGCTTCAAACCCAGCGCCGCCGCGAACGCGTCTCCCGCAGCCGTTGTGTCGACTGCATGCACCGAAAAGCCGTCCACGAAACCGCACTCACCATTTTTGTCGCAGAAGACGGCTCCCTGATCGCCGAGCGTGATGATCGCTCGCGTCGCGCCGCGCTGCTGCAGCGCCAACGCGGCTTTCTCGGCGGCGGTTCGCGACGAAACGCCAATGCCGGTCAGCAGACTGGCTTCTGACTCGTTCGGGCAGACGACGTCCACCTCCAGCATCTCCGGCGGCAGATCCGTGACCGCCGGAGCAGGATCCAGCACGGTCAGCACGCCGTGCCGCTTTGCCAGTTCGATCGCTGCCCGCACAGTTGCCAGAGGAATCTCCAGTTGCAGCAGCAGAACATCGGCCGCGGAAAACAACGCTTCGGCAGCACTCACGTCTTCCGGAGTCACAAGGCCATTGGCTCCGGGAATCACCGTGATACAGTTCTGTCCGCTGTCTTCGACGCCGATGATCGCAATTCCGCTGGAAGAACCTTCCGTCGACCTGACGCCGCCCGTGTCGATACCGGCCGACTTCAAGCCGTCGAGCAGTCTTCCGCCGAACGCATCGTCGCCGATCCGGCCAATCATACTGACGTTCGCTCCCAGCCGAGCAGCCCCGACAGCCTGATTCGCTCCCTTACCGCCGGGAATCTCGCTGATGCTGCGACCAATCAGAGTCTCCCCCGGCGTCGGCAGCCGAGCCGACTGCACAACCAGGTCCATGTTGATCGAACCAACAACAAGAATGCTGCGCGGTCCATTCATGGATTCGCATGATCTCCCAACGTTCAATTGCACGACCGACGCCGTTAGGCCAAGCGGCAGCTGAGCTGTTACCTGCCCGCAAGCCGCACGGCGCTAGCCGCGGTTGTGTACGCTGAGAACCGGGGCTAGCGCCCTGCGGCTGGCGGGTAGATTCTCATCTGCCGCACGCCTTACTTCTTACTCATCTCGAACTCGACAGTCACGCTTGCCTCAATCCTGATGTGCCCGGGTGCAATGAGAGCGTCCGTCGCTTCGCGTTCATTCTGCTGGAGTGACGTCAGAACCACCGGTGACTTTCGTGTGATGATGTTCTGCTGATTATTGCCGGGAATGCTTAAGCCAAACCCGCCGCCGCCAAATCCGCGCCACGGCCCCGCCCTGTCAAGTCTCGAGGCGAATCCGCCGACACCAAAGTTGCGAACCTGATTCTCCTCAATCCGGATCGGTTGTCCCAGTGTCATATTCGTCAGTTCAGTCAGGTGCCTGGCCTTCTCGCGGGCGTAGCCAATGGCAAGTTCCCGCGCTTTCGTCTGGTGCTTTCGCTGGTCGCGGACGCGAAATTCCATCGCATCAATCTGGTCCACTCCCGCGGTGATCAAGGCCGCAAGAAACGGCTCGATCTGTTTGAAGTCCGTCAACCGCACTTCCAGGGCACGCGCAAACGTATAGTCTCCCTCATCATTGTAGCTGTATTGGCCAGCGCGCAGTTCAACCTGAGTCACCGTCATGCCGTTGGGTTCAATTGCAAACTGTGGCGCCAGTGCAAACACTTTTGAAGTGATCTCGTCGTTCTTCTTCTTCGCGTCCAAAAGCGCTGCGGCTTCCGTGTCGACAGAGAAGGTCAGCACGACTTCGTCCGGCACCACCTTGACTTCACTCACTGCGGTGACTGTGATCGATCGTGTTTCTTCTGCGTCAGCACCGGAGGCGAGTGCCAGAAACAAGACTGGAATTATTCGTCGCATTTCTCACTCCTCACATTTGGCCGTTGCAGTCTGCTCCTGATGCATCCCACTGCGGGACACAGTGGACGGGCATTGTACCACAAGGGCGAAGTCTGCGAGCAGCTGAGCGACGAAAAGGGCGTGTGGAAATTCAGCACGGCGTCAGGATGCTGGAGTAATGATGCGTAACATTTCGGTCTTGCCCCGTTGAACAAGCAGCCGGGGCTCCCGCGCACAGAACAAACCGCTCATCCGGGAAATGGCGGTGTTTGTTCAGATGCGTTTCAGGCCCGGCGGGCCGACATAACGTTAGCCGGTGGCGTGAGCCACCGGTCAGATGCCTAAGTCCTGTCCAAAGTCCCGGAGGGGCGATACAGGCTTATCGGCCGTGGATGCGTCGGCCCTTCAGGCCTGCGGACGCAGAGTCGCCGGCTTCCGGAGCCTGCCGACTCCGGCTGACGTTGTGCCTGCCCTCCGGGCATCAACAATCGGAAACGCCGCTGCTGTCGGCTCGCAACGACTGATCCTTTCAGAGCAGCGTTTCCATTGTCGGCGAACATCGGCGTGCGTTCAATGATCGATCCGTCTGCAACACCCCGGTTTCCCCGAAGAGCAAAAAAGACGGCGAGCACGTGGCTCGCCGTTGCTGTTCTGGGTTGAGGTTCTTCGTCTGCTATCACACAGCCGGAATCGTGGCGCTGACGGGGTTGCTCCAGGGGCCGTATTCGCCTTTGGTGTTGACCCAGCGCAGCAGGTAGTGAGCGGTCCGGTTGCCGTCGGCGCTTGGGAACGTGATGCGTTCCGGCGTGCGCGTGCTGAGTGTCACGAAAGCGTATTCGTCGGGATCCGCCGGAGCGGCGTCGGAGACGCTGACGAAGATTTCGCAGCCCTGAATGCCGTACGGACGTGCTCGGCGATCTGGCGTGCCCTGGTCGGAATATGACAGCGTGTGTTCCAGCACGTCGGTGGAGATCACGCTGCCGACGGGTGACGTACGCGGCGGCGGAACCGGCGTGCGAGTCGTCTTGTGAACCGGCAGCCCGGCCTTCTCGCGAGCCGCGTTGCTCACGTCGTCGTCGGCCTGAATCCGGCGGGCGGCTGAGCGGATGGATTCCTCCAGCGCCGCGCGAGCTTCGTCCTTCTGAACCGTCGCAGCCTTCGCCGCGTCGCGAGCTTCCTCGGCGGCGGCATAGGTGGTGTCCCATTCCGTCAACTGTTTCTGCAGCGTCGCGATCTTTTCCGAGCTGAGATCATATTCGTCGGGATTTTCCGAAACCTGCTTCACAAAGTTGCGAGCGAAGGCATCAAACTTGCCTTCCGAATTGGGGATGGCGGGAGTCTTTGTTCTTGTCGTCATCAGGATACATCTTTCCAAACAAAGTGAGGGAATCAGCCGCCGCGCGGCCAACGCGTACACCCTGGTTCACAATCACCGTTTGCCTCGCCGGCAATATTGAAAACGTCGGGTTTTACAGCCGACGGTTTCCGGCCCGAACGTTTTGTTGAACAAGTTGGAACGGTTCTGACGCCAAAATTAGCGCGCAGAAACCGCAGCCGACTGGCTCGGAACGACTCCCACCCACTGCGCCGCGACTCCCACCCATTCCGCCGCAACCCCCAACCATTGCGCCGTCGTTCCCAACTACTGCGCACCGATCCG
Source organism: Planctomycetaceae bacterium (assembly GCA_041398785.1). Taxonomy (NCBI): domain Bacteria; kingdom Pseudomonadati; phylum Planctomycetota; class Planctomycetia; order Planctomycetales; family Planctomycetaceae; species Planctomycetaceae bacterium. The sequence continues at coordinate 191,552 of JAWKUA010000003.1, read as the reverse complement.
CAGCCCTCCGGCAGCTCCTCCAGCCCACTGCGGAATCACCCGCAACCGTTAGATTGGCCAGCCGGTGCCATCCGGCCGATGTCAAAAGTTGTCGACGATGGATTGTTTGGGCCGTGCCGATTTCGGTGGGCTGCCGGTCGCTACGGGGAATTTGAAACACGGAGGCACAGAGATCACAGAGGCTGGTTGGTGCCGCGGTCTGTATCCTCCGTGGCTCCGTGCCTCTGTGAGATGCTGCCAGTTCAGCGACGGCGAGTTTTCCTACTTCGGCGGCTGGCTCGACAACTGCACCAGGGCTTCGGTCACGCGGATCTTTTGTTCCGGCGACATGATCAGGTACCGATGTCGGCCGTTGTCGCTGGCTTCGAACGTTGTCAGGCCATCTTCGGCGACCGTTACTGTTCCGGCAGATGAAACGTCGAAGAAGTCGCGATCCGGGTAGACTCCATACAGAACGCTGGTCAGGTCCCAGGTTGGTCGATTGTGGGGCGGCGGCATATACAGGATGTAGGCTTCCTTCAAAGGATGATGGTCCACGTATTCGTAGTCGTTTTCGATGCTGACGGCCGGGTAGGCGGCGGCCAGTCCGATTTCGAAGCCGCTGTACACAATCGCTGTCGGCCAGTAATTCGCCAGAGTCGTCGCGGCGGGGATATCCTTGACGATGTTGTATTCCCGGTGGTCGTACAGTTGGCCGGAATCGTTGCGGATCTGTTCGAAGGCTCCGGCCATCACGGACAGCAGCTTCACTTTTTTCTTCGCCAGGTCATGTCCGGTCAGCGGTGAGATGTCGTCCGGGCCTGATTTCAGCAGGTTGGCCAGGTTGGTCGAAAATCCCACCTGAGCGATCACGACGGAACCGTCCGGCTGAGACGCCAGCGCTTTTCTCAGCACGCTGACAGCGTCCGGAGCATTCGTTCCGCTCAGCAGATCGTGAGGGTACCGCAACCGCCCGTCATCCTTTTCGTCGGCCAGCACTGTGAACTTGCTTTGTTCGGTCGTGATGCCGCTGTGGCAGACGCCGATCGGAACGTCGCCTCGACCGTAGAACGTGTTCACCGCGTCGACGAACGCGGCGCACTGCGGGTGGTCCTTCGTGATCGTCACGGCGACCAGTTTCACTTCACCGCGAGTCTGAAGCGAGTGGATCACTCCCAGCGCCAGAGCGTCGTCGACATCGTTGCCGATGTCTGTGTCGAAAATGAACGGGATCGGTTGCTGTTCGGCCGCGATCGCTGCACATGTGCAACACGACAGGGCGATCAGAGATACGAGTTGATTCACGTCGGGAACTCCTGCGGTCGTTGATGGTTGCGGAACGGATGAAATCGGTTCGCACAGCGTATCTCCGGGCGGTTCGCAATTCGAGCGGGGCCGGTGCTGCGTGCGTCGGTGCGAATTGCTGATAGACTGGCACCGGTTCGAGCTGTGTTGCCCGCCCGATTGCCGTTCACCTGCGATCGCCCCCAGATTGCGATTACCTCGTTACGCCATTCCCTATGACTCGCCGGCAGTTCAACATCGCCGTTCTTCCCGGTGACGGCATCGGCCCGGAAGTCACCTCCCAGGCGGTTCGGCTGCTGCAGGAAATTGAACCGCACCTGAACGATGTGACGCTGCAACTGACGCAGCATTCCGCGGGCGTCGGCGAGTACCTTTCCAGCGGCGACGCGCTGCCGGACTTCGTGTTCGAAGCGTGCCGGACCAGCGACGCGATTCTGCTGGGAGCGATGGGGCTGCCCAGCGTGCGTTATCCCGACGGACGCGAAATCGTTCCTCAGATCGACCTGCGCGAACGGCTGGACTTATACGGCGGCGTCCGTCCGATTCGTCTCTATCACGAGAACGATACGCCGCTGAAGGACTCTTCGGCCGGCGATATCGACTTCGTGCTTGTCCGCGAGAGCACGGAAGGTTTGTTTTCGCGCCGGAACGCATTGCCCGCGGCAGACGCCAGCCAAGTCTGCGACACGATGACGATCACTCGCGACGGGGCCGAGCGAGTCTGTCGGCTGGCCTTCCAAATCGCGCGCACTCGACGACGTCGTGTGACTCTGGTCGACAAGGCGAACGTGCTTTCGTCGATGGTTTTCTTCCGCCGTGTGTTCGACAGCGTTGCGGAGGAATTCCCGGATTGCGAAGCCGGTCATGTTTACGTGGACGCCGCCGCGCTGTTTCTGGTGCGCGATCCGCGACGCTTCGACGTGCTGGTGACGGAAAACATGTTCGGCGACATTCTCAGCGATCTGGCTGCAGGACTGATCGGCGGGCTGGGAATGGCACCGTCCGCAGATATCGGAGATCGCACGGCCGTCTTCCAGCCGGTACACGGTTCCGCGCCCGACATCGCCGGGCAGGGGATCGCCAATCCGATCGCCATGATCCTGTCGACCGCAATGATGCTGGAATGGCTGCCTCACGAAGAAACGAAGCGAGCCGGACAGGCTCTGCGTGACGCGGTGGTTCAGGTGCTCAGCGATCCCGCGAAGCGAACCGCCGACATGGGCGGAACACTGACGACAACACAGATGACGGATGCCGTTTCCGAAGCGTTGAAGCGGACGATCGGCGGCTGACCGTTCCGACCGGAGACTGCGCCATGCTTCCACGATGCAACCTGTCACTGAAGTTGGAGTCTAACGACTGGCGTGTTGACCAGCCCGTTGTTTGGCGACATCTGTACTACGGAAACGTCTTGCTCTCAAACAACATTGAGTATGCTGACTGGTCGTCAGAGCCAGTAGCACCGATCGCGTGTCTGGAATGCTGGAATCCCTGGTGTTCGCAGTCTGGCCTGGCCCATATTGTGCGAACGCGGACTCAGTTGCTGTGGATGCCACCGTACTTCGCAACGGAGAACCGGGTCCTCACAGATGGTAGTACGCAGGAGCAATGGCTGAGCGAACTTCAGCCAGGCCAGTTGTTGCAGGATGCGTTGCTGATTGACAGGTCTGACTGGGATGCGTTGAAGTCGTCGGCACCGCACGTGCCTGACTTTGAACGATTTCCCCAGCTGACGACCCGCGACATCGTTCAACTCTGGGCTCAACAACTACCCGAATTTGCGCAGCCTGACGAATACAACACCGTGACCTCTCATCATCGGAAGCATTGCATCGCCAGCCATCCGCTCGAGATTGACGACGCACTTGCGGTACTTTCCGATCTGCTGGCAACTTCTGACGGCCCATCAGCAGCCATCGACGGGAGCTTTTGCCCGGTCGATGTGAGCGCGGAATCCCACAACAGTTTTTACTTCGACGAGATCGGGGTTCCCGTGTATCCGGCGTTCGCATCTCGGCCGCCGCATTCGCTGTTAGTCGCCGGTCAGTATGAATTCCGTCCGATCTGCTGAGCCAAACGTCTCGGGGCAACGTCTACGTTAGCTTCCGCGCATTCGCAGAAAGTACGACGGACGTAGATTGGTGAACGCCAGTCAGCAATCCTTCCGCCGCGAAGCCGCAACCGTCGCCATGAGGCTGGTTGGCTGAGTTCACGTCGGCGGAGTTCGCTGCTGCAGATACTTTTCCAGCGCGAGTCTGTTGGATTCGAACGCCATGTTGCCCAGTTCGCTCGGACCGGGGCGGCAGAAGTGCCACGCGGCGATTTCACCGTCCTGCACAGCGATACCGTCGAACGACTGAACTTCCGCGATGAAGAACAGATCGGTCACGGGAATTGCGGTTCCGGCGAACTCGTAGCTGTTGGGGAATGTTGCCAGGAAGGTCAGCCGCGTGACCTGCAGGCAAACTTCTTCAAACACTTCTCGCCGCAGCGCGTCTTCGGCCGATTCACCGGGATCCACGAAACCACCGGGCAGACCGAATTTGCCTTTGCCGGGATCCTTTGCCCGAATCAGCAGCATCACGTTGCCGTCCGCGTCCGTTGTGATCGCGCCGACGGCTGTGACCGGAGAGAAGTAGTGCGTGTGTCCGCAGGAGTTGCAGTGGAACGGATTGCGACCGGTGACGTCGGCTTCCGCACCGCAGCGAGGGCAGAACTTCCACGATTCGGCGACTGGCTGATGGTTGCTCATGCGCGGCAGTTTATACTGGCCGCGGCGAACGCTGATACTTTTCGCACTTTTTCATGCCGCGAGCCAGAATTCCTCAAATTGCCCCGCTCGGGGTATAGACCGGAACGGTTCCGCGTGGAATCGCCAGCTTCGAGTCGGATTGCTCCGACCGTTGACGTTGCGCGTGGCAATCGCTTTTCGTCGCAACGGCAGGTCTGCCGTCGGCGTCGGACCGGTCAGGTCAGTCAGGCCAACAGCTTTGTTGCCACGACGCCTTCCACGTCGGTCAGGCGGAACTGTCGACCCTGATACTTAAACGTCAGACGTTCGTGGTCAATGCCCAGCAGGTGCAGAATAGTTGCGTTCAGATCGTGGATATGCATGCCGTCTTCGACCACGGAATATCCAAGATCGTCTGTTCGTCCGTAAACGAAACCGCGTTTGACGCCGCCTCCCGCCATCCAGATCGAGTAAGCGTCCCTGTGATGATCGCGGCCGGTGGTTGTCTTGCTGCCGGTGTCGGCTCCCTGACCCATGGGAGTGCGGCCGAATTCCGACGACCACACGACGAGAGTTTCGTCCAGCATGCCTCGCTGATTCAGGTCACGGATCAGCGCCGCCAGCGGCTGATCGACCTGTTGCGTCTTGCGGGCCAGATTGGTGAATACGTTGCTGTGATGGTCCCAGCCCTGATCGAACAACTGCACAAAGCGAACGCCGCGTTCGACCAGCCGCCGGGCGAGCAGGCAGTTGTTGGCGAAACTGGTCTGACCGGGACTGGTGCCGTACAGGCGATGGATATGTGCCGGTTCAGAACCGATATCCATCAGTTCCGGCACCGACGACTGCATTCGGTACGCCATCTCATACTGACTGATGCGGGTTGCGATCTCCGGGTCGCCGACATCAGCCAGCTGCACAGTGTTCAGGCGATTGACAGCGTCGATAATTCGCCGACGGCTTTCTGTTCCGACTCCGTCAGGATTTGAAAGAAACAGCACCGGATCCCCCTGGCTGCGAAATTCGACGCCCTGAAAAACGGTCGGCAGGAACCCGCTTCCCCACGCGCTGTTACCGGCTCCCAGCACCTGTCCCGTGATCAGCACCACAAACCCCGGCAGATTCTCGTTCTCGCTGCCGAGTCCCCAGGTGGTCCAGGCTCCGAGACTGGGCCGGCCGAATCTTTGAAACCCGGTCAGCAGAGCCATCTGTGCCGGAGCATGGTTGAACTGATCCGTATGCAGGGATCGCACGAACGTAATTTCATCGGCAACCGTCTGCAGGCGGGGCATCAGGTCCGAGATCTGGATTCCGGCAGCGCCGCACGGTCGAAACTGAAACTTCCGTTCCATCGGCGTTCCCAGCAGCTTCGGCTGAGTGCGAATGAAGGCCAGTCGCTTGCCCTGAAACATCTCGTCGGGACACAGCTCGCCGCTGCGCCTCTGCAGCTCCGGCTTGAAGTCAAACAGGTCCAGGTGAGACGGCGCTCCCACCATGTGAACGTAAATGACATTCTTCGCGCGAGCAGGAAAGTGCGGCGGCGCTGTTGCAACCGGCAGTCGTTCCGCGTCCTCGGCAAACGCCCGGTCCTTCTGCAGCAGCGTCGCGAACGCAGCGCCTCCGATACCGGAGCCGGCGGATTGTAAGAGGTATCGGCGAGTCAGCAGCGAGGTCATGATCGTTTCCCGCGGGTCCATCCCGCCAGGATGGACGTTCGGAACGCACGAAGCGGCACGGAATGCGGGCCGCCGCGCGTGAGATGTCGTTGATTGGTTGTTCGCGTCGCTGTGAAACGCCGGCCGCACCCCGTCCGGCCGGCAATCACTATCGGGTCATTGTTTCATCCAGATTCAGCAGCACGTTGGCGACATGGAACCAGGCCGCCAGTTCAATGGCGTCGACGGTGTCCGGTGGACGGAAACCTTCGACACCGTCGACGATGGCCGTTGCTTCTGCCGGAGCCTGTCGAAGTCGTGCGAGTTCTACTTCGAAGACGCTGAGCAAGTGGTCGACCTCTTCGCTGGTCGGTTCCCGCGCGACGCAGCGTTTCATTCCGTAGACGGCGATCGTCCGCGGATTGGCGCTGTTGTCATGCGTCATCATCTGATGGGCCAGCGACAGAGCCATCTCCACATATGCCGGGTCATTCAGCAAAGTCAGCGCCTGCAGTGGCGTGTTGCTGCGAGGTCGTCTGGTGACGCAGGAGGCTCGATCGGGCGCGTCAAAATTCACGAAGCTCGGATACGGAGCCGCTCGGCGCCAGACGACGTAGATTCCGCGGCGAAAGCGATCTTCGTCCGTCGCTGCCTGCCAGACGGGTGCATTGCGACCAACCTGCCGCCAGATTCCGTCGGGTTGAAACGGCATGATCGGAGGACCATGCATTTTTGATGACAGCAGTCCGCTGACCGCAAGGCTGTTGTCACGAATGGTCTCGGCCGACATCCGGAAGCGGGGACCTCGCGTGTACAGCGTGTTTTGCGGGTCGACAGCCAGCGTCGCCGCATCGACTCGGGAAGACTGCCGGAACGTCGATGACATCACAATTAGTTTCAGGATGTGTTTCGTCGACCAGGGTCCTGCGCCTGACGATGGTTCCATGAATTCGCAGGCCAGCCAATCGAGCAGTTCCGGATGCGTCGGCGGTTCGCCCTGAGTTCCGAAATCTTCCGCGGTGGCGACAATTCCGTGCCCGAAACATTCTGCCCACAGCCGGTTCACGGCCACTCGCGCCAGTAGCGGGTTGTCCGGGGAAACCAGCCACTGTGCCAGACCCAGTCGATTTGCGGGCTGCGATTCAAGGGACTCATGCAGCGCCGCCGGAGTGCCGCAGTTCACCCGGCTGCCCGGATTCAGGTAGTCGCCTCGCAGCATGACAAACGTTTCACGCGGCTGATCGAGTTCCACCATGACAAGTGTCGACGGTGGCCGAAGCTTGTCAATCTGCTGCTGCAGGCCGCTGATCTGCGAACCCAGTTCCTTCGTGTCCGACGATTTGTCGGCGGCTTTTTGTTTCTGTTTCAGTTCGTCCAGTTGCCGCTGCAGTCGCTCGCATTTGTGCTGCTGCGAAGGTTCGGTCGGCAGTTCCATCCAAGGCCCGTTAAAGTCGTAGCTGACGCCGCTGGTCAGCTTCACTTCCAGCGGCGTGTTGTTGAAGTATGCGAACAGCCGATAGTAGTCGTCCTGTGTGAACGGATCGTATTTGTGGTTGTGGCACTGACAGCATTCCAGCGTTGTGCCGAGAAACACCGTGCCTGTGGTGTTGACGCGATCAATCACCTGGTTCACACGGTTCTCTTCCGGATGGACACCCGCTTCGACATTGCAGGTAACGGTTCGATGAAAACCAGTGGCGATTTTCTGGTCGACGGTGGCGTTCGGCAGCAGGTCGCCCGCAATTTGTTCAGTGACAAACCGGTCGTACGGCATGTCAGAATTCAAAGCGTTGATGACCCAGTCGCGATACGCCCAACTTTCGCGAAGCTGGTCGGCCTGAAATCCGTTGGAATCCGCGTAGCGAGCCAGGTCCAGCCACGGCCTGGCCCAGTGTTCTCCGAAATGGTCCGATGCCAGCAGCCGGTCGACGACCTGTTCGCAGGCATCCGGCGAATCGTCTGCCACGAACGCGTCAACTTCCTGCACGGTCGGCGGCAGACCGGTCAGCGTCAACGAAATCCGGCGAAGCAGCCGGGCTCGTTCTTCCAAAGGCGACGGCTGAAGATCGCGTCGTTCCAGATTTGACAAGACGAAGCGATCGATGGCGTTCGTCGGCCACGCGGCATTCCTCACGTCGGGAGGCTCCGGCCGACGCGGTTTGACGTATGCCCAGTGCTTTGCCGCCGGTTCGTCTTCAGTCCATTCAGCGCCGGATTCAATCCACGACGTCAGTGTCTGAATCTGCAATTTCGTCAGTCGATCGCCGGCCGGCGGCATCATGGTATCGCTGTCATCGCTGCTAATTCGTTTCAGCAGCAGGCTGGCGTCGGCATGTCCGGGAACAATCACCGGCCGGCCGGAATCTGTGGTTGCCAGGGCATCACGGCGGCTTGTCAGTCGCAGCCCGCCTTCGCGGGAGGACGGTCCATGGCATTCAAAGCACCGCGTTTCAAGAATCGGCTGCACGTCGCGTCGGAAGTCAACGGTCTGACCGTCCGCACCGGCGGCGAAGGAAACAGTGACACAGATAATGGTGGCTGTGATGGTGCGGAACGTTGCCCTTAGCATGGCTGGTCTGTCTTCAGGAGGCTCCGGCTGGCGGGACACGATGGTTTTCGACAGTCTAACTTCGAGGCCGCCGACTTCGCAGTCAAATGCGCGGGAAACCGCCGCCGGCGAAAGATCGCGCGGCTTGATCCCGCTTCGTTCGCGCCGGATACTTCCGGTCTTCACCGCCACCGTTTGCCGACGGCTGGCGGATTCGCGGTTTCGGTTCTGTTGAAAGGCTCGTCATGAAACGTCTTTCCGTGATTCTGTTGTTGCTGACGACAGCGATTCCCGCGCAGGCCGGGTCCGTGGAAGATTGGACCGAAGCGCATCTGGACGAACTCGTGCGGCTGTATTTCCACTTCCACCGCAATCCGGAGATTTCGTTTCAGGAAGAACAAACCGCCGCGCGCATTGCTCAGGAATGGCGTGCGGTCGGATACGAAGTCACGACGGGTGTGGGCGGCCACGGCGTGGTGGCCGTTCTGAAAAACGGCGACGGTCCCACGATTATGCTGCGAACTGATCTGGACGCGCTGCCGGTGCGTGAAGCGACGGGGCTGGAGTATGCGTCCTCCGGAACGGTGACGAGTTCCGACGGCAGTCAGACGGGAGTCATGCATGCCTGTGGTCACGACATTCATATGACCAGCCTGGTGGGAGTGGCGGGATATCTGGCCGAACACCGTGATCTGTGGAGCGGGACTCTGGTGCTGATCGGACAGCCCGCGGAAGAACGCGTCGGTGGAGCGAAGGCGATGCTGGATGACGGTTTGTTCGAACGTTTTCCGAAACCGGACGCCGCCGTCGCGCTGCATGTAAGTTCGGACCTGGCCGCCGGACGAGTCGCCTGCCGCGCGGGGTACGCTCTGGCGAACGTCGACAGTGTGGACATCACCATGAAGGGCCGCGGCGGACACGGTTCCGCGCCGCATACCACGATTGATCCGGTCGTGCAGGCAGCCGAACTGGTTGTGTCGCTGCAGACGATTGTCAGCCGCGAAATCGACCCGCTGCAGCCGGCCGTCGTCACGGTCGGATCGATCCACGGCGGTTCCAAGCACAATATCATCGGCGACGAATGCCATCTGCAACTGACTGTTCGCAGTTACGATGACGGTGTCCGAAAGCACCTGCTGGAAGCCATCGAACGCAAAGCGAAAGCCGTCGCCGCCGGCGCGCGGGCACCGGAACCGGAGGTTCGGTTTTCCGAAGGATCTCCGGCGCTTTACAACGATGACGAACTGACCGCGAGGGTGACGGAGTCGCTCAAACGCACCGTGGGCGACGACAACTTCGAAGTGCCGGAGCAGGTGATGGGAGCGGAAGACTTCAGTCTGTATGGAAAGGCGGGAGTCCCCGTCGTGATGTACCGCCTGGGCAGCGTCAGTCAGCGACGTCTGGATCAGTATGAAATGGCCGGGCGAACGCCGCCGTCGCTGCATTCGCCGGTCTACTATCCGGACTTTGAAGACACGCTGCGCACCGGTGTGGCCACAATGTCCAGTGTCACGATGGACCTGATGAAACCGGCGGCAAAGTGACGGCAGCCTGCCGCATTCTCCGGCTGTTGCCCGGAACCGGAGCAGCGACATGCGGGAACCGTCGGCGACGCGTTGTCAGGACAGGATCTTGTCCCGCAGATCGACCAGCAGTCGCATTGCTTTCCCGATGTCCGCCTTCTGCTGGTCGCGGTCTTCCGGAATTTCGCGTTCAATCGTCAGCGGGCCGTCATAGCCGAGTTCATCCAGGGTCCGCAGATAGTCTTCCATTCCGACGTCGCCGTCTCCCAGTGCGACTTCGCGACCCCAGTCCTTTCCGCGACGATCCGCGGGGGCTCGTTTGGCATCCTTGCAGTGAACGCTGCGAACATAAGCGCCGACCTTCTTCAGAGCTTCAATGGGTTCACCGGTGCCGTACAGAATCATGTTGGCCGGGTCGAAGTTAATGAACAGGTTGTCGCGCTGGACGTCACTGATGAAGTGCAGCAGATGATCGGCAGTTTCCTGTCCGGTCTCCAAATGCAGTGTCTGGCCGTTTGCCTTGACGTGATCCAGCAGATCGCGGGTCGTCTGCAGCAGATCCTGATACCCCGTCGACGAGGTGTCTTCCGGCACAAAGCCGATGTGCAGTCCCACGGCGCTGCAGCCCAGCAGCTTTGCGAAGTCGCTGATTTCCTTCATTTCCTGCACCCGCGCGGCGCGAGTTTCTTCCGGCACCAGTCCCACGGTCCGCGCGGTTGTCGGGATGTCGGCGTAGCTTTCTCCTTCGAAGCCCCCGAACACGCAGGTCACGGTGACTCCCGCGTCGGCACATTTCTGCAGAAACGCATCTGCGGATGCCTGCGTGCGCGTCTGTTTGTGAGGAGCGTGCAACTGAATGGAAGGGATGCCGAGTTCCCGGACGACATCAAAATGCACTCCCAGCCCGGCGTCGATTGACGCGAACACTCCGATCGGCCATTTGTTCATCACTTAAGACTCCTGAACTTTGATGGAACGGAAGGTGGGCCGACATGTTGGCGGACAGGGATTGCGAAATCAATTCAGTGAAGCATCGAGCGGCGTTCGGCATTCGATGAACAGCAAGACACTTTTTCTTGTCCGCCACGCGAAGTCGAGCTGGAAGGACGCATCCCTTCCGGATCATGACCGCCCGCTGAACAAACGCGGTCAGCGGGACGCGCCCGTGATGGGTCGACGCCTGGCTCGGCGCGGAGTTGGTCCGGAGAAAATCGTCAGCAGCTCCGCTGCGCGGGCTCTGTCGACCGCCGGGATCATCGCCGGGGAATTGGGGCTCGGAGACGAACAACTGCGGATCAATCCCCGAATCTACGGCGCTTCGGCGGACGCATTGCTGACGGTTGTACACGGCCTTGATAAGTCCGTGCTGCGGATCATGCTGGTCGGGCACAATCCGGGGCTCACCGAATTCGTGAATGCTCTGACCGGTTACGACATCGACAACGTGCCGACCTGCGGGATCTGCGTCGTGCGGCTCGGCAGCGTCTGCTGGAAGGAAGTGGACTTCGGAAGCGGCGAGCTGGTTGAGTTCGATTTTCCGAAGAAGCCCGACTGACCGGAATTCGCGGCCTGGCCGCGACGCCGCATCGGCCGCCCCGCGTTTCTTTTCGCGCGGCGCGATGCGGCGTGAATTTCGGGAGCGAACTACATCACGGAGAAGTAGTTTTCGACGGCGAAGTCGAAGGCGGCTCGCGAGATCTCCAGCGGCTGGCAGTGGAAGTTGCAGTAGTTTCGTACCTGAAGCAGCAGGTCGCGTGGCTGGCAAAGTCGGAAAGGACGACCAATCGCCAGGTAGTGCGTTTCGATCAGGTATTCGATGGCATCCTCATCGATTTCGAATCCGGTAACGCCGCACATGATGTGAAACAGGTCCCGGAATTCTTCGACGGTCGGATCGGGGACTTCGATCTTGTAGGGAATTCGGCGCAGAAACGCTCCGTCGACCAGGTCCTTCGGTTCCAGGTTGGTTGAGAACACAATCAACTGGTCAAAGGGAACCTTCAGCTTCTTTCCGCTGGGCAGGTTCATGAAGTCGTACCGTTTTTCCAGCGGAACGATCCACCGGTTCAGCAGCACATCAACCGGCATCTTCTGTCGACCGAAGTCGTCGATCACGAGTGTCCCGCAGTTGCTCTTCAACTGCAAAGGCGATTCGCAGATGTTGGACTGGCGGTTCTTGGTGACTTCCAGTTCGTCCATGGTCAGTTCACCGCCGGCGATGACGGTCGGCCGTCGAATGCGAATCCAGCGGCGGTCGATATCGTGCGAGTCCAGAAGTCCGCCGGACTGAGTCTGATCGTCGACGATTTCATGAACACCCGGATCGAAGACGCGCATGATCTCTCCTTCCAGGTAGATCGCTCGCGGAATCCAGATGGCCGAACCAAAGGCGTCCGTGACACGTTCAGCGATGCTGGTCTTGCCGTTACCAGGCTGGCCGAACAGAAACATGCCGCGGCCGGAATTGATGGCTGGTCCCAGGCGGTTCAGCATTGCCTGGTTGATGATCAGCCCGTCGAAGGCGCGGCGCAGGTCGTCGGCGGTGACGACTTCGTCGGCAATCGACTGAGCGGCGACGGAACGGACGTAGTCTTCCAGTGAAACCGGGGCGGCTCCAAAATAGGTGCACTCGTCCGTATAGCGGCGGCCTTTTTCCCGCCCCGCGTCTGTCACGGAAAATTCCGGGTCGCCCGTGTTGGTGGTTCCGGTCAGGTCGATCTGCTTATCGGTCCGAAGCTGTTTCAGAATCGGTTCGATGATGCGGAACGGCAGTTTCATCTGTGACGCGATGACTCGGCTGGGAGCCACTCCGACCTGATACAGGAACTTCATGATCAGCCGCTCAATCAGTGCGGCGGTGATGCCGGATTCCCGCAGAGTCAGCGGCTGGCGCGGCGTGAAGTTCTTGTCCGCCGGCAGTGCTTCGCGACGAGCGTCCGCTTCTTCGGAAGCCGTTGCGCCACCCAGAAGCTGGTTGACCCGGTCAAATAGCTCGTCCAGTCCCTTGCCGTTGGCTTCCGAAGATTCGGTGGAAGTTGTCACGTGTGCTGTTCCTCTGACTTCGCGCGGAATGGTCCGCTCAGTTTTTTCTGCCTTCGCGTGCACGTCTGCATCACGGAAACGACGCTGAATGGTGCGGGCACAGAATGCTGCCGAGATTTAGGCCGCGGATTACGGGGGGTCAAACCCGGAGTTGCCAATCCGCATCAGCCGCTGCGGCAACCAGGGGGGAAGAGTTCGAACGTTCGTGTTGTGCGGTTGTTTCCGAGTTCATAATCGCAAATGATGCGGCCCGCGCGACCGGTGGAATGCTCACGCGCCCCGCAACCGGAACTCGCCGTTTTGCATTTCTGTCAAGGGAGCATCCTGGTATGAGATTTCAGGACCGCGTTGTCATTGTCACGGGCGGCAGCAAGGGCATTGGCGAAGGCTGTTCGCGCGTCTTCTGCCGGGAAGGCGGCCTTGTCAGCGTACTGGCCCGCGGCACACAGGCCGGCGAAAAACTGGTAGCGGAACTGAACGCCGCGGGACCGGGAAAGGCCATCTTTCTGCCCTGCGATGTTGGGCAGCACCTGCAGCTTCGCGATGCCATCGAAAAAACTGTGCAGCACTTCGGACGGCTGGACTGCATCGTCAACAATGCCGGCCAGCATCCTCCTGCCATGTCGCTGGACGACACGTCGGTTGAGTTCATGGAGGAACTGATGCGAATCAACTACCTCAGCACGTTCGCCGGCACGCGGTACGCGCTGCCTCACCTGCGAAAGACAAAGGGCACCATCGTCAACATGTCGTCCATCACGGCCGTGCTGGGACAGGACCGATCCAGCGCGTATTGTGCGACAAAAGGGGCTCAGGTGAGTCTCACGAAAGCTCTGGCGAAGGAACTCGGCCCGGAAGGAATTCGCGTCAATGCAATCCTGCCCAGCAACATCGACACACCGCTGATGCGCGACTGGGCGGCCACGCTGGACGATCCGGATTCGGCACTGGAACGCGTTTCGCGGTTGCAGGTGTTCGGCCGCATGGGAACCATCGAAGAAATGGGCGAGGTCGCTTTGTTTCTGGCCTGTGAAGAATCGAGTTTCATCACCGGTCAGGCCATCGAAGCGGAAGGCGGTGCAAGTCTTGACTACTGACTCGCCGCGCGGCCGAATGCTTCCCGGCCGGGGCGCGGTTCCGTACGGTTCGGGCTGCATTTCGCGGTCGTTCGGTCAGCCGCAACGTGCTCATGCTGCCTTCAGCGCCGTTTGCGCAGAGAGTGACTGCAGCGGAATTGCGAATGTTCGCGCGGTGAACAGACTGCTCTTCGAAGTGACCGACCGATTCGGTGTCCGACTTCCTTCCCGATTGAACAGCATCCGATTTTTTCTCTCTGCTGAGAAATGAGTGCATCGCCATCGCGGCATGAAACGATGATCGGCCGCGGCATCATTCGATTACGACTTGCGATACCGACACCGCGCGTCACGTTTAAGGACCATCAACATGAAGTTCGCCATCTGCCAGGAACTGTTTGAAGACATGCCGTGGGATGAGCAGTGTCGTCTGATCGCTGACATCGGATACACGGGGATCGAAGTTGCGCCGTTCGCGATCAGCGATGACATGACTCATGTGGCCGAGTCACAACTGAAATCGATGCGGCAAACGGCGGAGCAGCACGGGCTTCAGATCATCGGTCTGCACTGGCTGCTGGCGAAGACCAGCGGGCTGCATCTGACGACTCCTGACGCCGCTGTGCGAACTCGAACGGCCGAATATCTGAAGCTGCTGGCGGACGCTTGCCAGGTGCTGGGCGGACACGTGCTGGTATTCGGTTCACCGCAGCAGCGAAGCCTTCCGGCTGGCGTTACACGGGATCAGGGTCTGCAGTTCGCGGCTGAGGTGTTTCGGGCGGCGATGCCGGTATTTGCCGAAAAAAACGTGGTTTTGTGCATGGAACCGCTGACGTCGAAGGAAACGGATTTTATCAACACGTGTGCCGAAGCAGTGGAGCTGATGACGCTGGTTGACCACCCGTCATTCATCCTGCATCAGGACGTGAAGGCGATGCTGGGAGCGGAAGCGGACTCCATTCCGGAACTGATTCATCGTCACAAAAATGTCTGCGGACACTTTCATGTGAACGACACCAACCTGCTGGGACCTGGGATGGGTGAGACGGATTATCATCCGATTCTGCGCGCGCTGCGCGAGGTCGGTTATCGCGGATGGGTGTCCGTGGAAGTCTTCGACTACAGTCCCGGCGCGGAGAAGATCGCGCGCGACAGTCTGAGTTATCTGCAGCGTGTTCTGACGGACCTTGACGACTGATCGTGTCGCTGAAGGACATCGTGCAAGCTTCGATCATCGGACGCGCGACGCGGTCATTCATCATCACCGCAGCATTCGGTTACGAGGCCGGACGACTCGCGCGATTGACCGCTGAACAGGACCCTGTGATGTTGCTGAAAGCTTTCTTTGAAACTTCGGAAACATCGCGATCGATTGATGAAGAACAGTCTTGCACATTCCGTCAATTTGAATACGATTTCGCCCGAACGTTGATGCAGGTTCTGTTGAGTGGTGATGAATGATTCGTGATGCTGAAACTTTCTGAAGTAAGGTCTTCATCACGATCGTGTCATTCGGACAGAGCCTGCTTCACCACAACTGTGTAAGTGTGGTGAAATTTTTTCGTGAGGTGTGGTTTCACTGCCCAATGGTTTTTTCGAAGCCCGGTAACTGCGGCAGGTAGGCCACAACGAACAAGATTAAGGAGGACACTGTGGCTAAGAAGAAGGCAACCAAGAAGAAGGCAGCGAAGAAGAAGGCTGCTCCGAAGAAGAAGGCTGCTCCGAAGAAGAAGGCTGCCAAGAAGAAGGCCACCAAGAAAAAGGCTGCCAAGAAGAAGGCCACCAAGCGATAAGCGTCGCGGTGGAAGTGTTTGAAACAGCGGCTGACCGACATATCGCGGTCAGCCGTTTTTTTATGCGCTGCCGGCCGGATTCTCCGCCGGCAGATCCGGCTGCGTCAGTGCCGACAAATCGGCAATGCTTTCCGAGCTGCCGAACGCAAACAGGTTGTCGCCGCGTTCGATCTTCAGGTGGCCCGGCGGAGGAAAGAACTTCTGCCCGGAAGCGCGGCTGACTCCCAGAAGCATGATCCCGGATTCGCGAAGTCGGGTTTCACTCAGCTTTCTGTCAATCAGCGGTGAATGTTCAGGCACCTGAAACTCGACGATCTCCCAGTCGACGCCGCCGGATTCCGCGACTTCCACGAAGTTTTCGATGCCGGGAGACAGCATGAATCTGGCCATGCGAATCGCGCCGGACGACAGCGGATTGATGACCCGCGTGGCTCCGGCCTGCAGCATCTTCTGCGACGCGCGCTCGTCCGTTGCGCGGGCGACGATCTGCAGATTCTTCGACAGCAGTCGTGACGACAGCACCAGATACAGATTGTCGGCATCGGTCGGCAGTACGGCGGTAAGTCCGCGAGCACGTTCCACTCCGGCTTGCTTCAGCACATCGTCCTGAGTCGCGTCACCGGAAAGAAACAGCCACTGCCGCTGCTTCATCTCCACCGTAAACAGTTCCGGATCCTCTTCGATGATCACAAACGGCTGACGGCGCTGCTGCAGATAATCGCACAGCGTCGCACCCATGCGTCCGTACCCGCAGATGATGAAATGGTTGGTCAGTTTGGCAATTTTTGCTTCCATCCGACGTTGCTCCAGAATTGATCTCAGGTCTGCGTTGACCAGCGTCTGCCCGAATTGAAACGCGCTGTACGTGAAGACCCCCAGCCCGCAGGCCAGATACGTGACCGTGAACAGCATGACGCCCGGAGTCAGCGGCTCCGGCTCATGCGATCCCACGGTTGTCAGTGTGATGACCGCCAGATAGAAGCACTCCAGGATTGGAAGCCCGGTCAGCAGGCGGAATCCGATGGCCCCGACCAGCAGCATCGCCAGTATCAGCAGCGGGATTTGCAGCAGTTGTCGCATGCGGGATCTTGTCGACTCAGTCTCACGGTTCCCTGACCGCGCGAAGTGTGACCAAACGATTGAGGCGTTTCCAGCGTTGCAGGTCGGCAGCAGACATCGCACAACGGTCGTGCGGCGACACCGCAGCCGGATCGGAATCACTCATTCCGCCGACCTGCCTGTATCCGGCGCTGCGGTTTGCGTTGTGGAGGAAAGTTGCTGCCACGCCCAGCGATACAGATTGCGACTATCGGTGTAGCGAGCATCAGAGGAAGTCGAACCCAGCACAACCATCAGCAATCGGGTACCGTTTCGTTCCGCCTGTGACACCAGGCAGGCGCCGGCGTCGTCCGTTGTGCCGGTCTTCACACCTTCGTAGCCGCTGATTGCCAAAAGCCGGTTTGTGTTTTTCCAGAGAACGTTTCGCTGGTAGCCGCCGGAGCCGGTGACCGTGCATCCTCGCTGTCGAGTTGAGACGTACCTGCGAAACGCCGGGATCGAGACCGCGGTCGCCGCAAGCTTCACCAGATCAGCGGCCGTCGACGAATGTCCGTCTTCCGTAAGTCCGCTGGGGTTGCGGAAGGTTGTTTTCGTCATGCCGAGTTCCGTTGCGGTGCGATTCATTTCGTCGACGAACAGGCGCAGCGGATCCGCTTCCGGACGCCGTTCTTCGCTCGGCGAATGACGCAAACGATTTCCGAAGTGTTCGGCCAGTGCCACGGCCGCGTCATTGCCGGAAGGCAGCAGCAGACCGTAAAGCACTTCTGAAACCGGCAGTTGTTCGCCTTCGCGGATCGCGGCTGTTGAACCGCGCGTTCGATCGGCTCGAAGCGAAAACGTCACGGTCTCATTTAATACGGCAGCATTGTCCTGCGCCAGACGCAGGACGACGCAGGCGGTCATGATCTTGGTAGTGCTGGCAATATCCAGAACCGAGTCCGCGTTTTCGCTGAAGAGGACACCACCGCTGTCGTCGGCGATCGCCCACGCCCGGCACGTGACGAACGGAGGTCCGTCGACGGAGTCTGCTTCGGCCAGTGGCAGCACCTGGGCATTCACCACAATTGGGTCCGGGACCGGTTCGTCTTCGGTCAGCAGCGGACTTAGCGCCTTCCAGACGTCGGAGTCAACGACGCCCGACGTCTGCAGCCCGGACTGTCTCTGGAAGTCTCTGACCGCGGCCAGCGTCGCGGGACCGAAATCGCCATCGATGGAAAGTTGCGGCGACGGTTCCAGCATGGAATTCAGAGTTCGCTGAACGGCTTCAACCATCAGGCCAAAGTCGCCCTGTCGCAGCGTTGTTCGATCTGAAGTGTCGTTCGGCAGGGACGGATTGAAATGATCGAAGACCGTTCGGGCAATCTGTCCACCCAGAACCTGTGCCGCGTTGTTGCTGCCCCAGCTCTGGTCTTTGTTGTTGTTAGTCAGAACGCAGATTGCGATGGGGCCGCTGTTTGTAAACAGAATGCCGGCGTCGGTGCGAGCGTTCGAAACGGACCCGGACTTGTGAGCAACTCTGACGTCGTCCGGCAGCAGCGAAGGCAGCATGTCCCGGCTTTCACAGGCGGTCAGGTGGTCCAGCATCGCGTCGGAAGCCTCTGGCGACACCAGTTCCCGGCGATGCAACTGATCCAGCAGCGCGATCATGTCGGAACTGGTTGTGCTGCCGAGACCAAATTCCCGGCTGCGTTCGGGAAAAGCGGACGTACTTCCGCGGTACACTTTCGAATGGATCTTCGTTTCCGGAAATCCCATCGCGGCCATCGTGTCAGCGGTCGATGTGAGTCCGATTCGGTCGAGAACAAGATTCGTCGCGGTATTATCGGAATACGCAATCATCAGCCGGATTGCGTCCCGGAGGGTCAGTTCAGCGCCGTCCGAAAAGTGCTTCGTCAGGATTCCGGAGCCGGGCACCTTGTCGTTCTTTGTGAGTGTCACCGTCGCGGACAGATCCAGTCGTCCGGCTTCCTCCTGCCGGTAGGCTTCGATCATCACCGGAAACTTAATCAGACTGGCGGTTGGCATGACGGTGTCAGATCGGTAGTGAAACGCGGCTCCGGAATCGAGGTGTCTGACGGAGACCGCGACATCTCCTTCATGCGCTTCGATCAGCGGCCGCAGCTTCTCGGCGAGGACTTCATCGATCGAACCTGAGTCCTGAGCAGCAGCAGTTGCGGACAGCAATGTCAGCAACACAAGAACGCGCAGCGTTGAATGAGTCATCATGTGCCCCATCGTGCGGGTTTGATTTGTTTGACTGGCTCGCGGAAAATCACCGGGCCGGTGCCGGGCCGATTCGTTCGTTTTCCGGTCGCTGCGGACTCGCGTCCCCGCAAGCGCCGGTTTCCGGAATAGGAATGAAAGCGCGAACACCGCTGAAATGGCGTTCGCCGCGCGGCGACGTGTGCCGGCAAAAAGTTCTATTCGTACATCAGAAAGCCGGCACGACGGTCGCGGAACTGAGCCATGCCGTGTTCGGCGACGTGTTCGATTTCCGCAGGTGTGTTTCCGTCCGTGATTGCCTTCAGCGTTGATTCATTGCCCAGCAGCCGGAGCATTTTGTCCGCTTCCCATTCGTGTGGATAAAGCTGCCGCAGGGTTGCCGCGATCAGAAACCCGGTGCGCAGCGGTTCGAATGTTGTGCGATTCGTCACGACGATGTTGACTCCGCCGCAGCGTTCACCTTTGAATTTGCTGGCATCCGGCGTGAATTTTATCGGTACAAACGACACGCCTTCGGGGCGATTCCGATTCAGCGCTGCGGCGAAGTCGCGCGCGGTGATCCACGGTGCGCCGATCACTTCAAACGGAGTGTCGGTCCCGCGGCCGACCGAAACGTTCGTGAATTCGATCACGCCGATTCCCGGATACAAAAGTGCCTGCGTCAGGCTGCGCATGTTCGGCGAAGGGTTCACCCACAACAGGCCCGTGTCATCCCAGAACCGGCTTCGCTTCCAGCCTTCGCATCGGACGACCTGCAGGTCCAGATCCAGCTTGAGTTCCGACCGGAACATCGCGGCCAGTTCGCCAACCGTCATGCCGTGCCGCACGGGCAGTGAGTGAAATCCGACAAACGATTCCCGGCCGGGGTCCAGCATCGGACCGGCAACGTCACGTCCGCCGATCGGATTCGGCCGGTCCAGCACCATGAACGTGACGTTGTGCTGCGCCGAGGCTTTCATCGCTTCGCCCATCGTTGACACGTACGTGTAGAATCGGCAGCCGATGTCCTGAATGTCGAACACCAGCACGTCGAGCCCGTCCAGCAATTCCTTTGTCGGCCGGCGAGTCTCACCGTACAGGCTGAAAATTCGCAGTCCCGTGGATTGCTCGGTGGCGTCGTTGATCTTTGAGACATCCAGCTTGCCTTCGAATCCGTGTTCCGGACTGAACAATGCGACGAGATTTACGTTCGGCGCGTCGTGAAGCAACTGCACGGTGCTGACGCCATCGCGGCTGCGACCGGTGTGATTTGTGATCAGACCGACTTGCTTTCCCGCCAGTTCGGCAAACTCGTGACGCTGCAGGACGTCGATCCCCGGCAGCACGCCGTCATCCTCCGCGCGGGTCTGTTCGCACAGGAACGTCGTCGCGCTGATCAGCAGCCACATGATGGCGGCGACTTCGATTGGCCGGCCGGATTTGTCCTGATGAAGCATTGTCAGTGCCGCCTTTCTGAAGTTGGAATCGTTCATCGTGTCGGCCTGCCGTGATTCGGCAGGGCGCAGCTTGCGGCCCGATTTGCGAAACCAGCGGCCCGGCGGAAGTTTCCGGCATTCTGTCCGACATTGCATCGCGTCGACTGAGCCGTCCGGACAATGGCCCAGGCGCAATCCTCAACCCGCCGAAGGTGCAATCTCCGGAATGGCTGACCATAATTGCAGACCACCGGCGTGCGTGCCAGTAATCGAACCGCGTTCGCCATGCCTTCACACTTCCCGGATCCCGCCATGTTCCTGCCGCGCTTTCGAACTGTTGCCCGTTCGGTCCTGGTTCTTGTTTCCGCGATTCTCTCCGCCGCGACGCAGGCTCAGGATGTGCCGCCATCGGGATGGCACATGGTGGAGGTGCCCGATGTCTGGAGAAGCATGCCGTCGGGCGAACTGCAGCCGGTCAACGGATATTCGTGGTACCGCGCCCAGATCAGAGTGCCGCCGGAGTGGAAAGGGGCCGAACTGACGCTGTTCGTGGAAGCTTTGGACGACGCGCGTGCGACCTATGTCAACGGCACGAACATCGGAGTGGCCGGCACGTTTCCTCCGCAGTATCGCAGCGGACTGGGGGAATCCGGCCGGTACCGCGTTGACAGCCAGTTGCTGCGGTTTGGTGAATTCAACACGATCGCGATCCGAGTCTATCAGGAGGACCCACGGCCGAATTTCAGCGTCGCGCCGCCCGTGTTGCTGAACGCGGATGCCGGGCAGGCGATTCGCATGAACGGCCAGTGGCAGTATCGCCCCGGCGATGATTCATCCTGGGCGACGGCAGCGTCAACGGAATTCGGCATCCGTGCAACAGAACCGACGGAAGAAGCGGAATTGCGAAAACTCGGCGGCTATTCGCTGATCGATGAGGTTGACGACGTCGAGCGTTATGTGGCTCGCCGGGAAGGTGACAATGATCCGCTGACGCCGCAGCAGGCGGAACGGGCGTTTCAGGTGCCGGACGATCTGCAAATTCAGCTTGTGCTCAGCGATCCGGAAATCGCTCAGCCGCTGTTCATGACCTGGGATGATCGCAATCGACTGTGGGTGGTCGAATATCGCCAGTATCCCGATCCGGCGGGTCTGACGATGATCAGCCGGGATCAATACCTGCGCTCCGTCTATGACAAGGTTCCTGAACCGCCGCCCCGCGGAACGCCAGGCAACGATCGGATTACGATTCACGAAGACACTGACAGCGACGGCGTTTACGACCGCCATACGACATTCGTCGACGGCCTGAACATCGCGACGTCCGTGGCCATCGGGCGGGGCGGAGCCTTCGTGACGAATCCTCCCTATCTGCTGTTCTATCCCGATCGAGACGGCGATGACGTGCCCGACAGTGATCCGGACATTCTGCTGGAAGGTTTCGGGCTGGAAGATTCGCACTCCGTGATCAACAGTCTGAGATTCGGCCCGGACGGCTGGCTGTATGGCTGCCAGGGAAGCACGGTCACCGGCAACGTCAAACGTTACGGTTCGGACGACAAACCCGTCCGCACGATGGGTCAGCAGATCTGGCGATATCATCCGGAACAGCAGACGTTTGAAGTGTTTGCCGAAGGCGGCGGAAACACGTTCGGCCTGGAAATCGACGCGAAGGGCCGCACGTATTCCGGACACAACGGCGGCGATACTCGCGGGTTCCACTACGTTCAGGGAGGCTACTATCGCAAGGGTTTCACGAAGCACGGTTCGCTTTCGAACCCGTATGCGTTCGGATTCTTTGAGAACATGAAGCACCACAGCGTTCCGCGGTTTACACACAACTTCATCATCTATGAAGAAAACGTGCTGCCCGAAGAATACCGCGGCCGGCTGTTCGGAGTTGAGCCGCTGCAGGGGCAGGTGGTGATGAGCGAGATTCGGCCGGAGCAGTCTTCGTTCGAAACGGAAGATATCTCCCGCGTTGTCAAAACGAATGATCAGTGGTTCCGCCCGGTTGACATCAAGGCCGGGCCTGATGGCGCGATCTACGTCGCTGACATGTACGAACAGCGGATCGATCACAGCAGCCACTATGCCGGACGAATCGACCGTTCCAGCGGTCGTATTTACGCGCTGCGGGCAAGGGCCGACGGCAGTCCGACCGTTGTTCGGACGGCGGGTGAGGCGCCGCGGACGCAGGCAGCGTCGCATCAGCGGTTGATCGCCGAGTTGCAGCATTCGTCGAAATGGCACCGCCAGACCGCTTTGCGCCTGATCGGTGATCGGAAAGACGCAACTTTGATTCCGCCTTTGCTGGAATTGCTGCGAACGACATCCGGACAGACAGCGCTGGAGTCGCTGTGGGCCGTGCATCTGAGCGGCGGGCTGACAGACGAAGTCGCGCGGGAAGCTCTGCACCACGACGACCAATACGTGCGGGCATGGACCATACGGCTGTTGTGCGATCGCTGTCACGTGGCAGCTCCCGTCGCGCAGGCTCTGGCGGAACTCGCCGCGAACGAATCCTACATCACCGTTCGCAAGCAACTGGCGTCGTCGGCAAAGCGGCTGCCGGCGAAGGACGCTTTGCCGATCATTCAGCAGCTTCTGAAGTACGACGAAGATGCCGGCGATATCCACCAGCCACTGTTGCTGTGGTGGGCTCTGGAATCAAAGGCGGCGACTCCCGCGGACCGCGATCTGATCGTGACGACGGTGCTTTCGGACGCCGAGAACTGGCAGCGTCCGCTTGTGAAGGATTACCTGCTTGAACGCCTGATGAAGCGGTACGCTCTGGCTGGCAGCCGCGAGGATCTGCTGGCTGCAGCCACACTGCTGCGGTCAGCGCCGAATGCGAAAAGCGCTGAACTGCTGCTGAAGGGATTTGAAGAAGCGTACCAGGGCCGGTCGCTGGCCGGGATTCCCGCGGAACTGGTTGAAGCGCTGGCCGCGACGGGCGGTGGATCAACGGCGCTGCGTCTGCGCCAGGGGAATCCCGATGCGATTGAAGCCGCCGTTGCCGCCGTCGGTGATTCGAATGCCGGCAAGGCAGACCGACTGCAGTACCTGGAAATCTTCGGCCAGATTCGGCGGCCCGAGTTCATTCCCGTCCTGTTGAGTGTCGTCAACGGCGAATCTGATGCGGAACTGGTGGCGTCCGCGCTGACTTCGCTGCAGGCGTTCGACGACCAGCGCATCGGGCAGGCGGTTGTATCAGCGTTTGCGAAGCTGCCCGACGACGCGCGGCCTGTCGCGGAAACGCTGCTGGTCAGCCGTCCGGTCTGGGCACTGGAGCTGCTGCGCGCCGTCGACGCCCGAAACATCCGGGCGGCGGATGTGTCGGACACCGCTTTGAAGAAGATCCTGCTGCACAACAATCAGGACGCGGATGCACTGGTCAAAAAGCACTGGGGAAGCATTGGAGGTGCGACCACGGAGGAAATGAAACAGGAGACAGAACGCCTGACTGAACTGCTGGCGAGCGCTTCCGGCAATCCGAAAAAGGGCAAGCCGCTGTTCCTGCAGAACTGCGGGAAGTGTCATGTCCTGTTTGAGGAAGGTGGTCGCATCGGCCCGGACCTGACTTCGTTCAAACGCGACGACCTGCAGCGCATGCTGGCGAACATCATCAACCCCAGTCTGGAAATTCGGGAAGGCTTCGAGAACTTCGTGATCACCACCACGGACGGCCGTGTCATCAGCGGTTTTCTGGCCGATCAGGACAATCAGGTCGTTGTCCTTCGCGGCGTTGACGGACAAAACCTGCTGCTTCGCCGCGATGAGATTGAAGAGATGCAGGCGATTTCCCGCAGCGTGATGCCGGAAGGGGCCTTGAAGGAGCTGACCGACCAGCAGATTCGTGATCTGTTCGCGTATCTGCGATCGTCGCAGCCGGTCAATTACTGATGTGCGTCCTGCCGTCGCTGGGCCGAGGTTGTGACCGCAGGGCAACGCGACACGGCGGCGGTTTTCATTGAACGGATGATCTGTGAAGTCGCGATTACTGATTCTGTTGATTCCGGCGGCGATGACTGGTGCCGCGACGTGGTCGTGGTTCAGTCACGGCATTGTGTTCGACCTGTTCGGGCGCGACATCAACGCCGCCGCGAGGATCGATCTGCTGAAGGATTATTTCCGGCAGTTTGGCGCATTCGCTCCGCTGGTGTATTTCGTGTTTGTGACGATCGAAGTCGTTGTGGCGCCGATTCCCGGACTGATGCTGTACGCTCCCGGAGGAATCATCTTCGGCCCGGTCACGGGAGGAGCGATCGCGCTGGCGGGAAACGTCGCCGGCGCGGGCATCGCGTGTTCGGTCGCCCGGACATTTGGTCACGGATTGCTGGCTCGATGGTTCGAACCGGCCGGTCTGGAACGTGTCCAGCGCGCCGTGGAGAAACGCGGCGGCTGGCTGATCCTGCTGCTGCGGCTGAATCCGCTGACGTCGTCGGACATCGTTTCCTGGGCGGCGGGACTGACCCGGATTCCCGTGTGGAGGGTGATGTTCGCCACCGCGTTCGGCATGGCTCCGCTGTGCTTTGCCCAGGCCTGGCTGGCGGATGGTCTGCTGACGGCGTTTCCGAAGCTGATCTACCCGTTGTTGATCGCCTGCGGCGTCTATGCGGCGATTGTCGTTGTCGTGCTGCGGAACGTCGTGCGGCCGGGTGTCGTCGCGCCGGAGCAGGACTGAATCACCGCACGACGCGTCCCGACGCCGACCCGCGCATCAAAGCGTCGACTTCTGATCGGCTGCTGAAGTTGAAGTCGCCCAGGATGGAATGGGCCAGGCACGACGACGCCGTCGCAAACTGCAGAGCTTCCTTCGCAGTCGCGTAGTCGTCGCATCCCAGAGCGAACAACAGACCGGCGGCAAACGCGTCTCCGCCGCCGACCCGGTCGACAATGTTGCGGATTTCGTACGGCTGATACGCGCCATCCGATTCGGGAGCGAAGTACGCCCTGTCTTCGCCGGCGTCAAACAGCATGGCTCCCCAGTTGTTGTGACTGGCGGAATGGCTTTCGCGCAGGGTGGTGGCAATCAGCCGGATGTTCGGAAACTGTTTCAGCACCTGCCGGGCGACGTCGGGATAGGCGGCGACTTCCACGTTTCCGGAATCGACATCGCTGTGACCGGCGTGAATGTCCAGCACGTCGCCGCAGTCCGCTTCATTGGCAATCAGAATATCGACATAGGGCAGCACGTCCCGCATGATTCGTCCGGCCAGCCGTTTTCGATCCGTGCCCGGTTCCCAGTCCCACAGCTTGGCTCGAAAATTCAGATCGCAGGAAACCTGCACACCGGCGCTCTTGGCTGCCTGAACGGCCTGCAGTGTTGCGTCGGCCGCCGCTCGCGACAGGGCGGGAGTAATGCCGCTGACATGCAGGGCTCGGCACCCGGTGAAGATCGTCTTCCAGTCATAGGAATCCGGCGGCACCAGGCTGATGGACGAATGAGCGCGGTCGTAGATCACGCGGCTGGGGCGCTGGTTGGCTCCGGCTTCCACGAAGTAGATTCCCAGCCGGCCGGCGTCGGTTCGCAGAACTCGCGACGTATCAACGCCGATTCCGCGCAATGTCATCAGGCAGGCATCCGCCAGGGGATTTTTCGGCAGCGCTGTTACGAAACCGACGTCCGCGCCGAACATTGCCAGGGACGCGGCCACGTTGGCTTCGGCTCCGGCAAATGTCACGTCGATCGACCCCGGAAGCGTCTGCGTCAGTCGCAGAAAGCCGGGCGGGGCCATTCGCATCATGATTTCGCCGAATGTGATGTATTGGGGCATGTGCGATTCCTTGAGCTGTCTTCGATTATGAGGTGTGCGTTCTCCGGCTGCGGCCGACCCATCCCGGACACACTTTCACACGCGGCAGATAGACGTGTTTCGGACGGCCGAATGTGCGTGCGGTTCAACTTGAAGGAAGTTGACTCTTTCTGTCAACTTTTCTAAAAACCGGTGCGGAAGTTTGCCGATCAGAGGGACTGTCAGGCGAAACTTTCACCGTTTCTTGTCCCGAAGGGTAGGGAACCCGTTTCGTCAACGGAAACGATTTCCCATGCCCGCCGAGCCTCTGAAATCCGAAGCTGTCCGCGCGCTGCGCCAGCAGTTGTTCCGGTCCGAACAACGGAGTGCGGATTATGCCGTCGTCAGCACGGGATTCCAGTCGCTGGACGACCTGTTGCCACACCGGGGACTGTCGACCGGATCCATCGTGGAATGGATCAGCAGCGGTCCCGGCCAGATGACGATGTCGCTGGCCATGACGTGTGCTCTGCCGCTTCTGACAAAGCCGGGTGCGTTTGCCGTACCGGATCCGGAATGTCAGTTTCATCCGGCCGCGGCCGTTGCTCTGGGACTGCCGTTAAGCCGGCTGTTGTTGATTCGGCCGGCGAATCATTCGGTTCGTCAGGAGCGTCATTCTGCCGGCGTTTGTCCCGGGAACTTGCAACGCGACACGCCGCGGCGCGGCGCACTTCGTCAGGACACGCTGCGTCGCGACACGCTGTGGACGCTGGAACAGCTCGCTCGCTGTTCGGGCGTGCGAATCATCGTGTGCCGGCTGGACCGCATTTCGTCCACCGCGCTGCGGCGACTGCAACTGGCGGTGGAACGCAGCGGAGTCACCGTGTTTCTGATTCGCCCGGCGTCCGCTCTGAAGCAGCCGTCCTGGGCGGATCTGAGACTGCACGTGCAGCCGTTGAACTCGGACGACGCCTGGGCGGAATCCGGTTATGCTGCCGGCGCGGTTTCCGTGAAGCTGCTGAGGTCTCGGTACTCGGTGCAGCATCACGGCTGTGCCCGGTTTGGGATCGACGATGAAACGAGTACTGTGTTTGAGATTCCCGAACTGGTCGGTGCAGCGGCTGCAGCGACTCCGCGCAGCTAGTGG
Organism: Planctomycetaceae bacterium; assembly: GCA_041398785.1. Taxonomy (NCBI): domain Bacteria; kingdom Pseudomonadati; phylum Planctomycetota; class Planctomycetia; order Planctomycetales; family Planctomycetaceae; species Planctomycetaceae bacterium. The sequence goes on along the minus strand of JAWKUA010000003.1, from coordinate 164,321 downwards.
TCTGCATTCGATCGCCCTGTACACGCCGCCACCGGATTCTTCGTCGACGAAATCTTCCCGGCGAAAGCGAGTTCCCGCTGCGACGGCCGGTGATCTGAAATTCGTTCGGGAACTGTACCCGTCAGCACGAAGCGGCCCTGCGATTGTGGCCGTCTCGCCCGACGCGTGGTCCGCCGGCGTTCGGCCGGGAATGCCGCTGGCCGAGGCGCGCAGCATGGCGGCTCCGTTTTCCACTTCGTCTTCGATCGGCCGCGCGCCGGCCGCGTCCCGGCCCGTCACCGAATTTCTGGAATGGTCACCCGCCGACGATCGAACCGGCCTGCTGGAAGCGGCCGAATGGACTCGATCTTTCGCGCCGATTGTTTCACTGGATGAATTGCCGGTGCCGGACGGATTACTGCTGGACATCACCGGCTGCGGTCCGTTGTTCGGGGGTGAGTCTGTGCTGGCGGAGCAACTCTTCAGCGTGATGCGTCGGCGCGGCTATCGCTGCCGAATTGCGATCAGCGATTCCGTTGCCGCCGCCTGGGCGTTTGCTCACGCCGACACCGCCGGATCGCAGAAGCCGCGACGAACCGCGGACTCCCGCCGTTCATCGAGTGCGTCGTCATTGCCCACAGCCGCCGAATGGAATCTTCCCGTCGTCATCATTCCGCCCGGGCAGTCGCTGAATTATCTGCAGCCGCTGCCGCTGCCGACTTCGCGACTGCCGCTGTCCGATGTTCAGATTCTGTCTCAGCTTGGCATCCTGAACATTGCTCAACTGTTGAGTCTGCCCGTTGAAGATCTGCCATCACGGGTTTCCGCCACGACTGTGAAACGCATTCGGCAGTTGCAGGGTATTGAAGCGGAACTGCTGACGTCGATTCCGGAAGCCGATCCGGTCGCCGCGAACTGGACGTCGGAATTTCCGGCCACCAATCTGGATGAAGTCAGGCAGGTGCTGGAGCACTTGACGGAGATCGTTGTTCGGCAGCTTCAGCGGCGGCATCTGGGAGCAACGCGCCTGACGTGTCAGTTGAAGCTGGAATCCGGAGTGATGCTTCCGTTATCCGCGGAAACCGTGCGTCCCGTCCAGTCGGCCAGCCACCTGATGGATGTCCTGACGCTGAAGCTCGATTCCCTTCGGCTGGCCGAACCCGCCAGTGCCGTGCGGATGCAGGCCACGGTTTCTCCCATGCCGGTAGCGAAGCAGCAGGACCTGTTCAGCACCACCGAACATCTTCAGCCGCAGGAGGAACTGGCCACGCTGCTGGATCGGCTCAGCAGCCGTCTCGGTTCGCGGGCCGTGCTGACGGCGGAACTTCACGACGACGCTCGACCGGAACATTCGGTGACGTTTCAGCCGGTGATTGCGATGGCGGAGGATACGTCACCGTCCACATCCACGACGGACCGCATTCACGATCTGGTCACTCCCGACGAATCGCGGCACCGCGGAGTTCGCCACCAGCCTCGGCCGCTGCTGCTGCTGCCGGAGCCGGAACCGATCGGCGCGGCGAATCAGGATCCCCGGAAGACAGGCTTTGTGTCTCAGGGCCGGCGTCACGTTGTTGAGTCCTGTGTCGGGCCGGAACGCATTCAGACGGCGTGGTGGGACGACGGTGTGGTTCATCGTGACTACTACCGCGTTCGAACAACGAACGGCCTGCGGTTCTGGATCTTTCAGGACCTGTCCGACGAAAGCTGGTGGATCCACGGTGTGTTCGATTGAACGGCGTTGGCGCGACACGCAGCGGAATTCCGGAAAACTCGTTTCGTTTCGCATTGGCAGCGGTATGACTCTGTGACGCGACTGCGGCGGACGCTTCTTCGCCATGAAATTCTCAGTGTATTTCGGAAGTCGCTATAATCTCGCTGCGTCATCGGGAACGACCAAAACTCTGTTCGGAACACCGCCATGAAGAACGCCTTTTCGTCCGCTGCAATCGTCGCTGTCCTGATGTTCGCCGGATGTTCCGAAGAGTCGCCGTCGCCACCGGCCAACAGTGCAGGGAATGGCAGCAGTACCGGCGCGTCAACGGCTAGCGAGGCTGCTTCGAACGCGGACGCAGGTTCCGCGACCTCCGCGACGCCTGATGCCGCCGCCGCGGCGACTCCCGAAGCTGCGTTCGAAAGTTTCAGGCAGGCTTTGAAGAACGACGACTGGGAATCGGGAGCCCGACATCTCACGGACAAGAGTCAGGCGATGATGGCCTTCAGCATGCTGATGGCCGGCGGAATGATGGGAGCATTCGATCCCGAAAAAGGTAAAGCCGTCGAAGAGCTGTTTCGGAAGCACGGTGTCGATCCAAGCCAGGAGCCGGACATCGGCAGTCCTGACGGTGGCGTTCTGTCAATGCCGCAGATGATGACGGCCGGTATCGGGGACAAACCGAAATTCATCGGCGAAATGACCGCGCTGATGGAATCGGACAGCGAAGGCGGAATGTCCGGTTCTCCCGTTGACGGAGAACTTCAGAACGTTCAGATCAACGGTGACGCGGCGTCGGGAGTTGTTGTTCACGATGGCGGGGAGGAACCGATCGAATTCGTCAGAGTCGACGGTCGCTGGCTGATTGAACTTCCGGAACCAGAAATGATGGCTTCCGGCGGCCCGGGCAACATGGCAATGGACGGCGAGTTCGGTTCCGGCTGGAGCGACGACGATTTCTCCAACTGGCAGTGGGACAATTTTGAACAGCCCGACCTTGATCCGCCGGGGCAGATTCCCGTTGAGGAATTCGATGCCGCCTGGCAGGTTTCGATCGACGAATCCGCGGTTCCCGCCGGCGACCTGCTGCGACGACTGGCCGATGAACTGCATCTGGAATGGGTCGAACCCAAAGAAGAACTTCCGCAGCTTCGCGAACTGGTGTCGGTCAGCATTTCCGGAGTCTCGCGACTGCAGGCCATTGAACAGATCACCGAACAGGTCGGACTCCACCCTCGGTATCTGATGAAAAAGATCACGGTCGCCGCCGGACCTCGCGAAAGCGGCGTCGGCTTTGCGGGTCCGTTTCTGGTGGAAGTCGGCGAAGTTGAAGAGCTGATTCCTGCCGGTGCCGCTCAGTTGACGCTCCGAGTGCATGCTCACGGGCTGACGGAAGCTGCGGTTTCACTGCTGTCTTCATTGCAACCGCAAGTTGATGCCGAAGACAGCGACTGGCTCACCCTGCACATCACCGAACAGACTGGCACCGGCGGCAAGTCCCTGAAGCATCCGGGTCACGACGGGTTTGGTTTCAGCCCTTCCTACACAGAAACCGCCATCCAGTGGACCGTGCCTGTGCCGCTTCTGAATACGACCAAATCCGTTGCCGACGTGGAAATGGTTAAGGGCGAACTGAGTTTCGTGCTGCCGGTCGAAGTCGAAACGCTGACGTTTGAAAGCCTGGAGCCCGGAGCGAAGCTGACGTCGGGCGACGCGTCGTTTGAGCTTGTCTCGGCTGACGGGGGCAGCGTTGAAGTCGAATACCGGAATGCTGACGCCGATCGTCTCAGCATCGTCGCACGGGACGCCGCCGGCGATTCACTTCAGGATTATGGTACGTCTTCATACGGAGATGCCGAAAGCGGAACGATTGCCGTCCATTTCGAAGGCGAAGTGGCGTCGGCAGATATCGTTTTCAAAAAGCAGACCGAACGCGTGCGGTATCCGTTCGAAGTACACGATATTCCGCTGCCCGGCCATGACGAACAGCCCGAATCGATTCCGGAACTGACGTTTGACGGCAGTGCTCCGCTGACGGTGGAGTTTGTGAAGTTCCAAAAGAACGAGTTCGACCAGGACGCCGCGGAAGTCACAATCAGCAACACGTCGAATCGGGATGTCAGGGGCTACAACGTGCTGCTGCATTATCTGAACGACGCCGGTGAAGAAATTGACAACTTTCCGTTCAGCAGTTTCGGAGTTGAGTTTCCCGCCGGAGAAACGGTGACTGACGCACTTACGACGCCATTCCTGCCGGAGGAAACGAAGTCCGTTCGCATCGAAGTCACTCAGGCAACGTTTGCGGATCTGACAAGCTGGTCGGCCGAACAACAGTGACGTCAGATCTCGCGGCGATTGCATGTCGTTGCGGGACTTGGCGCGTCTGTACTGGCAAAGAGATGCATCGTCGCACGAGCCGCCATAGAATGCAGAATTGCACGTGCCCGCAGTTCTGTAGAAGGCTCGAACGAAATGTCACCGTTTGTTCGACATGCGATTTCTGTGTGTCTGTTGGCCGTCCTGTGTCCGGCATCGCCACCTGGAACGGTTCGCGCGGACGACGCTGTTGATCCGGCGGCCGAGCGTGCTGAAGAACTGTTCGTTCGCCGAGTGCTGCCGCTGCTGAAGGAGAAGTGCAACTCCTGCCACGGAGACGACGCCGATGACGTGCGCGGTGGCTTCGACAGTCGCTCGCCGGCCGGTCTGAAGATGGGCGGAGACAGCGGTAACGCCGCCGTCGTTCAAGGCGACGCCGCTCGAAGTCCTCTGTATCTGGCGGTCACGCGGGAAAGCGACATCTATTCACCGATGCCGCCGAAGGAAAATGACGCCCTGACCACGGAACAGGTTTCCCTTCTGAAACAGTGGATCGACGCTCAGCGCCGTGGCCCGCGGGAAGAACGTATCGCGGAGTTGCTGAGAGGCACGCCCGATCGTGGAAAAACACGGAAGGAGTCACCGTTGCGACCAGTGGCGGCCTGTCTCCTGACTGGACGAATCGACGCTATGATCCGAAAGACCTGTGGGCCTACCATCCGCTCTGGAAGGACGAAGACGGAAGGCTGACGAAGCACGGTCAGAATCCGATCGATGTGCTGATTGACGACCGTCTGTCTGAACTCGGACTGCAGGCCGCTCCGCCAGCCGACCGCACGACGCTCATTCGGCGCGCGACCTTCGATCTGATCGGACTGCCGCCGACGCCGGATGAAGTCGATGCCTTCACGAACGATCCGGCACCCGACGAAGAAGCGTTTTCGAAGGTTGTTGAACGTCTGCTGGCGTCGCCTCATTATGGTGAGCAGTGGGGTCAGCACTGGCTGGACGTTGTTCGCTATGCAGATTCCTCCGGGTTCGCGAATGACTACGAACGAGGTAACGCGTGGCGCTATCGCGACTATGTTGTGCGGTCCTTCAATAGCGATAAGCCCTACGATCAATTCGTCAGGGAACAGATCGCCGGTGACGAAATGGTTGAGTTGAGAGTTGCGAGTCCGGAGTCGAGAGTTCAGAACGGCAATCCGAAAGACGCCACAGCGAATCCCAACTCTCAACCCTCAACTCTCGACCCTCAATCTTCGTCCGAACTTCTCATCGCTGCGGGCTTCCTCCGCATGGGACCGTGGGAACTGACGGGGATGGAAGTGCCAAAGGTCGCCCGTCAGCGTTTCCTGGACGACGTCACCGATGCCGTCGGCCAGGTGTTTTTGGGTCACATGCTGCAGTGTTGCCGCTGCCACGACCACAAATTCGATCCGGTTCCCACTCAGGATTACTATTCGTTTCAGGCCAACTTCGCGACGACTCAACTTGCGGAACGCGATGCCGAGTTTTTACCGGAAGAGAACACCGCGTTTCATGATGAACAGAGATTTCTAAAACGTCGACAGAACTTCTACGACGAAATTCTGAGTCAGGTCGAATCCAAACGTACTCTTGACGCCGCGCGTCGGTGGCTGGCCGACGAACAGCGCGATGATACTCCGTTTGAAGAAGCCGTCGCGGAACTTCGGAAGAACCGCGGAGGTGTGCCGCCGACGCTTGATGAAGTCCGCCGGCAGCTGCAGCAACAGCACGTCGATCCCGCGCTGATCCCGCCGCGACATGTTGGTTTTGAACCGCGGGACTTTGGGCTGGAACGGATCGCTCGCAAGGGCCAGAGTCGGCTGGCATGGCAGTTCGATCGGTACCAGCCCTATGCTCACAGTGTGTACAACGGCCGAACGCCGGACATGAACAACGTCGCTGCGCCGCTGAGAATTCCCGGCGGCATTGCGACGTCGGAGGATTTCGAACCGACGTACATCCTCACAGGAGGTGACCCGTTCTCGCCGTCGCAGCAGGTCGAACCTGGTGTTCTGAGTGTTGTTGAACTCGAAAACGTACGACGGGACTCCAATCCCGTCGAAGCCAGCACGACAAAGCAGACGGGATCAGAGTCCCGTCGTACAGAAAGCATCTCCGGCCGGCGTCTGAAGCTTGCCGGCTGGATTGCTTCCAAGGACAACCCGCTCACCGCGCGGGTGATGGCCAACCGAGTCTGGCAATGGCACTTTGGACGCGCAATCGCCGGCAATCCAAACAACTTCGGAGCGACCGGAAAGAAGCCCACTCATCCGGAGCTGCTTGACTGGCTGGCCGGCCGATTTGTCGACGGCGGCTGGTCGGTCAAAAACCTTCATCGGATCATCATGAGTTCACGAGCGTATCGCCGTGCTTCGTCACATCCGGATCCGGAGGCTCTTTCCGCGAAAGATCCTGATGGAACAAGCTACGCCGCCTTCCAGCCGCGCCGTCTGACCGCGGAGGAACTGCGGGACTCCATGCTGGCCGTCAGCGGCGAACTGAACCGCGAAGTCGGCGGAATTCCGATCCGGCCGGAAATGAATCTGGAAGCCGCGCTGCAGCCTCGCATGGTGATGGGCACGTTTGCGGAAGCCTGGCAGCCATCGCCGCTTCCGCAGCAACGACACCGCCGTTCAATCTACGCGCTGAAGCTGCGAGGTCTTCGTGACCCGTTTCAGGAGGTCTTCAACGCGCCGTCGCCGGACCTTTCGTGTGAGGCTCGTGACGCCTCTATGGTAACGCCGCAGGTGTTTGCGATGTTCAACAGCGACATTGCGTTCTCGCGAGCGCTCGCGTTCGCCAAACGCGTTTCTGACGAGTCTCCTTCGGATGAAGCCGCCATCGTCCGCGTTTTCCGGCTGGCCGTGAATCGCAGGCCGACAGATGAAGAGCTGCAGGCGTGTCTGAGGCACTGGCGGGAAATGACCGATCGGCATCACGGCATCAGATTCGATCCGCCTTCTTTTTCCACGGAAGTGGTCCGAGAAGCTGTGGAAGAAAACACCGGTGAGAAATTCACATTCACAGAACCACTGGAGGTCATTGAAGAGTTCGTTCCCGATCTGCATCCGTCGGACGCCGACCCGAAACTGCGGGGTCTCGCCGAAGTATGCCTGGTCGTTATGAACAGTGCCGAGTTCACATATCTTTATTGATACGGCTGTCAGACGTTCGCATGTGCTGTATGAGCACGACTCAAAACATCGCCGGAGACACCGTCGCCGGAATCAAACCCGGTAACTCACTGTGTGGCAGAAAGCTGATCGATATGTGCCGCGTGCCGCTGCCCGCTGCATCACTTCAACAGCGAACCGCCAGTCGTTGAGAGCTAATTGCCATGACTCCACTCACACGCCGTCAATCACTGTTCGGCCTTGGCGCTTCACTTGGCACCGTTGCCTTCAACGCAATGCTTCAGGCCGAAGCGTCCGCCGACGATCCGCTGGCACCTAAGCCACAGCACATTCCGGCAAGAGCACAGCGCTGCATCTTTTTGATGATGGAAGGCGGGCCGTCGCATATTGATACCTTCGACCCGAAACCGGCACTTGAAAAACTGCACCTGAAGGAATTTCATCGCAGCGGCGAACAGAAATCGGCGATGGAAAGCGGCAAGCGGTACTACGTTCGCAGCCCTTTTCAGTTTCGCAGGGCGGGGCAGTCCGGTGCGGACATCGCCACAAACTGGGAACATCTGCAGCACTGCGTCGACGATATTTGCTTTTATCGCGGCTGCCAGGTCGATTCCGTCAATCATCCGACTGCCATGTATCAGATGAACACCGGCAATCGCTTTGGAGGAGACCCCGCGATCGGTGCGTGGACGACGTACGGACTGGGCACTGAAAACCAGGATTTGCCGGGATTTATTGTATTGCCGGAAGTGTCCTTTCCTCAGGGCGCGCGTCCAATTGGGGAAACGGATTTCTGCCCGCTCACTATCAGGGCACCGGGCTTCGGCCAAAAGGTTCGCCGATCCTGGATTTGACACCGATGAAGGAAGTGACTCGCGACCATCAGCGGGCCAATCTGGACCTGCTGGCGGCGCTGAACGAACAGCACGCCGCACGACATCCGCAGCACAAAGATCTGGCGGCTCGAATGCAGGCCTACGAACTGGCGTTTCGAATGCAGATGCAGGTGCCCGACATTCTGAACATGAGCAATGAAACCGCTGCAACTCTGAGAAACTACGGCATCAACCAGGAGCCGACAGACGCCTTCGGACGCCGCTGTCTTTTGGCCCGGAAGCTGGTTGAGAACAATGTCCGGTTTGTCCAGGCCTATGCCGGCACCTGGGATTCTCACGACTACATCGAACGAGCCCACGGCAACCTGGTTCGTCAGGTCGACCAACCCATTGCGGCACTGCTGACGGATCTGAAGGAACGAGGTTTATTGGATACCACGCTGGTCGTGTGGTGTGGTGAATTCGGCCGCTCGCCGGACAACGGCGTCCGAGGCGGCACGGCCTATGGTCGCGACCATAATCCTCACGCGATGACGATCTGGTTTGCCGGCGGCGGAGTCAACGCAGGCAATACCGTCGGCATGACGGACGAAACCGGAGCCGAAGCTGTCGAATGCGTCCACCATGTTCGCGATCTGCACGTCACGCTGCTTCGGCTGCTGGGTCTGGATGACAACAAGCTGACCTACTTCCACGGCGGCCGATTCAAACAACTGAGTCAGTTCGGCGGCAGTGTGATTGAGGACATCATTGCATGAGCCACGATGAGCTGCCGGTTGGCGGAAACGAGTCATTCAATCCTTACGCAGCGCCCGCTGCAGGCGAGGTTGCGCTTGAAGGCGGAAGTCCTGCCGAGGTGACGCGCCGAAAGTATCTTGCGCACGAAGCCGCGACGCAGTCGATCGGTTCGCTGTACCTGCTTGGCGGCCTGGCGTGGTTTGTGGTTGGAGTGTTCTCCACTGCGGCCGCGATCACAGACTCCGATCCGCAGGATCCTCTGCTGCCGTTGATTGCTGTCGCATTGATTGTATTGGGTGCCGGGCTTATCGCGCTGGCATTCGGGCTCCGGAGACTCCGCCGCTGGGCTCGCATTCCCGTCGTATTGTTGTCCGTTGTTGGGCTTATCGGCTTTCCAATCGGCACGCTGGTCAGCGCGTATATTCTTTACCTGATATTCAGCAGCAAGGGCCAAACTGTGTTTTCCGATCATTATCGAGACGTGATCGCAGCGACTCCGCATATCCAGTACCGGACGTCGGCTTTGTCATGGGTCGTGCTGTTTGCGTTTCTGGGTCTGCTGGCTGCGGGAATCGTCGTTCCCCTGTTAATCGGGTGAGGCAGGATCGAGCGACGGGACAGCGGGGGCCGCGGAATTCGGTGAACCGGACATTCCGATGATCAGTCCGACGGCCACGACGTTCACCAGCAGGTTGGTGCCGCCGTAGCTGATGAACGGGTGAGGCACTCCTTTTGGCGGAACCATTGCCGTGACGACGGCGATGTTGGCCATCGCCTGCAGCACCAGTTGAATCACCAGCGTCGAGCCCAGAATCCATTCAAAGGAATCCCGCTTCAGATGCTGCAGGACCGCGCGACCGGTCAGGAAGACACCGATCCAGATGATGACGACGGTCAGTGTGCCGGCGAGTCCCAGTTCTTCACCGATGACCGCGAACACGAAGTCGGTGTTGGCTTCAGGAAGGTAACTCAGCTTTTGCCAGCCGCCTCCGATGCCGGTGCCTTCCAGCCCGCCGGCTCCCAGTGACATCAGCGACTGCCGGATTTGCCAGGGAGCCTGCGACAGGTCTCGCCAGGCTGCCATGAAACCGGTGATCCGCTGCATCTGATACGGCTTCAGGATCAGCAGCGAGGCGGCCGCGGGAACAACCAGCACCGACGACGCGATGAAGTATCTCAACGGCCAGCCGCCGATGAAGAGTGCGACGACGTAGCCAGTGGCCAGAAAAACAGTGGCTCCCAGGTCCGGTTCCTTAACCACCAGCGGCAGTACAATTAGCAGGGGCAGCAGCGTCGACGGAACCGTTTTCAGCGAGAATCTGCCGTTCGTTCGCAGTCGCGTCAACCGCCATGCGGCGACAATCGGCAGAACGATGCGGCCCAGTTCCGAAGGCTGCAGCGAGAGGCCGCCGAGTCTCAGCCAGCGCTGTGCTCCGTTGACCTGCGTTCCGATCCCCGGCACCAGCACCAGCACCAGCAAAACGCACAGCGCCGTGAACAGAGTCTGAGCGTGTCGCTGCAACACACTGCCGGAAACCTTCGACGCCGCGAATCCGCAACACACCGCCGTCAGCAGGTAGGTCAGGTGCTTTGACAGGAATACTGTGTCCGCGCGGCTGGGCATTGATGTCAAGCTGGCGCTTTGCACCATCTGCACGCCGACTCCCAGCAGCACACAGATCAGGCCGATGAACAGTCCGCGCATGTCGCTCCGGTCACGCTCGTCGGCGATCGTTGCAGTGTTGGCGGACATGGAAACAGAAGAAGTCATGCTCGGTTCCGGCAACGGGCGACGGGGATTCCGATCGCAGCGTGCCGGTATTTGTCATCGGTCGTAAAGTGCCGCTCGATTCACAGTCACAGCGGTTGTAAGATTCGGAGCTGTCGTGACGATTGTTCCATGCGCCTGAACCAATGAGTAACTGATGATGCAATCGACGCTTGTGCTTCGACTCCTTGCTGTTGTCGGGGCCATTACTACTGCCGTTTCCGGTCGTGCGGCCATTGCGGACGAATGGACCACACTCAGGGGCCGCATCGTGGTTTCCGGCGAAATTCCCGAACCGGAACCACTGGAAATCACGCGCGATGAAGAAGTCTGCGGGAAAGTGGGACTGGTCGACGAGTCACTGGTAGTCGACGGAGCAAGTCACGGCGTCCGGAATGTCGTGATCTGGCTATATTCGAAAAACGATGCCGTCCCGGTGCATGAATCGTACGCGGAGCTGAAGGATCAGCCGGCGACGCTGAACAACGAGGACTGCCGGTTTGTGCCCAGAATCGTCACTTTGCGAACCGGACAGGTGCTGCAGGCGACGAATTCCGACCCGGTCTCACACAACGTTGCGGTGTACGGTCGCCGCAATAGTCCGTTCAGTATCGTCGTGCCTCAGAATCAGCCGCTGGAACGGATCTTTCAGCGCGAGGAGCTGCTGCCGCTTCGTGTCGACTGTTCGATTCACGCCTGGATGAAGGCTTACATTGTGGTCACCGAACATCCGTATGCCGTGGCAACCGACCAGGAAGGCCGATTCGAACTGCGCAATGTTCCAAACGGGAAGTGGCAGTTTCGCTTCTGGCATGAACGGCCGGGTTACATCAAATCGCTGACGCAGGGTGACACGTCGATCGCTCTTGAACGAGGCATTTGGGAAGTCGGTCTGCAGGGTGGCGAACTGGATCTGGGCGAACTGTCCGTCGACGCAGCCATGTTCTCGCCGGAGGACTAACGGTCGGGCTGTCGCAGTCGGATAGATGGAGATCTGCGACCATGGCGGAAGCTTCGCTCTGCCGGGCTGCTGTTTTTGCGCATTGATCGCGGGGTTGGAGCGAGCTGTCTGCGATACCCGCTGGCTGCTTGATACCGGGGATCGCGTCGGGTTCCATCGGACCGCCGGCACCCGCCTCTTGTGCGGACGGAAGCTTCTGCCACAGATTTCACAGATGGACACGGATTGGTTCCGCAGTGTCAACCGGTGTGAATCACGCCGATCCATTCACCTGAAATCGCCGATTCCGTGGAAACGACAGCAGCGATCGGTGGCTGCACCGAAAGACGTTGCTTGTTCGAGCAGAAGACGCCTGCGACCAGGGCCCGTGCGGAAGCGCGGCCATCGTTCCTGGTCTGACACGCAGTTTGGCGCGACCGTGCTAAAACCGCGTCCGGATGTGCGTGAGGAACGTCTGAGCCGCCGTCGCCGGTGAAAGCGTTCTGGCGATTTTCGGTCGCTGCCGCCGCGGAGATTCCGGCCGGGCACTGGCAACCACGTGCTGCCCGCAACCGCTCCCCGGTGGTGAATCACGTGCGCCGGCGCATGTGCTGGGCTTCGCGACTGAAGTTGCCGCGAAGGTGTTGCTTATTCGTTCCCTGTGTATCGGGTCGCTTGCTGTAAATCCTTTCAGGAAAGCAGGTTGCGGCGTGTTTGAAAAGGCTGATTTCCCAAACGCCGGGGGCCTGGGTAAGTACAATGTCAAGTGATGGTCTGCTACACTTCTGCCTGAGAAAAACTGGTCGTTTCTTCTGTTGAGTTGTTTGTCCGCGTGTGGTGAGAAATGCAATTAACCTGTGACCGTGCTCGATTTTCAGCGGCGTTTCAGACGGCCGCGTCCGCTGTTCCGGCTCGTACTCCGAAGGACGTTCTTCGCAATGTGTATATGCATCTGAACGGCGGTTCGGTGCAACTTGTCGGGACGGATCAGGAGGTCGCGATTCGCTGCAACGTCGTTGGAGTCACGACAAGTTCGTCGGGCGAAGCGCTGCTTCCGACGAATCGTGTTTCGTCGATCCTTCGGGAACTGCAGGACGAAAGTTTTGATGTTGTGGTTGAGGAGCAGTCGCTGACACTGAAGGCTGCGGCATCTCAATTCAAGCTGTCGTCGGAGGATCCCCGCGACTTTCCGCCGGTCCCGGAATTCGGTGACACGGACTACTTCAAAGTTCCGGCGGCTGTGTTTCGTCAGATGATTCGGCGAACGTCGTTTGCCACGGATGTTGAAAGCACGCGATATGCTCTGGGCGGCCTGTTACTGGAATTTGAAGATGGCAAAGTGACGCTGGCGGCCACGGACAGTCGCCGTCTGGCGGTGGCGACCGCAGTCTGTGAAGCCGAAGGAAATCCCCGAGCGCCTGAAAAGACAACCGTTGTACCCACGCGGGCAATGTCACTGCTGGAACGATCTGTCGACGCGGACGCAGAATTCGTTGAGATCGCCGTCCATGAAAACGATGTTCTGATGCGGTCCGGGTCCTGCGTGATCTACAGCCGGCTTGTTGAAGGCCGTTTTCCCCGGTATCGCGATGTGATTCCCGCCGGCGGAGCGGTGACGATTCCGATGGCGGCCGGGCCCTTCCATGCGGCGGTGCGGCAGGCTCAGATTGTGACCGACGAAGAAAGCCGCGGAGTCGACTTCGCGTTCGCGGACTCCACCCTGACGCTCAGCAGTCGTGCTCAGGACGTGGGTGAGTCGCGCGTCGAGCTGCCGATCGAATACGATCACGAACCGATCAAAATTACCTTCGACCCTCGCTACGTGGCCGATTTTCTCAAGGTGCTCAGTCCGGAATCTCTGGTGGAATTACAGCTCACCAGCAGTGAGCACGCGGCCGTGTTTCGTGTCGACGATGCGTATACCTACGTGATCATGCCTCTTTCGCAGGATCGTTAATGCAGACGCGGCAGAACGCTGGTGCTGCCGTCGTGTTCTGACTTCGGGCAGTCACCGCTGCCCGGCGTAAGACCTGCTCTTTCCCCGCGAAGTTTGAAACTTGCGAATCAGGAAGCCCCTCTTTTCGGACACGGATGCCGTGAGTGAACTCGATTTCGATCGCCCGTCAAAGCTGGGGCACGTGCTTTCCCGGCTTGTGCGCCAAAAGGGTCTGGCGGAGCAGTCGTCGGGACAGAATCTGGATGCGACATGGAAACTGGCGGCCGGTGAACGCATCGCCTCGAAATCTCGTGTGCGGCGGCTGAACAGAGGTGTGTTGGAAGTTGTCGTCAGCAACGGCGCGGTACTGGAAGAGCTGACATGCTATTTGCAGCACGATTTGCTGATCGCGATCCAGCAGAAGATGCCCCGTGAAAACGTCAAGTCGTTGAAATTTTTGCGATCGCAGTAGTTCCCACACAAGGATCCAAAGTGTCTCAACCGGAAGTTTCTGGCAGCCATTACGATGGTTCCGACATTCGTCATCTGAAGGGTGTTGAAGGCATCCGCACGCGGCCAGCCATGTACATTGGCGATACCGGCACCGGCGGACTGCATCACCTGGTCTACGAAGTTGTTGACAACAGCATTGATGAAGCGGTCAACGGTTACGCCAGCGAAATCGTCGTTCAGATTAACGTGGACGAAAGCGTTGCGATCTCCGACAACGGCCGGGGAATTCCGATCAGCGAAGTCAAAGGCGACGGTCGTTCCGCGCTGGAAGTCGTGTTGACCGAAATCCACGCCGGAGGCAAATTCGATCGTGACAGCGGGTACGTCAAAGGGACCGGAGGACTGCACGGAGTCGGTATTACGGCGGTCAACGCGCTGACGTCGTGGCTGACCGCCGAAATCCAGCGCGAAGGCCACATGTGGGTGATGGACTTCGAAAAAGGCCACCGCACGTCTGACCTGCGACAGCTCGGGCGATCTGATCGCACAGGAACGAAGCTGTCGTTTCTGCCGGATCCCACGATCTTCCCCGACACGGTCTTTTCATTCGACACGCTGACCAAACGGCTGCAGGAACTGGCGTTTCTGACGCCCGGCATCCGCATCACACTGCAGGACGATCGGGTCAAGCGGACAGAGACGTTCCATTACGAAGACGGCCTGATCGAATTTGTCAGGTATCTGAACCGCACTCAGACGCCGATCATCAGCGACGTGATCCGTATTCAGGGGGAAGCCGACGGCATCCAGGTGGATATTGCGTTTCAGCAGAACGACGGGTACACGGAAAATGTCCGGGCTTTCGCCAACAATATCTTCAACAGCGACGGCGGCACTCATCTGAGCGGATTCCGCACGGGCCTGACCCGGTCGATGAACAACTACGCGAAGAAGGAGAACCTGTTCAGGGATATCAGCCCCGGCGGCGAAGACTTCCGCGAAGGTCTGACGGCCGTGATCGCCGTGCGGGTTCCCGATCCGAAGTTCGAGGCACAGACCAAGGTCAAGCTGGTCAATCCCGAAGTTGACGGCATTGTGCAATCCGTGATGAGCGAAGGACTGACGAAGTATCTGGAGGAGAATCCTTCCAGCGCGAAGAAGCTGATCGCCAAAGCCATCAACGCGGCAGAAGCCAGAGAAGCCGCTCGCAAGTCACGCGAAATGGTGCGCCGCAAGGGGGCCATCACAACCGGCGGCCTTCCCGAAAAACTGCGTGACTGCCGAAGCCGCGATCTGGAATCCACGGAACTTTATCTGGTCGAAGGAGATTCGGCCGGCGGGTCGGCCGACACCGGACGCGATTCCAGTATTCAGGCCATCCTGCCTCTGCGCGGGAAGATTCTGAACGTCGAAAAGGCGCAGCTTGTCAAGGTGCTCGACAACAACGAAATCAGCAATCTGTTCCGCGCGGTGGGGTTGTCTCCGGGAGCCGGCGGCGAAGGGCTCGACATCAGCAAACGCCGCTACGGGAAGATCATTGTGATGACGGACGCCGACGTCGACGGCAGTCACATTCGCACGCTGCTGCTGACGTTTCTGTTTCGCCACATGCGTGAACTGGTTGACGGCGGACACGTCTACATCGCTCAGCCGCCGCTGTATCGCGTCCTGCAAAAGGGCCGCAAGCATCCGCGTTATGTGCAGACTCATGACACGATGATGGCCGAACTCATCGACCTTGGCGTCGACGGAGCCCGGCTGCTGGCAAAGGTCGACGGCACAATCTTCGAAGAAGACAATCTTCGGCGCGTCGTGGACATCGTCGTTCAGATGGAACATCCGCTGGAACTGCTGGAACGGCGCGGCATTGACCTGCGTCACCTGCAGACTCAGGGAGTCGCCGAGAAGGATCGGCTGCCAAGGTTCCGGGTGCTGTTCGGTGACTCCGAACGATGGTTTTTTGAGCGGGACCAGGCGGACGCCTTCGTCAAGGAACTGGAAGCGGAACACGCGGCCGAAGTGGCTGCTGAACCGGATTCCAGGTCGACGGCAAATGGTGATGAACCGAAAGATCAGACCGCGGAAGTCGTCGTGCCGGTCTGTCAGCTTGTCGATCTGCACGAGATCAAGACATTGAACGAACGATTCAGCGAGCTGAAGGATTACGGATTCTTCGTGCGGGATTTCATTCCCGCCGGCATTCAGAACGCCGAGCAGGTCTATCCGTACCGCATTGAACGAGACGATCAGACCGTTCAGTTAACCAGCCTGCGCGAGCTGCTGCCGAATCTGCGAAAACTCGGTGAAAAAGGGCTGACACTGACCCGCTTTAAGGGTCTGGGAGAAATGAACTCCGAAGAGTTGTGGGACACAAGCATGGACCCCGAAAAGCGGGTCCTGCTGCAGGTACGCATGGAAGACGCCGCCGCCGCCGATGAAATCTTCCGCGTCCTGATGGGCGATCAGGTGGAACCTCGCCGCGAATTCATCGAAAAGCACGCGCTGGATGTGAAGGAACTCGACATCTGACCCGGTCGCGTCTGGCCGGTACGCGACAGCCTGCATTTTTCGTCTAACCCGTGTCGAAGACCAGGTCGTCAATCGGGTTCTCTGTCTCAGAAAAGCCTGGTCATTAATCATTGGCTAAACGAAGGCTTCCATGCACTCGCAATTTCCCGACGACGTTCTTGGCCGCATCGAAACGACTGGCGTTATCGCCGTACTGGTCCTCGATAACGAGGACCACGCGGTTCCGCTCGCCGAAGCCCTGCTGGCCGGCGGCGTTGACGCAATGGAACTCACGCTGCGAACCGACGCCGCGATCGGAGGTCTCAAGCGGATTCGTCGCGACGTTCCCGAAATGCTGGCTGGAATCGGCACCGTGCTGAATTGCGATCAGGTCGATCAGGTGGTTTCTGCGGAAGCCCACTTTGCCGTAGCTCCGGGACTGAACCGCCGCGTTGTGGAACACGCCAGGCAAAAGGGACTGCCATTCGCTCCGGGCGTGATGACTCCCAGCGACGTCGAAGCAGCGCTGGAACTGGGCTGCCGCGAATTGAAGTTCTTTCCCGCGGAACCGATTGGTGGTTTGAAGACGCTGGACAGCATCCGCGCACCGTACGCACACCTGGGAATTCGTTTCGTCCCGCTGGGTGGAATCAACGCCGGCAACATGGCCAACTGGCTGCGGAACGATGGTGTCTTTGCCGTCGGCGGTTCCTGGCTGGCACCCAGGGATCTAATCGCAGCGCAGGACTGGGCCGAAATCACGCGGCGTGCGTCCGAAGCAAGACGCATCGCGGAAACCGTTGCCGGCGAAAAGTAGCGGGCCGCAAGAGTCGGCACATAACGTCTGTGTGATGCTGTTTCTCCCGTTCCGGCATCACTGTGGAACCGCGTGAATCGTTGAGCCTGGGGTCGAAGCCCAGGCTCTGTGCAAACCCGATCTGCATCGCATCCGGTGACGGGCTGAACAAACCGTCGCTTGAGATCCCGAACGGCGGATCCGAATCACTCCGGAATGCGACGATGTGCGGTCGCTTGCTCGTCAAACGCGGAATTGCGACGGTATAAATGTTCCGCCGACACGCCTTCCGGGAATTCTTTCGGGGACACCTGCCGCCATGCCGACTTGCCCACTGCGTTTTTGCCTTGCCCTGTTGATCGCGAACACTGCGTTTGCTCAAACGCAAATCGGCAGTCACCAGGATCTCACCTGGTATACGGACGCCGATGGAAGCCTGAAAACCATTTCGACGACAGCCGACTGGCAGCGACGTCGCGCATCCATTCTGGCCGGAATGGAGCGGGCGATGGGACCGCTGCCTGACCGCAGTAGTCCGCCGGAACTCGACATGCGAACCGTCGAGGAGAAGCCAGGTGATGGTTTTCTGCGCAGGACGATCACGTTTGCTTCCGCAGACGGAGACCGCATCTTTGCTGATCTTTATCTGCCGAACTCGGCCGCATCGGATAATCGTCAGCCGGCAATGCTGGCTTTGCATCCCACGGGAGCGCCCGGGAAGCGCATCATTGGCGGCGACACTCCGCGGCTCAATCGCCAGTACGCCACGGAACTGGCGCAGCGAGGCTACGTGGTCATTGCTCCGGACTATCCTTCGTTCGGAGACGCTGCTGACTATGACTTCAGCACTGACGATTACGTTTCCGGCACGATGAAGGGAATCGCCAATCACATGCGGTGCGTGGACCTGCTTCAGACGCTGAACATGGTCGATGGAGACCGCATCGGAGTCATCGGGCACTCGCTCGGCGGTCACAATGCGATGTTCGTCGGCGTTTTCGACCAGCGGCTGAAAGTAATCGTCAGCAGTTGCGGCTGGACTCCGTTCCATGACTACTACGCGGGCAACATCACCGGCTGGACCAGTGACCGCTACATGCCGCGCTTGCGGGACGAATTTGGTCTCGACCCGAACCGCGTGCCGTTTGATTTTTATGAAGTCATCGCCGCGCTGGCGCCGCGAGCCTTCTTTTCAAGTTCACCGGTGCATGACGACAACTTTGACGTTGCCGGTGTGAAGAAGGCAATTCCGAAGGCTGCGGAGGTCTACAGGCGATTCGACGCCGAATCACAGCTTCAGGTTCGCTATCCGGAATGCGACCACGACTTCCCGACGGAAACCCGTGCTGATGCATACCGGTTTATTGATTCGGTGCTGAACCACACACCGACTTCCGACATCGATTACGCGTCCGAACTGCCCCGCATCCCGCCGACAAGTCCCGTAGACGCGCTAAAAACGTTTCAACTCGCCGACGGCTTCGGTATCGAACAAACAGCAGCCGAACCGCTGGTCACCGACCCGGTGGCGATGAGCTTCGACGCCGACAGCCGCCTTTACGTTGCCGAAATGAAGGACTATTCCGAGCAGGAAAATGACTTTCTGGGTCAAATTCGATTACTGGAAGACACGGACGGCGACGGTCGCTTCGATACCAGCCACATATTTGCCGACGGATTTTCCTGGCCGACCGCCATCATCTGTTACGACGGCGGCGTCTTTGTCGGCGCACCTCCCGACATGCATTTCCTGCGCGATACCGACGGCGACGGCAGGGCCGACGAAAAGCGCACCGTGCTGACGGGTTTCGGTCGGGGCAATGTTCAGGGATTGCTGAACAGCCTGCGATGGGGGCTGGACAACCGAATTCACGGGGCCGCAAGTTCGGCGGCAGGCAGTGTCCGACGGCCGGACCAGCCCGAATCCTCCGGTGTCGACCTTCGCGGTCACGACTTTTCGTTCGACCCGCGAACGTTTGACATCCGCGCGGAGAGTGGCGGGGCTCAGCACGGCATGTGCTTTGACGACTGGGGACGCAAGTTCGTCTGTTCCAACAGTGACCACGCGCAGATGGTGGTCTATGACGAACGCTACACCAGCCGCAATCCGTCGCTGAGCGCGCGACCGCCGCGGATTTCGATTGCGGATGACGGTGGTCAGGCTCCCGTGTACCGCACAAGTCCGGTTGAACCGTGGCGAATCGTCAGGACTCGGCTGCGAGTGTCCGGGCAGGTGCGCGGACCAATCGAAGGCGGCGGCCGCGCGGCCGGATATTTCACCGGAGCCACCGGGATCACGATCTACCGGGGCAATGCGTACCCGCCGGACATGCGCGGCACGGCGTTCATCGCTGATGTCGGCAGCAACATTGTTCACCGAAAGAAACTGATTCCCAACGGTGTCACGTTCACCGCGACTCGCATCGACGAAGGCCGAGAGTTTCTGTCGTCGACGGATGTCTGGTTTCGCCCCGTACAGTTCGCGAACGCTCCGGACGGCTGCCTGCACATTCTGGACATGTGCCGCGAAACAATCGAACACCCGGCCAGCCTTCCCCCGGAAATCAAGCAGCACCTGGACCTGACCAGCGGACGCGACCGCGGCCGGCTTTATCGAATCGTGCCGGATGGATTCCACGCCGGTCCGTTGCCAAAGCTCCAGGGGCTGCCGTCGAGAGAACTCGCTGCGCTGCTGAATCACCGCAACGGCTGGCACCGCGACACTGCGGCTCGGCTGTTGTTCGAACGGCAGGACACAGGTGTGATTCCGCAACTGGTAGAGCTCGTCAGGACCGGCGATCTTCCGGAAGGACGAATCCACGCGATGTACGTGTTGAATGGTCTGTCTGGAACGCCGCGATCCAGTACGTCGCTTGATGCCGCAACCGTTCTTGCGGCGCTGCATGATCCGCACCCGCGCGTTCGGGAACACGCCGTTCGCCTGACCGAGCCGTTCGCGCAGAGTGCGAGCATCCGGGCGGAACTGGCCGAACGCATTACCGATTCTGATTCGCGAGTCCGTTTTCAACTGGGTCTGTCCGTCGGCGAGTTTTCCACAGAATTTCGCGACAACATCGTGCGGCAGCTTCTTAAGCGGGACGCGGCTGATCCGTGGATCGTGATGGCCGCGCTGAGTTCGCTGACGAGCAATTCGGCGCCGATGCTGACATCGCTGTTGTCAGATGCCGAGTTCATGAACAGCACGCCGGCCAGCGCCGTCATTGGCGAACTAGCGTCGCTGGTGGTGTCGCAGTCCGGCGACTCCGACATCGCCATGATCGCAGCCTGGATCACAGATGCGAGTGAGAACGACGCAGCCCGGACAGCCGATGTCCTGCGAACGCTGATGCTTCACGCGCCCGCTCTGACGAATCGGCTTCGAGTTGTTGACGGTGTCCATTCACAAATCAGCGCTGTGGTGGCAAATGCCCGCGACACTGTGACTGCCAACGGTGATGAGTCACCGCTCGTCGACCGAATTACGGCTGTTCGGGTCCTTGCCGCGGTACACGAACCATCCGATGCGGTCGGAGTTGCTGGTCTTCTGGAAGCTCGTGTTCCGGAAGAACTGCAAACCGCCGCCTTGACAGCGCTAAGTGCATACTCGTCGGTCGACGTCGCGCCGCACATCATCGATCGGTGGCCGACACTGACTCCTGCACTGCAGCGGTCAGCGGAAGAACTGCTGTTTTCCCGTGAGCCGTGGGTGACGCAGACGCTGGATGCGATCGCCGCCGGTAAGATGAAAGCGTCGGACATCAGCGTCGCCCGCTGGTCGATGCTGACATCGCACAGGGATGATTCGATCCGCGCGACTGCGCTGCGGCTGCAGCAGGCATCCGGTCAGTCGAATCGCTCTGAAATTGTCGAGCGATATCAGGCAGCACTGCAGCTCGCCGGAGATCCCGAACGCGGTCGGACAGTTTTCCGAAAAACCTGCGCGGCCTGTCATCGGGTGGAAGAGCATGGCCATGAGATCGGTCCGAATCTGGCCACGATCAGGAATCGCGGCCGGGAAGCGATCCTGCTGAATGTGCTCGACCCCAACCGCGAAGTGAACCCGCAATTCACGAACTATGTTGCTGTCACGAACGACGGGCTGACTCACACGGGAATGATCGCGAATGAATCGTCGACCGTCGTCACACTTCGGCGCGCGGAGGATCAGACCTCGACACTGCTGCGCCGGGACATTGACGATTTCCGTAACACCGGCCAGTCGCTGATGCCCGAAGGCGTGGAAAAAGACATCGACGTCGAGGCAATGGCCGATTTGCTGAGCTACCTGCTGAAGCCCTGAACTCAACTCGTTAGAATCCGGCTTCCGAGTCAGCGTATCAGTCTTGTCATCCGCGCAGGTTGCGACGGGCGGCGGCCTGAGACGGTCCGGAAACAACATAGAAACGGACGCCGTTCGTTTTTTGATGCCAGCGCGTCTCTGTTCGGAATCCGGCGGCTTTGCCACGCGATTTGACCCACACCGTATCGCAGCCGCGCAGATGTCGACGAAGCGAGAAATCTCATGCCTGAATCCGATGACCTCAACGACCATCTGGAACGAGCGTTCCGAAAACGCGATCGTCCCGCCGAAAACCTTCCCGTCAGGGTTGAAGCAAAGGCCGAATTGATTGCCCCGGATGACGAGCCGTCTTCGGAAGAAGAGATTGAACACGACAAGATGGGGATGATCAGCCGGCTGCGACTTCGCAACGCTGAGTCCGCTCACGAGCTGCAGAAGGCTCGCACGGTCTACGACACCGAAATGAGCCTGATCCGCCACAAAGCAGACGCGGCCATACGCGAAAGCAAAGCGTTCTGGGACGCGAAGTCCGTCGAGGTCGCCGAATCCATCAAGACGTACGTGCAGTCGACGATCCGTGCCCTGGAAATCGACCGTCTGGATTCCCGCAACGCCGATCTGCAGCGAGCCTACGAGTCAGCGTCCGCAGCGCTGGAAAAAGCAAAGTCGTCCGCGATACCGGAAGTCATGAAGGACCGGCTGATTCAGGACATCCTGAACAACTTTGAAACGACCGTGGAACGCATCAAGAACGACACGATCGTGTCGAAGTACGATCTGGATTGATGGCGGAAATGCACGATCCCGTCCCCGATTATTCCCGACTTCCCGAAGAGCCCGCCGACCATCTGGGACGGCTGGGACTGGGGATGCTGGTTCTGTTGTTCATCCTGCTGGTTTTGACTCTGGTGTTCGCACTCGGTCAGCGGGCAGAGCAGTTTCGGTGGGACACTTTTCGAAGCGGCATGCTCGCGTTCGGAGCGATTTCGCTCAGCGCTGTGCTGCTGGTGTCTCTGCTTGCGGGGGCGTTGAAGTTAAGCGTTCTGCTCTGGCCGAAGACCGCCACCAATCAGCGGGAGAAGATTCGATTGTTCATGGCCCGGAGAAAAGCCGTGGCGGCGATCGATCGCAAGCAGCAGTTGTGTGAGGAACGAGCCCGCCTGACGGCACGGCTTCAGGCGACTTATCTTTTTGAAAAGGAATCGTCAAAGCTGGCCAATGTCCAGGCGTCGCGTGAGTTCCGGGAAGCCCTGCAGAAGAGCGTGACACGAAGCTGCGAAATCGCCTTCGAACACATTACCCGCGTGGTCTCGCAGTACCAGCAGGTCGTGGCGGAAATCGAATCGTCTCCATTGTGTGACGCCGAAAAAACGCAGCTTCTGGACGCTCTGGCAGAGCAACTGGATATCTCCGCCGTGGAAGATCGCAGTCGAGGGGCTCAGCAGATGATGGAAGCCGAAATCTGGAAAGTCCGGTTCCGGAAAGCGCGCCTGCTGGCGAAGGAGAATCCCGAACGAGCCGTCACCTACCTGCGAAGAATCCAACCCGAAGCCCGCGGACCGAGACTGAACGAGAAGATCGAGTCACTGATCGAGAAGACAAGCGAACAATGAACCAGTGGTTTCAGACAGAAGTGACTCTTCCCGGGTTTTCGCGGGGCTGCCATCTGATTACGAATCACATTCTGCGCGGCGTACCGCAGTTGCAGCAGTTCCGAGTCGGCCTGATGCATGTGTTCATCCGGCACACGTCGGCATCGCTGACGCTGAACGAAAATGCCGATCCGGATGTGTTGACGGACATGAACATGGCACTGGAACGGCTGGCTCCGGAATCCTTGCCGTACGTGCATACCTGCGAAGGCCCGGACGACATGCCGGCTCACGTCAAGGCGGCTCTGACGGACACGTCATTGACAATTCCCGTCGCCAACGGCCGGCTGCTGACCGGAACGTGGCAGGGCATCTACCTGTGCGAACACCGCAACCACGGCGGCCGGCGGAAACTGATCGTGACGATTCAGGGCGATATCGAAGCGGCGTGAACGCACTCGACTCACTCACAGCCGTGACGGAATGGGATGGTCAAATTCCATGTTCGCAAGAGAGCGTTCGGCTTCTGCGGGAGTCAGCAAACAGCAGCATCGTAATTTCCGAGAATATCTCTTCAGGAAGAGTTCTGAGTGGTCTCCACACGGCAGGTTCCCGATCGACGCGGTCCATGCCAGAAAACCCGGCGTCAATAATCCTGATTCAATTGAAACGTCGTTCTGACGACGAACATCGATCTGTGCTTCGGGATGTGATTCCTGGTATCTCTCGAGTGCACATCCAGAACCTGACGGACTCGCGCGTCGGTCGTGTGTTTCGTCTGCTAGTCATGTTAAACGTCCGTCACCGCTTGCCATGGTCCGGTGGAATGCTTAGCACCAGGCATGGTCGAACCTTGGCCATCGTTCCGAGATCAACCAGCGAACGTCACTTCGCCTGGGTAGCCGCGTCATCGAATTCCTCCGCGTCCAATGCAAGGAAGGTCTCCGTCGCGATACCGACGAGTTGTTCATCCGTCAGCCGCTGCCCTGACAGCTCACCGCTTCGTCGCAACAACTCGGTCATTAGCTCATGCTGTTCCTGTGGGGAAAGCGAGTCAAAAACGGCCAGTAGCTGAGATGCAGTTTCTGTCATCAAGCGGTCCTTGTGTCGATGCATTTGCCTCGTCCGACCGGTTGAAAACCATAACAACATTCGGACATCGACCGTATGGATGTTTTCCCTCTCAATGCACGCGCTGTCCCGGCACTGCCCCGTCATCCGGACTCAGCAGGAAGACTTCTTTTCCACCGCTGCCGCTGGCGCAGACCATTCCCTGACTGAGGCCGAACTTCATCTGGCGGGGTTTCAGATTCGCCACGCACACTACCAGTCGTCCGATCAGTGTTGCCGGATCGTAGGCGGACTTGATGCCGGCGAAGACGTTGCGAGTCTCTCCGCCGCCGAGTGACAGGGTCAACTGCAGCA
The DNA here is from genome assembly GCA_041398785.1 of Planctomycetaceae bacterium. Taxonomy (NCBI): domain Bacteria; kingdom Pseudomonadati; phylum Planctomycetota; class Planctomycetia; order Planctomycetales; family Planctomycetaceae; species Planctomycetaceae bacterium. The sequence continues at coordinate 139,856 of JAWKUA010000003.1, read as the reverse complement.
GTTTGTCGGCACCTTCGACGTGACCGGCTTCGATGATCCGGGCGACTCGCAGATCGACCTTCATGAAATCGTCGATCGTGCATTCACCGGCCAGCGGTTCCTTCGCCAGAGCGTCGCCGGAATCCTTCCACGTGTCCGCCGCGTGGAACTCGGGACCGGTGGTTTCCGTGCCGGCACCAGCGTCGGCGGCGTTGTCTTCTTTGCTGTCTTCAATCATGGCTTGAACCTGCTTGTCCTCAATACGTTTCATTAAATGAGTGAATGCGCTGACGGGTGTTCCCAGCAGCGGAGTCTGACTTTCGTCCCAGTGTTTGATCGGTGCGTTGAGCAGTTCTTCTGTCTGTTTTGCCAGAGTCGGCAGTACGGGCGCAAGGTAAATCACAAGTTGCCGGAACAGATTCAGCGCGACAGTGCAGACGTCGCGCAACTCGCCGACCCTGGCCGGATCCTTGCGGAGCACCCACGGCTGATGATCTTCCACGAACTTGTTGGCCTTGTCTGCCAGCAGCATGATTTCGCGAATGGCCGCGTTGTAGTTGCAGTCTTCGTAGGCTGCGGCGATCGCGTCGCCTCCTGCAGCGGCCTGTTCGAAGAGGCCGCCGTCGTCCGGGTACGTTTCGCTGAGACTCTGCTCGGCGACAAACTTCGCCGTTCGAGAAGCCAGGTTGACCAGCTTGCCCACCAGATCGGCGTTGGCCTTGCTGACGAATTCGTCCAGATTCAGGTCGATGTCGTCCAGCCCCGAACCCAGTTTGCTGGCGTAGTAGTATCGCAGAACCTCCGGCGGCAGGTGTTTCAGGTACGTCGAAGCCATCACGAACGTGCCCTTCGACTTCGACATCTTCTCACCCGCCACGGTCAGAAAACCGTGGATGTGCACCTTCTCGGGAAGGTTGCAGTCTGCCGTCTTCAGCATTCCCGGCCAGAACAGCGTATGGAAATACGTAATATCCTTGCCGATAAAGTGATGCACTTCGGCGTCAGAATCGCTTCGCCACCAGTCTGCGAAGTTTTCATCGTGTCGGTCGCACCACTGCTGAGTCGACGCCATGTAGCCGATCGGAGCGTCAAACCAGACGTACCAGTAGTTGCCGGGACTGTCGGGAATTTCAAAGCCGAAATACGGAGCCGGCCGCGAAATATCCCAGTCCCGCAGCGGCTCACCCAGGAAGTGGCCTTTCAGATAGTTGGTGACCTCGGGCTGCAGATGTCGCCCGGATTGAGTCCAGTCGTTCAGAAATTCGTGCAGTTGTTCCAGCTCGATGAACAGATGTGGCGCAGATCGTACTTCCGGCGTTGCACCGGACAGCGTGCTCTTCGGATCAAGCAGGTCCGCCGGAGTGTACGTCGTGCCGCACTTGCTGCAGTTGTCTCCCGGCTGGTCCGGTGACTTGCACTTCGGGCAGGTGCCTCGCACGAAGCGATCGGCCAGAAACGTGCCGGCTTCGGGGTCGTACAACTGCTGCACTTCCTTTTCGCTGACAAGTCCGGCCTGACGAATGGCGGACCACAGCCGATGGCAGCATTCGCGGTTTTCCTCGCTGTCGGTGCTGCCATAGTTGTCGAATTCGATACCGAACGAATTAAAGTCGCGCAGGTGGGCTTCCTGCATGTCGGCAATAACGTCTTCCTCGCGGCGACCTTCCTTGCGGGCACGGATCATGATCGCTGTGCCGTGCGTGTCGTCGGCACAAACATACACGCAGCGATGGCCGCGGAGCTTCTGGAAACGCACCCAGATGTCCGTCTGGATGTACTCAACCAGATGACCGATGTGGATGTGCCCGTTGGCGTAGGGCAGGGCGGATGTGACCAGAATGCGTCGCTGTGTCATAAGGAATTTTTCTGCGCGAAGGCTGCAATTTCAGCGCGAATTGGACAGGACGGGCTGCTGAGGGTCAACGCCACTGTCGGCAGGCGGCGATTCATCCCGTTCCTGAAACCACGACACAAGCACCGATCCGCAGGGTTCGCCGGGCCTCGTGCGATTGCCGAACCGGTCTGAGTTCCTTTCGTGGCCCGCTGGCGATTTAACGTCGAAGCCGTGATCTCTGCACCACGAGAGTTTCGGAGACTTCCGTGATCGAATCGGAAGTCAGTCACCTTCACTTCCAACGCCGATTTTCGATTGCCCGGCGATGGAGGATCACACGCGTCGACCACGTCACGACGGGTTTTCCAGACGACCTGGCACTGACCAGAGCCGTCGCCGCTTGAGAATGCCGTATGAGCCAGCGCTCACCGGGGCGCCTTGCCTTTGGCGGTCGCCTGACTTTTGGGCAGTGATGCCGACATATCAATCGGTTGGCAGCGACGCTGCGTTCGGCCACTTCTTTACGTCAACAGCAGACATTTCGGCGAGTGCCTGCAATTCACGCATGTTGCTGGCTGACTGTGAATCTTATTAACAAATGGCATGTTCGTTGCGTACGGCGCCGTCTGGCAGATTGGCAGGCGAGGACCATTCAGTTTGCTTTGATTCACGATTGTCGGACCTCTCAATGCTCAATTCACAAAAGGCCAAACGGATTCAGCTGTTCAATTTCTCGTCGCCGCAGATGCGGGCGTTCCATATGTCGTGGTTCGCCTTTTTTCTGTGCTTCTTCGCGTGGTTCGGCATTGCACCATTGATGAAAGTCGTTCGCGAAGAAATGGATCTTTCGAAGGATCAGATTGGCTGGTGCATTATTGGGTCAGTGGCCATCACAGTCCTGGCTCGGCTGTTCATCGGGTGGTTGTGTGATCGAGTCGGACCGCGAATTGCCTATACGTGGCTGCTGATTCTGGGGTCGCTGCCGGTGATGGTGATCGGCTTTGCTCATGACTTTCAGACGTTTCTGATCTTTCGAGTTCTGATCGGAGTGATCGGAGCTTCGTTCGTGATCACTCAGTATCACACTTCGGTCATGTTTGCCCCGAATTGTGTGGGAACCGCGAATGCCACGACAGCCGGCTGGGGCAACCTCGGTGGCGGAGTGACTCAGCTGGTGATGCCGCTGCTGTTTGGTCTGTTCGTCACGACACTGGGTTTCACTGAACAATCCGGCTGGCGTGCGGCGATGGTCGTTGCCGGTGCTGTGTGTGCTCTGACCGGAAGTTGCCTATTACTTTTTGACCAGGACACTCCGGAAGGCAACTTCGCAGATCTCCGAGCGAGCGGGCAGATGCCGGAATCGAAGACGGTCAAAGGCACGTTTCTGGAAGCCTGTCGCGACAGCCGAGTCTGGGCGTTGTTCGTCATTTACGGAGCCTGTTTCGGGATCGAACTGACGATCAACAACGTCGCAGCACTCTACTTCGTCGACTACTTCGAATACTTCCAGAACATGGACCCGCTGAAGGCTGTCGGCACCGCAGGACTGATTGCCAGCCTGTTCGGCCTGATGAATATTTTTGCTCGAACGCTGGGTGGTGTGTTTGGTGACAAGTTCGGTGAAAAGTGGGGGCTTTCGGGCCGAGTCCGATGGCTGTTCATTGCATTATTCTGCGAGGGTCTGGCTCTGATGCTGTTCGCCAGAATGCACACACTGACGCTGGCCATTCCGATGCTGCTGCTGTTCAGTCTGTTTGTGCAGATGTCAGAAGGAGCGACCTTCTCGGTCGTGCCGTTCATCAATCGTCGAGCTCTGGGATCAGTTGCAGGAATCGTCGGTGCCGGTGGAAACGCGGGTGCCGTCGCGGCGGGCTTTCTGTTTAAGTCTTCCGCAATCACATGGCCCACCGCGCTGTTCATCCTCGGTGCCGTCGTGACCGGGTGTTCCTTCCTGAGCTTCCTCGTGAAGTTCAGCGAAAGCACAGAACGTGAATTCGCTCCACAGCCGGTTGCCGAACCGATCGCAGGTGCAGTTCCGGTCGGAACCTAAACGAGCGATGTGTTGGAGTACAGCCTTCAGGCTGCCGCCGCTTAGTGAAGCAAACACAGGCTAGAACGCCCCCTTTTTAGGTGAGCAGTCGAGATTCCACCGACGCAAGCGAGCTGTTGAATTAATCAAAAAAGCACCTCTTCTCGGTTAACCCGTGGCCTCGCGGGTTTGAAGTTGCGCATTTCGTCAGGGCTGGAAGCCCGGCAAATCGTCAGCCGGTGGCGTGAGCCACCGGACCAGAGAAAAGACAGCAATTCAGGGCCGGAGGGTCGACACATTTTCCCGTGTTTCGGCCCTTCAGGCCTCGGGTTGTTGACGCTCGCAAACCGGTGGCTCACGCCACCGGCATTGGATGTATCGGCCCTCCGGGCCTGAAATCGCGCAAATTAAAAACCGCGCGGCCAGGTTTTGGGGAGCAGCTTGGCCTCACGGCCACGGGTCAAACGAATGAAACGACAGTTTGCAAGGTCGGTGGCGATCAGCGAGACGTGTCGTTTCAAGAATGAAACCGAGTGACGGGTAAGCGGTGATGGCAAATCCGATTGAAGTGTGGAAGGCTGAAAAGCATCCGTTTGACGTCTGGCCCGACGTTCAGCAGTACGCAGCGGCGTCGACGCCCATGGATCAGATTCCCGCACCGGATCTGGAGCGGATGAAGTGGCACGGATTCTTTTACCGGAAACGTGATGCTCCCGGCCGTTACATGAACCGCATTCGCATCACCGCGAATGAAATGACGGCGGATCAGGCCAAAGAAATCGCGTTGATGGCTTACGAATATGGCCACGGGATCGTTGACATTACCACACGAGCCAATGTCCAGATTCAGGGACTGGAAATCAGTCATCTACCAAAGGTGACGACCCGTTTGGAGAAGGTTGGGCTGACTTCCAAACAGACCGGCCATGACAACATTCGGAACGTGTTCGGACACCCATTCAGCGGACTGATGTCACACGACCTGATCGACACGCGGCAGTTGTGTCGCGATGTCGACGCCATCTATCTGGACAATCGTGACTTTTCGGATCTGCCGCGGAAACTGAACATCTGCTTCAACGGAACCGAAGACCATCCGGCTCACTACTGGACGCAGGATCTCAGCTTTCTGGCAGCTCACAATTCCGACGGCGACGTCGGATTCCAGGTCCTGCTGGCGGGCACTCAGGGACAGAATCCTCGGCTGGCGTGGCACCTTCCGGTGTTTGTCTACCCGGATCTGGTCGTTCCGCTGACGACGGCAATCATCGAACTGTTTCGAGCAAAGGGGGCCAGGGAAAGACGCAACAACGCGCGGTTGCGGTTTCTGGTCGAAGAAATCGGCATCAGCGGTGTGTTGCAGTGGCTGGAGGAAAAACTTCTCTTTCGACTGGAACCATCAATTGCGGAACCGATTCCGTCATCGACACCGGAAGAATTCGTCGGCTGGTATCGCCAGAAGGAAACGAAGCTGTGGACGATGGGGCTATCTGTGCCGCTGGGTCGAATGACGTGGAGGCAACTGGAAGGGCTGGCGATTCTCAGCCGCAAATGGGGCAGTGGCGAACTGCGGACGACTCAGGAACAGGGCATTGCCGTCATTAACATTCCCACGGGTTTCAAATCCGCCGCGGCGACCGACGCAGCCGCACTGGGACTGAGCGTTCATGCGGACGAATATGAACTGAACACCATGGCCTGCACGGGCAGTCAGTTCTGCAACATTGCCGTCACGGAAACTAAAGGGCACATGCTGCAACTGATCAACAAGCTGCGAAAGAAGGCTCTCAAGCTGCATGGAATTCGCATTCACATGAGCGGTTGTCCATCCAGTTGTGCTCAGCATTTCACCGCCGACATCGGTCTGAAGGGTGTTCGGGTTCGCCGATTGATCGGAACTCGCGAAGGCTTCGACGTGTGTCTGGGAGGCGGCATCTCCGGGCAGGTTCACATGGGGCTGCCCTATCGACTGGGAGTTGACGTTGACCAGCTTCCGAATCTTGTCGAAGAGGTCACGAATGAATACTACCTGAAACACAAGCCCGGCCAGACGTTCAGCAGTTACTGGCGAGAACGCATTCAGGCTGAAGAAGCTCAGAAGGTCGGCGACACGGATTACACCGTCCCCACATGGGTCTGCGAAGGCTGCAATCATCAGCATCAGGGCGAAGATCCGCCCGTCTTCTGTCCCGGCTGTGCTGGTCTGCGAAGGTACTTTGCTCGGTTGGAATCGGACACCGAACCAGCAGGTTCTGTGGCGGAAACTTCGCCGCCACCGCAAGCCGAGCCTGCAAGTTCGTCCTTCATCGATCGGCCGGAAAATGTGTACGCAAAATCGTAGTGGACGAGGCCACGAGGCGAAGGATGTCGGTCAATGTATTAGGGCAGATCGATCAGTGAAGGTCGCCTTTCGCTCCGCGAAAGCAGCGATTCCCGCGACCTTTCGCGGAGCGAAGGCGACATTAGTTTCCAAGGTGATCCTACATCAGGCTCCCACCTGACAACTCTGAACACATTGTCAGGCAGGAACCTGGCCCACACGGTTGAATCGCGCGCCGATGCAAAACAATTTCACCAATGCAGACTGAGCCGCTACAGCGCGAAGAACCAGGGACGCTGCTGCCTGTGATTCAGGCACCGCGTGCTTCCGCTGCGCCGTCGTTGCTGGAAATGTTGCTGCAGGATCAACAACAGTTGACCGCGGTGGAAGAGTTTTCTCAGCATCATGATCGGATGGCTTCCGCCGATTCCTTTCCGGCGCAGGCTCGCTACTATCGACGACTTTTGCCGTCGGCTCCGCCGAGCGTCGGGCAGCAGTATGCCTTTGACGTCGATCTGGATCGCTGTTCCGGATGCAAGGCGTGCGTTGTGGCCTGCCATTCGCTGAATGGTCTCGACGAAAAAGAAACCTGGCGCGACGTCGGTCTGCTGATCGGCGGCACGCGGACTCAGCCCGTGATGCAGCACGTGACGACGGCCTGTCATCACTGCCTGGAACCGGGATGCATGGAAGCCTGTCCGGTGGATGCGTATGAAAAGGATCCCGTCACCGGAATCGTGAAACATCTGGACGATCAGTGTTTCGGCTGTCAGTACTGCACTCTGGCCTGTCCGTACGATGTTCCCAAATATCACAGCGGCAAAGGCATCGTTCGCAAGTGTGATATGTGTGCCGACCGCTTGGCGGTTGGAGAAGCTCCGGCGTGTGTGCACTCCTGTCCGCACGAAGCGATTGCCATCCGAGTCATCGACGTCGCCGAAGTTCGAGAGAATGCGGAAGCCGATTCGTTTCTTCCCGCGGCCCCGGAACCGCACCTCACCTTTCCGACAACCACGTTTCGCACAAAGCGAGTCTTTCCCCGCAACATGCTGCCCGCCGATTATTACTCGGTGAATCCTCAGCATCCGCACTGGCCACTGATTCTGATGCTGGTGCTCACGCAGTTATCGGTCGGGACCTTTGCGGTGGGACTGGCGCTGGAATCGTGGCTGGACGAAGCCGCACTCACCGTCTTTCGGCCACTGCAGTCCGCGGTGGCTCTGACGTTGGGGCTACTGGCGCTCGGCGCAAGTACTCTGCATCTGGGGCGGCCGCAGTATGCTTTTCGAGCCATCATTGGCCTTCGACATTCGTGGCTCAGTCGCGAGATCGTCGCTTTCGGACTGTTTGCTGCGACGGCATCGGCGTATGCGGCACTGGTCTGGTGGAATCTGTTGCCGGTTGCCCTGCTGCGAATCGCCGGACAGGCCGTCGTCGCGACGGGAACACTGGGGCTGTTCTGCTCGGCCATGATTTATGTCTTCACCAAACGCGAATTCTGGAGTTTCAGTCAGACCGCCACAAAGTTCGCTTTGACGGCACTGAATCTGGGTGTCGCCACCACGTTTCTGGTGATCTTTCTGTTTGCCATCGCCGGACGCGATCAGAACGCAGCATTGTTGTATTCACAGGCTGGCGAACTGCTGGCGAAGACCCTGTTGCTGGGCACCGCTGTGAAGCTGCTGTTTGAAGCGTCCCTGCTGACTCATCTGATGAAACATCGAAACTCGCCTTTGAAGCGGTCGGCTCGACTGCTGACCGGGCCATTGTCGGGAACGCTGATCGTCCGAACCGCCACGGGCCTGTTGGGCGGCTTCATGATGCCATTGTTTCTGCTGACCGAAAAACAAACAACGATCGACAGTCTGCCGTCTTTGATGACTGTGGGAATTCTGTTTCTGGCGTGTCTGGCCGGAGAGTTGACGGAACGTTATCAGTTCTTCGCCGCCGTCTCCGCACCGCGTATGCCTGGAGGTCCGCGACGATGATGCTGAAAGAACTGCTGCGTGCTCATTCCGGCCCACTGACTCGGGAACTCCTGCGCGAACCCGGCCAGTTCGGACTCGGACAACTTCCGACAACGCTGCTTCCGGAGGCAACAACGCGATCCGTCTGCGGCTACTGCGCGACGGGTTGCGGCCTGAACATTCACCTGCGCGACGGGGAAGCCATTGGTCTGTCGCCCGAAACCGATTATCCCGTGAATTTGGGAATGGCGTGTCCCAAAGGCTGGGAAGCGCTGACAGTGCTGGATTCGCCGGATCGAGCCACCACGCCGCTGCTGCGTTCGTCGCGAAGCGGATCGCTGCAGCCGGTGGACTGGCCGCGAGCGATGAACGAATTCGTCGGGCGTTTCAAAGCCATTCAGCAGACTCACGGGAACGATTCGGTTGCGTTCATCAGCACCGGGCAGCTGGTCACGGAGGAAATGGCCTTTCTGGGAGCATTGGCCAAGTTCGGCATGGGCATGCTGCACGGAGACGGAAACACTCGACAGTGCATGGCGTCGGCCGTGGTTGCGTACAAGCAGGCGTTCGGATTCGACGCGCCGCCGTACACCTATGCCGACTTTGAAGAATCGGATGTGATCGTGCTGGTGGGCAGCAATCTGTGCCTGGCTCATCCGATCATGTGGGAACGAGTCATGCGGAATCCGCATTCGCCGGAGATCATCGTGATCGATCCCCGCATGACTGAAACCGCCATGAACGCCACTCAGCATCTGCCGCTGAAACCGAAAAGCGATCAGTCGCTGCTGTATGGGATTGCTCGCGAACTGATCAGTCGCAACGCGTTGGCTCATGATTTTATCCGAACCAGCACGAACAGCTTCGATGAGTTCGCTGAATTCGTTCAACCGTTTACTCGGGAACGAGTCGTTCAGGAAACCGGCCTCTCGGCGGAGCAGTTCGATCGCTGCGTCGACACGATTCAGCGCGGTCAGCGAGTTTCGTTCTGGTGGACCATGGGCGTCAACCAGAGTCATCAGGGCGTCCGCACAGCGCAAGCCATCATCAATCTGGCACTGATGACCGGGAATATCGGTCGTCCGGGCACCGGAGCCAATTCCATCACCGGACAATGCAACGCGATGGGCTCGCGGTTGTTCAGCAATACGACAGGACTGCTCGGCGGGCGGGATTTCGACAACGCCGATCATCGAGGACAGGTGGCCGACATTCTGCAGATTGATGAAAACACGATCCCGCGAGAGAACTCGTGGGCCTACCACGAAATTCTGGAAGGCGTTCTGCGAGGAAAAATCCGGGGCCTGTGGATTCTGTGTACCAATCCGGCTCATTCGTGGATCAATCAGAATTCCGCTCGTGACATTCTGGAACGGCTCGACTTTCTGGTCGTGCAGGACATGTACCATTCCACCGAAACCGCTCGCATGGCCGATCTCGTTCTGCCTGCCGCCGGTTGGGGCGAAAAAGACGGAACGTTCATCAATTCCGAGCGTCGCATCGGTGTGACTCGAAAGGTTCGTCGAGCTCCCGGGCAGGCTCTGTCTGACTTCAACATCTTTCGCCTGGTGGCAGACGCGTGGGGCTGCGGTGACATGTTTGCTCGCTGGACATCACCGTCCGCCGTGTTTGAGCTGCTGAAGGAACTCAGCCGAAACATGCCATGTGACATCACCGGAATCGAAGGCTATCGCGACCTTGCCGAATCCGGCGGAATGCAGTGGCCGCTGTCGGAACAAGCCCGTCCCGAATGCTCGTCGGACGAAGGCCTGCGCGAACGTCGTCTGTTTGCCGATGGCCGTTTCTTTCACGCCGACGGTCGAGCTCGTTTCATTTTTGAAGAACCCAGGCCGCTGCGAGAAAACCCGTCCGCCGCGTTTCCGTTCCTGCTGCTGACCGGCCGAGGCTCCGCGAGTCAGTGGCACACACAGACGCGGACGTCCAAGTCGGCCGTGCTGAAGAAACTGTATCCGGAACATCCCTTCGTTGAAGTCAATCCCATGGACGCCCGAGACCTCAGGATCAGCCACAACGAAACCATCATCGTCGAGTCCCAGCGAGGCCGCATGACGGCGACAGCCTTGCTGACACACAACGTCCAGCCCGGCCAGGTGTTCATTCCCATGCACTACGAAACCACCAACCGCCTGACCGACGCCGTCTTCGACCCCTACTCAAAACAACCCGCCTACAAAGCCTGCGCGGTGCGGCTGCGCGGTGGCGTTTGATGCCAGGCATGAAACTTGACACCGTGCCGCCGGTCGTTCGAATGGGTCTGCCGGGATCGACTCGTCCTGCTAAGATTGTCGAATGACGACACCCGAGCAGATTTTGAGCACAAACTTCGGTCATCAGCACTTTCGCGGACCGCAGCGGCAGATTATCGAACACGTGTTGAGCGGTCGGCATGCGCTGGTCATCATGCCGACCGGGATGGGAAAATCGCTGTGCTATCAAATTCCCGCGATTGTGATGGGGCAGAGCAGGGTTGGATCAAAGCCGCCGGTGACGCTGGTACTTTCGCCGCTGATCGCACTGATGAAGGACCAGGTGGATGCGCTGCAGGACAAGGGAATTCGCGCTGCGTTCATCAATTCGTCGCTGCGCAAGACAGAACGCGAGCAGCGGTACGCAGCAGTCGCGGAGGGACGCTTTGATCTGCTGTATGTGACGCCGGAACGATTTCGCAAGCAGGAATTTCTGGATGTGATTGCACGGCGCGACGTGCGGCTGCTGGCTGTCGATGAAGCTCACTGCATCAGCGAATGGGGACACGATTTTCGTCCCGACTACACGCGGCTGAGCGAACTGCGCGAGCTGATGGGAGGACCGACCACGATTGCTCTGACGGCAACCGCGACTCCCGAGGTTCAGGCGGACATCGTCCGGCAGCTCGGTCTTGAACCTGCCGACATGTCGCTGTTTCACGAAGGAATTGCCCGTCCGAATCTTGAACTGCGCGTGGTCGATGTCTGGGACACGGACGAGAAGCTGGAAAGCATGCAGGACGTTTTTCGTCGCTGGCTGACTCCGGATTCCACCGGCAGCGGTATCGTGTACTTCACTCTGATTCGAACTCTGGAAGAGTTCAGTGACCTTCTGCGAAAAGCGGGCGTGGAGCACGTGTGTTATCACGGCGGGCTGGAACGTCGGGATCGCCGAGCCATTCAGGAGAATTTCATGGACGGCCGAACCCGTCTGGTTCTGGCTACGAACGCGTTCGGCATGGGTGTCGACAAGGAAGACATTCGTTTCGTCGTCCACGCAGACGTGCCGGGATCCATGGAATCGTACTATCAGGAAATCGGCCGCGCCGGACGCGACGGAGAACCGGCCGAATGTGTTCTGCTGTATGACCAGCGAGACCTGAATACTCAGATGGAATTCATTCGCTGGAGCAATCCCGATACCGATTTCTATCAGCGGACGTACAGTCACCTGGTCAACGACGCGGAACAGATCCGGGCCTTCGGAATTGACTGGCTGCGCGAGCGTCTGTGCGACCGGCAGAGGCACGATCGACGCGTTGAAACGGTGTTGTCGATGCTGCAGCGATACGGCGTGATCGAAGATGAAATCAACCTGGATACCGTCGAAGTTTCCGGTTCGCTGCCCGAACTGCTTCAGGATGACGAGCGGCTGGAAGCGAAGCTGCTGCGAGACCAGAAGAAGCTTTATGCTCTGGTGCAGTATGTCCAGACGGAAGGCGACCGAAAGGCGTTCATACACAACTATTTCGGGCTGCCGGTGCCGGATTCCCCCTGAGCTGACGACCGGCGGCCGGCCCGTTCCATAGTCTTCTGGACCTGCGTCGCGGATGCGGCAACAATGGTGCCCCGTAAATTATCTGCCTGATCGTCAGAGAGGTTTGTCATGAAGTTGGTCGCCCTGTCGCGCGAGTTCCTGTCCTGGATGCCGGCCGCCTGCTGCCTGTCAGTGTTTGCATTTGCCTTTCAGGAGCCGGAAACACTGACTCCGGCGGCGCTGGATCAGGGAGCCGCTGCCGATGCCGCGGCAGATGAGGTGTCTGACGAGCAAGCAGGTCCGGAGTATGTCCGGATCCGCAGGAACGAACGCAATCTGGCGGCAGCACTTGAGACGTCTGTTGTGCGACTCGGTAACTCAAAGCAGTTTCCCGAAAAGACCGTCGACCTGGTGGGTGCCATCCATCTGGGTGAGCCGCAGTACTACGACCAGTTGAACAAGCTGTTCGCAGATTACGACGTATTGCTGTACGAAGCTGTGATGCCGGAGGCCGCAGTGGAACGCGGGTTACGTCCGGGCGGCGGCGGAGCGCACCGGGAACGACCCTCAGACGAACAGGACGGCCCGTCTGTCGAAGAGGAATGGAATGAAGCCAAGATCGGGATGCATGCAATCTCCGTGCTGCAGCTTGGCATGAAGGATGCTCTGGGGCTGGAGTTTCAACTGGCGGGAGTCAACTACGCCGCCAGCAACTTCGTTCATGCGGACATGACTCAGGAGGAATTTGAATCGGCCATGGCGGCCCGGGGCGAATCGTTTTCCGAAATGCTGCTGCGCGAAATGGGCAAGGCTGCGATCGCTCAGCAAAAGGAAAACCCAATCGCTTCTCAACTGGACCTGATGTTTTCGCTGCTGACATCGGATCGTATCTACCGCGTGCGGCGCATTGCAGCCGTGCAGCTTGCGAAGGCCAGTGAAGGCGACGCGTTCGCAGGAGCGGATGGCATGTCCACGATTATCACAGAACGCAACAAGAAGGCTCTGCAGGTGCTGCGAAAGGAACTTCGTGGCAAGGCGAAGAAGATCGGCATCTTCTACGGAGCCGGCCACTTTGCCGACATGGAAAAACGGCTGGTGGAACAATTTGGCTTCGAGCGCCAGTCGGAAGTGTGGCTAACCGCCTGGAAACTGCGTGAGTAGTCGGAAGATGTCCCGCGCGATCCGTATCTGCCCCTGGCGAGCAGCGCGACGTGAGTCCGCTTTCGTCGCACATGGCACGCAGCACAATTTCGGACTGACGTCGTGCAGTTTGAGCTCTCGCTGAATGCCTGGCTACATTACTTCAGCAGTTTCAATTCCCAGCAGAGACAGGCCGGTTTTCAATGCGCGGGCCATCAGATCACACAGCAGCAGTCGGCTCGTACGAATCGCACCGGATTCCGCAGCCTGCACGGAACACGTGTTGTAAAACGCACTGAAGCGGTCGGCGGTTTCAAACAGCCAGGCAGTGAGCTGGTTGGGGCGGTAGTCGGACAGCACCGCGGAAATTGCTTCGTCAAATCGCAGCAGTTGCAGGATCAGGCTTCGTTCTTCGGGAGCGGTCAGCAGGATCTTTTCGCCGGAAGTCCGCAGTGTTTCGCGATCGACATTCAGCTTGCGGAAGATGCCGCAGATGCGAGCGTACGCGTACTGCATGTAGGTGGCGGTGTCGCCGCTGGTGGCCAGCATCTTGTCCCAGTCGAAGATGTAGTCGCTGTCCCGGTTGTGTCGCAGGTCGGCGTACTTGATTCCTCCGACACCCACGATTTCCGCCACCCGCGCACGCTGATCTTCAGACAGCAGCGGCTCGTCACGGTTGTCGTCGTTTTCGTTGACGATCCGTCGGGCGCGCGCGATCGCTTCGTCAATCAGGTTCTCCAGACTGATATTTTCTCCGGAACGCGTTTTCAGCGGCTTCCCGTTTTCGCCCATGACGGTGCCGAAGCTGACATGGCGGCAGGGCAGCCCCGTGTAACCCCAAAGCGCGGCCGTTTGAAACAGAAGCTGAAAATGTTCGGACTGGCGCTTGTCGACGACGTACACCAGTTCATCGGCGGCAAGCTGGTCCACGCGATATCGGATCGTGGCCAGATCGCTTGTGGCATACGTGTACGCCAGATCCGATTTCTGCACGATAAACGGTGCGTCGTTGCCTTCGATGAAGACACAGGTGGCTCCGGCGCTTTCCTTCGCAAGGTTCTTCTGTTTCAGGCTTTCGACAACATCCGCCAGCATCGGGTTGTAGAAGCTTTCACCCAGCGCCAGATCGAAGGAGATGTGCAGCCGGTCGTAGATGTGGTCCAGAGCCTTCAGGCAGGCGGGAAGAAACTGATCCCACAGGTTCTGATTGTCGGGGTCTCCGGCATGCAGCTTCGACGTTTCCACGCGAGCCTGGCGGGCGATGTCCGGGTGAGCATCCGCGGACGCCTTCAGCGCGGGATCGGCATCGACGGCAGCAATCTTTGCGGTGGCACTGCTGATTGAATCTTCGAGTTCCGTGATCTGCTTCTGCAGGGCCTTCAGGTTTTTCTTCGCTTTCCTGTCCGACGGGTCGATTGCCGCTTCCTGACGCTGCAGTTCGGAACGCTTCGTCGTGAGTTCCGTCGAAAGCTGCGGAAGTTTCGCACCGGCGTCGTGGTAGTCGCTCAACTGATTCACGAGTTTGTAAAGCCGAGCCAGTTCGGCGACCGCGTCCTTCCGGTACGCCGATTCGTCAACGAAGTTGCGATACCCGAAGATGATCATTCCAAACTGCGTACCCCAGTCGCCGATGTGGTTGTCGCTGGTCACGCGATGACCAGCGAATCTCAGCGTGCGGCAGAGGGCGTCTCCGATGACGGTACTGCGCAGGTGGCCGACATGCATCGGCTTGGCAACGTTGGGCGAGGAGAAGTCGACGACGACGTGCTTCGGATTCGCAGCCGGCTGAACTCCCAGCCGTTCGTCCTGCGTGATGGAGTTGATCTGCTGCTGAATCCATTCATCCTTTAGTCGCAGATTGATGAAGCCGGGACCGGCGATTTCGGGCGGTTCGCAGAGGTCATCCACGTTCAGTGAAGCAACGATGTCCGCTGCAATGTCGCGAGGCGGCTTGTTCAGTACAGCCCTGAGCGGCATTGCACAGTTCGCCTGGAAATCACCGAACTTCGGGTCGGTAGACGGTCGAATCATGTCCAGCAAAGGAACGACATCATCAACCAGCGGTGCCAGTGCCGTTTGAAATCGTGAGCGGAGTGTGTTCAGAATGCTCATGGAACCGGAGCTGTTGGAAATGTTGCGGCCAAAACTGCAGCGCCGGCGGAAACGATCGTGAATGCCGGGAATTCAGCGGCCCTGTGAATGCAGGCGGGTGCGGATGGTGGCGGTCAAAGACGAGGAATGCAAGCAGCCGAACGGACCGGCGGCGGTCGTGCTGACCGGCGGGGAATCCCGGCGGATGGGCCGCGAAAAGCACCTGCTGCCGTTCGGAAACGAAGTTCTGCTGCAGCGAATCTGCCGACTGCTGCGACCAGTGGCGTCGACGATCGTTGTCGTGGCCGCATCCGGCCAGGAAATGCCTGCGTTGCCGGGAGATGTCGCGGTGGTTCGCGATGAATTTCCGGGTGAAGGACCGCTGGGCGGCATCATCACGGGAATGGCGGCTCTTCGTGACGAAGTCAATATCGACTCGGCGTGGGTCTGCGGTTGCGACAATCCGTTTGTCAATCCCGGCGTCGTTCAGTTTCTGCACCGCGAACTGGCGGATTTCGACGCTGTCGTTGTTCGCGATGGCGGACGCGTTCTGCCGCTGAGTGCGGTTTATCGCCGTTCGGTGGAACTGACGGCTCGCAGGTTGTTTCAGGACGGCGAAAGGCGAGCTTCCGCAATCGCCGGAAACGTCAGGACTCGATCGGTAGAGGCTGACTCAATACGAGACTTCGATCCGGAACTGTTGTGTCTTTGGAACATGAACACGTCCGGGGAATACGAACAGGCGCTGGCTCGCGCGAGGCAATGAACCTTGCGAACCGGTCAGTCCCGTGTCGCTTTTCGTCATTCCCTCGCAGGCGGGAACGCAGCTTTGAACTCTGGGTTCCCGCCCGTGCGGGAATGACGGGGCGCGTGTGCCGTCAGTGGGAATGTTCCTGGCCGGGGAACGTTCCTGCTTCGACTTCGGCGACGTACTTTCGCACGGCGGTTAGCGCCTGAGTGCGCAGGTCCGCGAAATGTTTCAGGAACTTTGGTTTGAAGTCGGCTGTCAGTCCCAGCATGTCGGGACCGACCAGCACCTGGCCGCTGCAGTGCGGTCCGGCTCCGATGCCGATCGTCGGAATTGACACCGCTTCCGTAATTCTGCGGGCAATGTCGGCGGGGACGAGTTCCAGCACGATACCAAATGCCCCGGCGTCTTCCGCCGCTCGGGCATCGTCGAGCAACTGCTGTTCATCGCGCTGGATCTTTCCCATGCCGCCGAATTGACGGACCGCCTGAGGTCTCATGCCCACGTGAGCCATCACGGGCACTTCGGCTCGCCCGATCGCCTGAATTGTTTCCGACTGAATGCGGCCGCCTTCCAGTTTGACCGCATCGGCTCCGGTTTCCTTGATGATTCGACCGGCATTGCGAACGGCTTCCTGGGGCGACACCTGATACGACAGAAACGGCATGTCGACGACCACCAGGGCTCGCTGAACGGCTCGGCAGACGATCCTGCCGTGGTAAATCATTTCGTCGAGCGTCACGGGCAGCGTGGTCGAGTGTCCCTGCACAACCATCGACAGGCTGTCACCGACAAGAATGCTGTCGACGCCGGCTTCGTCCATGATTCCGGCCCACAGGTAGTCGTAGGCCGTCACCATCGACAGCTTCTGCCCATCCGCAGCGGCAGCCATGAACCGAGGGACTGTGATTTTGCGTGGAGGACCGGGCATGTGTTCTGGCTTCATGGAATTCTGAATCACGAAGGCACAGAGAACACGGTGTTGGTGGCCGATGTTCTTCTTCGTGTTCTAGGTGCCTCTGTGTTTCAATCCGGCGGTTACGTCTTCGCCATCAGAAATCGCTGCGGGAAACGTACAGGCAGCCGATCCCAAGGACAACGGCAAGGAAGGCGATGTTGCTCAGCAGCGGTTTCCAGACATCAAACGTTACGCGTTCTTCCAGCAATTCGCGGCGGGCGGAGCCTGGTTGCGGCTGACCCTGGTTGACGGCCACTGACGTCTTTCCCGTCATCAGATAACGAATGAAGTTGTCGAGCTCTGACGGCTTTGGCAGGACTGAATGCAGCGGTACGACGACATAATCATACACCGTGAACATCCAGTGCTCTTTCGCGGAATACTCGACAACTCGTTCGCCGCTGGAAATGTCGTACGACCGAACCGCAAGCCGTCCGTTGGTGACCAGCAGATGGCCGTTGTTGTCAAAGGCGACAGCCGTCGTTTCACCGTCTTCCGGCGGTCTCCAGGAGATCGACCTGGCGGACGGCTGGTCGTGCGTGTCAGCGATCCAGAGCCTGTTGTTGTGGGTCAGTATCGCGTGAGCCGAACCATCCGGCGAAGCTTCCACAGCTTTTGGAAGGGCGTCTTCCGGAAGGTGATCTTCAAGCACGGTTTCCAGGTCCGAGGCATTCAGCACATGGATCGCTCCGCTTTTGGTGGCGATGGTCACAATGCCATTCGACGTCGCCAGCACCGCGGAGTCCGAGGTGCCGAGATCTCGCGAGGGGCCGTCGGCGTAGTTTCCGTCTTCGCCTCTGTCGAAGCGGCGGACCATCCCGGAGTGATAATAGATCAGCGATGCATCAGCGGCGTCCATTGCCACAGAATACTCCCCGGACATCACCGGAAAATCCGCCGGTTGCAGTTCGCGAAAGGCCAGTTTGCTGGTGGATCCCAAAGCTCCCGCAGTGAGGTTGTTGAGAAATTCCTTTGTCTTTTTTTCCGTGTCCGTTTGTCCGATGAATTCGTAAATCGCTCTGCTTCCCGGCAGGACAACGGTTCCATCCGCGGCGACAAACAAGTCATTGGCGTCGTCGGGGACGTCACCTTCGTTTTCCCGTTCCCAGTTGTCAGCCCGAGCGCCCGTTGCGATCGATGGCGTATTGGAATGGGGCTGTCGGGCCAGAGCCACAATGCGGTCGTGGACGCTGTCATAGTATGGACGGAACCGAAAACCGGAGAACACAAACCGCATCGCGAACCGCGGTCCCCGGATTTCCTCGGAATGGAAGATCTCGTCCCAGGTCTTGTCTTCGGCGTTCCAGAGACTCGTCGCGCGGGAACTCTGAACCACGATCAGCGAATCCTTCGCCGCCGTGATTTCAATGATCCTCTGGTTGTTGATGACGCCTTCCTGAACTCCGGCCTTCACCGATTCCAGCACCGTCAGTCCCAGCCAGAACATCACCACAAGTGACAGAGGGACGATGGCGTTTCTCCAGATGGCTCCCGCCACGGCTGACACCGAGTAATAGATCGCGAACAGAAAAACATACGTCGGGATGCAGTACAGCAGTTCCGGTTTCCAGATATCCAGTCGTAAACCCAGCAGCAGCCAGATTCCGCCGACCAGTGCCGTCGCACAGCAGCGTGAACATACATCCGCCGAAGAATTTCGTCAGAAACAGCAGTGAGCGGCTGACGGGCTTGCTCAGCAGCAGCGAAATTTCACCGGGTTCAAATGTGCGCGGCATGATGCCGGCGGTGACCAGCAGCGACGCAAACACGCCAAAGAAACCGAGAAACATTGCAACGACAGCGATCAGGACCTCATCCACAACCTGATCCAGTTCGCCGGGCCGAATGGGCAGTTGTTCGAACAAGACCTGCCCGGCGTAACTCAGCGACAGGGCGTTGTCGTCGGTCAGTTGAATCGACCGGGGAAATGCGGCGGCCAGCAGCAGGAGATTGCGCCGCGAGATTTCGCGATCAGAAGGGCTGTTCAGCCGGCACAGATTTTCCGCTTCGTCGTCGAGTTCCACGTTCCGAAAGCTGTCGGCGTCGTAGAACTCGGGCTTTGCCAGCAGCTCATTGATCGCGTCAACGGTCTGGCGTTCAATGTCGTTGAATCCGCCTCTTCGCGGCTGGTCCGCATTGACTTCAGGATTAGGGGTTTGGCTTTCTTCAATGCGGCTCCGTTGCTCCGGGTTCAGCAGTGACCAGACATGCGCCGCCGGAGTACCGATCGCCGAGCGTTCTTCATAAAGCTGCCGAGTAAACCGTTCGGCATGCGCCAGTTCACGGCGACGAAGCTGAGTCGCCTTGTCGCTGTTTAGTCCGAAAGGAGCCATCCCCAGCAGGATTGCGACAATTCCGATCAGCGCGATCCACAGGACGCGCGAGGCCATGGCTTCGCGGAAGGAGTCCTTCAGAACGGCCAGGTAAGGTCTCATGCTGCAGCTTCCCCGACGATCTGCAGGAATGCTTCTTCCAGCGTCAGGTCGCGACGGCGAATTGACCAGATGCTGATCCCTTCGGCTCGCAGACCGTCGATCGCCGTGTCGACATCCGCCTGGTTCGGCGCGAGTATTTCGACCTCGAACGCTTCGCTGGAGACCTGCCGAAGTTTGTAGCCGTCGTGGTTCTGCAGTGTACCTTCGATGTCTTCCTTTGGTCCGGTCAGTTGAAACACAACCGGCGCTCCTTCGATCGCCTGGGTCAGTTCGCGAACACTGCCGGTCCTGCGAACACTGCCCTGGGTCAGAATCGCGACGCTGTCGCAGATGAGTTCGATTTCCTGCAGCAGGTGGCTGTTCAGAAAGATGCTGTGTCCCTCTGCGGCCAGGCCCTTCAGCACGTCGCGAATTTCCTTACGGCCCAGCGGGTCAACTCCGTCTGTCGGTTCATCCAGAATGATGAGCTGCGGCTTGTGCAGCATCGCCTGAGCCAGTCCCAGTCGCTGCAGCATGCCCTTTGAATAACCGCTGACGCTGTCCCTGCCTCGACCGTCGAGTCCCACCTGCGACAACAGTTCGGGACGCCTGCGACGGACTTCGCCGACGGACAGGCCGCTGAGGCAACCGTAGTATTCAAGCGCCGTATCTCCCGTCAGATGTCGCGGAATACGGTGATTTTCCGGCAGATAGCCGATGTCGCGTCGAGCACTCAGTGACCCCGCGGGCCTGCCCAGCACGATGGCGCTACCGGACGTGCGCCGCACGATTCCCAGCAGCACTTTGATCAGCGTTGTCTTGCCGGCACCGTTCGGGCCGAGAAGCCCGTAGATCTGTCCCTGCGGAACGTCCAGTGACGCCTGCTTCAGGGCATGCACTTTTCGGCGCCGAAAAAGACCGCTGGTATAGGTCTTTCCGAGAGACTGCACCTGGATGACGGGATCACCGGTTTGCACGGAGAGTCGCCACGAAGGGAAACCGATCAGACGAATGAAACGCTGGCGGGGAGGGCTCACCAGTGTTTCCCACTCCGACTGAGCGCTCCGGATGACGAAGGTTAGCAGCGCTGCCGGCATTCAGCGAACATCGAACATTGACCGGTTCGTCGATCGAGCGGAATGATTTGACCATGCCGCTGTCCGACTATCGTTTTTCCAGGATCTCCGCGTCGACGAGATCCTGAGGACGCCCGGTGGCTCGTTTGTTCCGGCTGAGATCGTCACGGGAGATCACCGGCACCGAAACTCCGGACAGCGACACGATTTCCGCCCGTCGGATACAATCCGGGAAATCGACGCCCTTTATTGACGAAATGACGTCGATTCGCCGAGGCGCGACGCCGATCTGAAAGACGTTTCCGGGCACCGCGAAATCCTGCTCATCAATCTGATGAACAGGCGCGCTTAAGCGGGCAAGTGCCGTGTAGACGCGCGACGAGTTCTCCGAAGTGGTATTGACCCGGAAGTCGATATTCCTTGTCGATCCGGGGTGCCCGTGAGCGGCCATGGCGTATCCGCCGACGAGCAGGAACTCAACCTTCTCGTCGGCGAAGCGCTGCAACATGTCTCTGAAGTCGGGGTTCAGCATCGGGCGGTACGGTATCCTGACCGGGCAGGAACGACCAAACCTCGCAGCTCAATTCCCATGCGAATTCGATACGTTCCGCCATTGTGCCGGGCATGTAGCCGTCATCTGACGACTCGCCGAACGTTGTCTTCGTGATCGTGACTTCACGTTTCATCGCAGTTTGAAATTGGGGCTCTGGCTGAGAAACGTCTGCGGATTGTTGAACGTGACCTTGTCGATCGTCGCGTCGCTGTGTCCGCGGCGTTTCATTTCCAGTCGAGCCTTCGGGACCGCCAGAGGATCGCTGCAGCCCCAGTCGCCGGCGGAATTCATCCAGATGCGTTCGGTGCCATACATTTCGATAATGTCGGTGGCTCGCTGAGGCGTCACTTTGGTATCCGGATACAGCGTCATGCCCGCCCAGTGACCGCGGTTCAGAACTTCTTCGACGGTGTGTTCTTCCACGTGGTCAATCAACACTCGGCCGGCTTCAATGCCGCTGGCGGCGATGGCGTCCATGATCAGCCGCGTGCCCTTCAACTTATCTTCCAGATGGGGCGTGTGAACGAGCACAAGCTGGTTGTGAGTTTCTGCCAGGGCAATCTGTTCTTCCAGAATGATCATCTCATTCTTCGTGTTCTTGTTCAGCCCGATTTCTCCGATGCCCAGCACGGTGTCGCACTTCAGGAATTCGGGGATCAGCGACACAACTTCGCGGGCGAAGCCGGGATCGTCGGCTTCCTTCGGATTGATGCACAGCCAGGTGAAGTGCTGAATGCCGAACAGAGCGGCCCGGCGCGGTTCGTATTCTGTCAACTGGCGGAAATAGTCGAAGAACCCCCGGGCGGACGATCGATCAAACCCTGCCCAGAACGCGGGTTCCGTGACTGCGATGCATCCGGATTGCGCCATGCGCTGATAATCATCCGTGGTGCGTGACACCATGTGGATGTGCGGGTCGATGTATTTCATAATCGCGTCACCAAACCAGTTCATCCGGAGACGAAATTTCCACCACCTGGTCCAGCAGGGAATCCAGGCGACCTTCGTCGTGAATGCCTTCGATTCGCTGCCGAACCTGTTCATCGACAGCCTTGAAGCGGCGCTGAAGCTGACGCAGCAGGACTGACTGCTTCGCCTCCAGTTTTCCTTCAACTCGACCTTCAACGCGGCCTTCGACGCGGCCTTCAACACGACCTTCGACGCGGCCTTCGACACGGCCTTCGACGCGGCCTTTTTCCCGCCCTTCACGTTCCCACGACGTTATGATTTCCTGAACCATTTGGTAGTCCTCATCGATGATCAGTTCGTTAAAGGAAGTCAGCTCACGCGGAGTCAGTTCCATGTACGCGTCGACATATTGCAGCAGAATGCTCTCGCGGTCTCCTGAGATTCCCAGCTTCAAAATCATTCGCAGGAAATCCGCCCGCAGGCGCACTCGATCCCGCCGATTATACGCCATCTTAGCCATCAATGCGTAGACCAGCGGATTGGCGGAACCCAGAAACCGTCGGTAGTCCAGGTGCTTCAGCTTGATCTGATGATAGCGAAACCGCACGTAAGTCTGGCCCGCAAGTGAAAGTTCAAAGATGTCGGGGACCAGCGTCTTCCACTTCGCATCATCGCTGAACACAGCCACAGGGACGATCGTTGTCCTGAAGCGGGAATACAGCGCGCAGTGGTATTCGAACATCCGTTCGGCGAAGTTTCCCGCCGGGCGTGATGACTCGAACTCGAAGTGGACCAGCACGTAGTGTTCGCCGCCGGAGATCAAGCGCGTTTTCACGACCAGATCCAGCACGCGCTTTTCACCACGGAAAATGTCTGTGAACAGTTCCTGTTTTAGAAACTCGACGTGGTCGAAATCTATCACTGCCGCTTCGTCAGGGCAGAACAGTTCCATGAATTCCTGAAAGAACGCTTCGACGAGCAATTTATGGATCTGGTCGTGATCGACGGGCATGGAGCGGGCGTTTCCGCGTGAAATGTCAGGCGGGCTTCGGCGCGCCGGCGGCTCCCTTCATGCCATGAGCCGACTGCGGTAAGTCAGTCGAATGATCGCTCAGCAGTGCCAGAATGCGCTTGGCCCGGTGCGGCTGGCCGTCGGAAAGTATCGCCAGCGACTCGCGAAACGCCGCGTCGCGAAAGTCCGCGCCGTCCCCCTCCTTCGCGGCACGATCAATGCGGTCCAGGTAGGCGGCGATGTCGATCAGCTTCGCGCGATGTTCCATGAAGTATGTGTCCAGCACCTGCTGGCGGTTTTGCGGGATGGAAGTCATTGGCGGGAACATTCGTGAAGTTGTGTGACTGGCTGTCCGTCACCCGGACGCGTCGCGCAGAAAAAAGCCGGCTTCCGGGTCGCCCGACTCCGGTCTGATCGCAGTTGGCGGAATGACGGTCAGGCCGCGCCGGACGTGTGAACCGGCTGTTCTTCGCCGACGGGAACCGTCAAAAGGTTCCACGCCGAAAAGAAGACCAGGCTGAGCACCACGTCACCAAGAAACGTCCCGCGAGCGAAGGGGATGGCTTTCGTGTAGCAGTCAATCAGTCCCGCCAACGTGTGAGCGTACGTTTCCGGCCAGGCGGCCCAGACTCCGAAGTTGCTGACGAAAAAGAACACCGCGGCGGACGTCAGGGCTCCTGTGAGCACGCTGCCGTAGTGACGCCGGCGGACGAACCTGCCAACTGAAAAGATCACCGCATACGCCGCGTAGTCGAACCACCAGCTTTCGTAAAATCCACTGCCGGTGCGAAGTTCGATGATGGTGTCGGTGGCCGCCCGCACGGCCAGCGGAATCAGCACCGCCGCAGGATGTCTGAGGACGGAGCCGCAGAGCAGTGCGAGTGCTCCCAGTCCGGACACATTGGCCACCGGGTTATCGATGACTCGCAGCAGAACTGTGACAGCGCAGGCAGCGGCGATCACAAGAGTAGGCGAATGTTTCATAGCTCGGCTCGATTATCCGATCGTCGGCAGGTCGTTGCGGGAGGCTCTTTCCAGGCGGTCGTTCAGAGCGACGCCCAAACCGTGGTCAGGGAACCTGTGGGCGATGATAACGTCCAGACCGGCTGAGTCGAGGCTTCGCAGCGAAGCAAAAAAGTTCGCCGCGCAGGTTCGCAGGTCCGAAGTCGAACCCACGGAATGCACGCGGACAAAACCGTCACCGCAGCGGGCTTCGTCGACCGTCAGCAGCCCGCAGCGAAGGCCGTGGCATGGTACGGCATTTTCCGTGATGGCGCGCAGCCGCAACGGTATTCCGGGAGCGTAGTGGCGACTCAGCATTCCGGGCGACGATTGTGCAGCGTCGTCGTTCGCAGGATTGCTGGTGGCGACGTGAATCGGGCCGATCGCATCTTCGATCATCTCCAGCGGCAGCCCACCGTGCCGAAGCAGAAGCGGTGCGTCGTGCATGAACGACACAACCGTCGATTCCAAACCCACCGAGCAGGGGCCGCCGTCCAGGACCGCATCGATACGCCCCCCGAGTCCGTCCACGACATGCTGCGCCGTGGTGGGACTGATTTTGCCGAAGGGGTTGGCGCTGGGGGCGGCGATCGGACAGGCTGCCTCATTCAGCAGCCGCAGCGCAACCGGATGGCAGGGAACTCGGATTCCGACACCCGGCAGCCCTGCCGTGACCAGGTCGGAAATCAAAGGTTTCTTTGGCAGAACCAGAGTCAGCGGTCCCGGCCAGAAGCGCTCGGCCAGAAGTCCGGCGGCTGGCGGGAATTCCAGTACCAGTTGCGCGGCGGCGGCTGAGTTCGGCAGATGCACGATCAGCGGATCAAACGCGGGTCGCCGCTTGGCTTCAAAGATTCCGGCCACCGCTGCCGAATTTGTTGCATCCGCGCCCAGCCCATAAACCGTTTCCGTGGGAAATGCGACCAGCAGCCCCTGTCGAATCAGTTCGGCGGCGAAAGAAACGTCTTTCGTCAGGATTGAAGAAACGGACATCTCTTGGCATTTTGGTTCGGTGAGCGAAGTCGAAAGTCTATACTGTCCGCGGAAGAATCCGGCAGTTCTGTGTCTCTTTTTCAGTCACGACAGAATCTCCGCCGTGCTGCGGCGAATGTCCCGGACCGGTTCTGATTCCGGAACTCGTCGAAACCTGCTTGTGGTGAAATCATGCCTGACGCCGGAGTCCTTGCAACTATTCTGCTGATTGTCGGCCTGTTCCTGCTGGCACTGGAACTGATGATCCCCAGCTTCGGAATCATCGGCATTTGTTCGGCGATTTCCCTGCTGATTTCCGCCTGGTGTGCGTGGCAGGCGTGGTGGGGAACAAGTCCCGGTTTCTTCTGGACGTATGTCAGTTTCTGGCTGCTGGGGATTCCGGCGGTGTTTGTCGGAATGCTGGTCGTGATGCAATACACGAGCATCGGCGACGCGGTCGTCCTGCGCGGTCCCGGCCGGGACTCCGCGGCTTCATCCGCTTCCGCGCGTGAGCGGACTGGTCTGGAATCGCTGGTGGGAAATACCGGCAAGGCATTGTCGCTGCTGACTCCGGGAGGCATGGTGAGCGTCGCGGGAGAGCGGTTTCACGCCGAAAGTCCCGGCATGCTGATTGAACCGGGAACCGCGATTCAGGTGATCGGCGTGAAGGGAACCCGGCTTGTCGTCAAAGAAGCCAAACCGGTCACGTCCGATGCACTGGCCAGGACGGTCGTTCCGGCGTCTTCCGAAGTCGGTGATGACGATTCCGGCGCTGAGGAATCGGTGCGACCGGCAGGCTTAGTTGAAGAGTCCGCAGCGCCGCAGCACGCTGGCGCGTCGTCCGGCGCGGATACGAATGGAGCCAGTCAGGTGGTGGACGCTGACATCCTTGACTTCGATGTTCCGGAGAACTACACCGCCGGGTAAGAATTTTCGGCTTTGTTTGATCCGCCAGCGGCAGAATAACGTCTCTTCTGTGACGTGATAACGTGATGAGCAGGTCGGGCATATTTTGAAAAGGCGCTCTCATGGATATGGGACCGATGCAGTGGGCGGCAATTGTCGTCATTCTTCTGCTGGCGATTATTTTCCTGGCGGTTTTTGCACAGTTCGCCAGTCTGTGGCTGCAGTGCAAAATGACGGGTGCCCGAATTTCGCTCGTGAATCTGATCACGATGCGGTTTCGAAAAGTGAATCCGACAGTCATCGTCCGCAGCATGATCATGGCCGTGCAGGCCGGTGTGACTCGCAACTATCCGATTACACGCGAAAAACTGGAAGCTCACTACCTGGCCGGCGGAAATGTGCCCAACGTGATTCGCGCGCTGATCGCCGCACAGCGAGCCGACATTGATCTCGACTGGCAGACGGCTCAGGCGATTGATCTGGCGGGACGCGACATTCTGGAAGCCGTGCGAACCAGCGTGTATCCGAAGGTTATTGACTGCCCCGATCCCAAGCGCACTGCGGGAACATTGGATGCCGTCGCCGGAGACGGAATTCAGTTGCGAGCCCGAGCCCGTGTGACGGTTCGGACCAACATTCAGCAACTGGTCGGTGGGGCGACGGAAGAAACCGTGATCGCCCGCGTCGGTCAGGGAATTGTTCAGGCAATCGGCTCGACTCCGTCGTACAGCACGGTTCTGGAAAACCCGGATAAGATTTCCAAGACCGTGCTGCAGCAGGGCCTGGAAGCTCAGACTGCCTACGAAATCGTGTCGATCGACATTGCGGACATCGACGTCGGCGAAAACATCGGCGCGAGACTGCAGGCGGATCAGGCGGAAGCCGATATGCGCGTGGCTCAGGCAAAGGCCGAACAGATGCGCGCTCAGGCAAGGGCACGCGAACAGGAAATGATCGCCCGCATTCAGGAAAACCGAGCCAAGGTCGTACTTGCGGAAGCTCAGGTTCCTCAGGCAGTCGCTGAAGCGTTCGGCAGCCGCAAGCTGGGGTTGCTCGACTTCTATGAACTGAAGAACGTGCAGGCGGATACGCAAATGCGCCAGGCGATCGCGGGCGAAGGGCGTCGACCGCAGGACGCCGCTAACTGATCAGGAAGGACGGTTTCGTGGAAAAGCTTATCGTTTTCCTGATCATTATCGGCATCAGCGCGATTCGCGGCATGATGAAGAATGCCGAAGACAAGGCCGCGAAAGCACGGCGCATGGCGGCTGGCGGAAATCTCGCTCCGGAACGCAAACAGCGCGTGCAGAGTGAGATTGAAGCGTTCCTTTCCGAAGTCGGTGCCGCACCCGCAAAACCCGCTCAGCCTCGTCAGCCGCTGGCAGCACGGCCGACGGCGGCCAGTCCGTCGGCGCAGGTCAGCCGTCCACCGCGGCCTGAACGGCAGCAGCCGGCTCCGCCGAAACAACGCAAACCCCGGCCGTCACCGGCAGTTCGTCAGCCGGAACGGCCGAAGCCCCGAGTTGCGCAGCAGTCCGTTACCAAGCGGGCTCCACTTGCAGCGCGGCAGCAGGTGGGAACGGGCATCGGCAGCCACGTCGATCAATACATATCGCAGCACGTTTCGCAGCATCTTGACCACGACGTCGACGAATCTGTCACAGCCGACATCGTCAACAGCGTGAACTCGCATCTGGGCAGCCGCGATCGCGAAATGCCGGCGCTGACCGGAAATCGACAGGCAGCGTCCCCCGCGGGCGACATCGTCCGACTGCTTCGCAATCCGGAAGGCATTCGACAGGCGATTCTGATCAACGAAGTCCTGACACGGCCTCGAGCACTGCGCCGTTCGTAAACGTGAAACCCGATGCCGATGACGAGTCTTCGAAGGCAATTGCTGCCGTTCCTGTGTCTGCTCGTTGTTTCGACAGAATCGCCGGGTGGGCAGCAGGTTGCCTTTCAATCGGAATCAGACGCCGTTGTGATCACAGTCGACGGCCTCCCCGTCGCGCGATACGTCTACAGCGACCCGGCGATTCCACGACCGTATTTCGCCGACGTCAAAGTCCCCGGCGGCAGGCAGGTGACTCGCAATCACCCGCCGATCGAAGGCACGGACGCCATCGACCATGCGTCGATGCATCCGGGAATCTGGCTGGCGTTCGGTGACCTGAGCGGTAATGACTTCTGGCGCAACAAGGCTTCGGTCGTTCATGCAGGATTCGTGCAGGAACCAGAGGGCGGTGACGGCCGCGGCTCGTTTGTCGAAGAAAAGCGCTACCTTCGTCCGGACGGTTCGATGATTTGTCGCGAGGAGTTTTCGCTGACGGTCATCGTCCGCGACGACGGTTACCTGCTGGTCTGGGATTCCACGTTTCGTTCGGACACGGAGTTCCATTTCGGAGATCAGGAAGAGATGGGTCTCGGTTTTCGCGTCGCCACACCGATCAGTGAAGTACGGGGCGGTCGGTTGTCAGATTCCGAACGCCGTTCCGGCGCGGACAACATCTGGGGGAACGCCGCGGCATGGTGCGACTACAGCGGGAATGTTGACGGGCAGACAATCGGGATCACTGTGATGTGTCATCCGGGCAATTTCCGGCCGAGCTGGATGCATGCTCGCAATTACGGGCTGGTTGTCGCCAATCCGTTCGGCCGCCAGGCGATGAAGAAGGGCGACGTCAGCAAAGTGACGGTCAGGCCCGGCGAGGAACTGCGCCTAAGGTACGGAATCTGGCTGCACGGCGGCGACCTTCCCGCCGAGCGAACTCCGGACGATGTGTTTTCCGAGTATCGGTCAATTCCGTAGTTGTCGATCCGTGTGTCGTCAGCGCAGCCAGTCATCCAAGTGCTTCGCGACGAATTCGTCGTCTGTCAGCCACGGATATTCTCTAACAACGCGGTCCAGTTCATCAGCCTGACCAGGGCTGAGCACTTCGTGTTCGTTCAGGCAGCGGTTTGACGGCAGCAGTCCCTGGCGACGCAGGATTTCGTTGATTCCGGGAATGCAGCCGGCGAAGTTGTTGGCGGCATCGAAGACAGCGGCGTTCGCGTCCGTCAGTTGAGTATTCTTCGTCAGCCAGTTCGCAGCGATTTCCGTGAATGTCGCAGCCTGCTGAATCTGTTCCAGCATTTCGACCGCGCGGCGAGTCCAGACCGCCCACTGCCCGAGCAGTCCGCCGACGATGCGTCGTACCGACCCGCGGTAGGAATACGGAGTTATCAGGTCAGCGATGATGTTGTCGTCGTTGCCGGTGTACAGGGCTATGTCGCTGCGCTGCGACTCCATGACGGCTCGCACAACGTCCCAGGTGAAGTAGCGGTTGAACGGAGCGATCTTGATGGCAACCAGTTGATCAACTTCGCACAGACGTCGCCAGAATCGATAGCTCAGGATTCGTCCGCCGACCGCAGGCTGCAGGTAAAATCCGATCACCGGAATCACGTTCGCGACCTGCCGGCAGTGTTCCAGCAGTGCGTCGTCATCGGCTTCCGGCAGTGCCGCCAGACTCAGCAGTCCGGCGTGGTAGCCCAGGTCGGTGGCGATTCCGGCTTCGGCGACGGCTTGCTGCGTGTGGCCGCAGATGCCCGCAATCCGTACGAAGTCAGACATCGCACCCGCGGACGTCAAAACCTGTGACGCGAACTCCAGCAGCGGCCGGAACAGTCCGTGCTTCGGGTCACGGATTTCGAACTGCGTGGTATGCACTCCAACGGCCAGCCCGCCGGCGCCGGCCGCTGCATAGTATCTCAGCAGCGCCTGCTGATATCGCCGAGACCACCTTCCGTCTCCATCGAGAGCCAGCGGGCAGGCGGGAATGACGATTCCGGATCGCAGAGCATCGTTCCACGTTTTCATCGGACGTCTGCTGTCCTTTCTGTGAAGTATCGGCTGCGGCGTGAGACTTGGGGAATTCCCGCAGGGTTCAGCCCGGTACTGCGGTTTCCCGGATAACGAACACGACGTGGTGTCAAGCTGTGAGCTACTGTTGATGTGGACTCAGAATAGTTTCCCGTGACTGCAGTCGCCCAGTCCGGCAGAGGTTCTCATGATGGCACCAAGCAATCCGCTGCCGCATTCACTTCCCCCGGACCCCGACGGCATCGATGCGCTGATCGCGAAGGCGGCCCGTCTGCATTCTCCTCCGGAAGTGGCGCAGTCGCTGCTGAATCTGACCCGCGACGAAGACTTTGATATTCGTGAAGTCGTTGACTGCATTCGTCGCGACCCCGCGATGTCGGCCAAACTGCTGCAGGTTGTGAATTCATCGCGGTACGGTCTACCCGCTTCGGTCGGCAATCTGCACCAGGCAGCGGCACTGCTCGGACAGCGAACGGTGCGTCTTCTGGCAATGACGTTCAGCATTGTCAACACGTTCGCGACCGGTGCCGCCAGATCACTCTACAACGATTATCTGCGCAGTGCGCTGACAACGGCCTGTGGCGCGTCGCGAGTCAATCGTCGGGCGACGGTGCTGGAACGAAAGGACGCCTACACGGCGGGGCTGCTTGCCGACGTCGGAATTCTGGTGATGGCTCAGGCGGACGGCGATTCCTACCTGTCGCTATATCGCGATCACAGGGGATCACTGCTTGTCGAAGCGGAACAGGCCAGATACGGGTTTGATCACGCGGCTGTCGCAGCCAGGCTGTTTCAAAAATGGCAGTTTCCAGGTGGAGTCCTGAGCGCGGTTCGCCGGCATCATGACGAGGCTGTGACGGAGCCGATTGAGACGGCGACCTATGGCGGCTCGCTGCTTGCCGAAGCGATCTGGCGCAAGGACGCCGTAGTCATGGACCGATGCCGCGGCTGGCTGGAAGCTCACTTCGGGATCGACATCGATCGTTTCCTGGACCTGGCGATTCAGTGCCGTGACGAGGTCGCGCTGGAGCTGGAAGTGTTCGGCGTCGACTGCGACCTGTCGATCGACTGTCGAACGCTGCTGGAACAGGCCCGGCAGCAGTTCATCACGACGTCCGATGACGCGTCTTCTTACGATGAGTGTCCTCAGTCAGCACTGACCGAAGTCTGACCGCGGCAGCAACTGTGGTGTAACTGCCAGGCAGGCGGATTCCCCGGTGCCGCGATGCAGAGTCTCGACGCTCGTCGACGGGCGATTAGCCGTCCGAGCGCGGCGGTCACTTGTTTCCGGGACAATCCTGATTTGTAATGTCGGACGTCGGTTCCAGCGCATTCAAATTCCTTTGCAGGTCATCGTCGCCCCATGAAACGCTCCATCGTCATTCTTGCCGCGTTGCTTTTCGTTTCTTCCACGAGTTTGGTATTTGGACAGGATGCGGATCCCGTGCCGGGCCGGCAGGTCGAAGCGTCATTGACAACCAGCGACCGCGCGCAGGTGGGATACCTGATTTCGTTTCCGGAAGACTATGAATCCGCGGAGGGCAAGCTTCCGCTGATGCTGTTTCTGCACGGCCGCGGCGAAAGTTACGGTTTGCTGCCGCTTGTCGCGAAATGGGGACCGCCGCTGATGGCGGAGCAGGGCGAAGAGTTTCCGTTCATCCTGGTGTCCCCGCAGTGTCCCGGCGACGATTCCTGGAGCCGGCCGACGCAGCAGGCTCGCCTGATCGAGCTGCTGGACCACATCGTGAAGACGTACAAGGTCGACGAAAGCCGCATCTATCTGACGGGGCTCAGCATGGGCGGTTACGGATCCTGGAGACTGGCTGCCGACCATCCCGAACGCTTTGCCGCGGTCGTGCCTGTGTGCGGAGGCGGAGATCCCGCCGACGCGGAAAAGCTGAAGGCGCTGCCGATCTGGGTGTTTCACGGCGACCAGGACAGAGCTGTGCCGTTTTCGAAGTCCGTAGAGATGGTGGACGCCATCAAGGCTGCCGGCGGCGAACGAATCCGGTTTACGACCATGGAACACATCGGTCACAACTGCTGGTCGGCGGCCTACGCGACTCCCGAGCTTTATCAATGGCTCGCTCAGCAGCAGCGCACCACCGAATGACCGCGGCCCTGTCGCTGGCTGACCTGAAGGAAATGCCGGTGCGCGACCGATGGCCGGGACGGCGAGGCTCCTGCCGAGCCGCGTGTGCCAGAGGGCGCCCGGTGTGGCAACGGCTCGGCAGGAGCCTCACCCTCCCGAACACAGCGCCCTTCCGATGGGCTCGCGCGTGCGATCAATCGGTACCCGGCTGGCCGAGAACCGACTCCTGACACAAACGATGCTTTGGAGTGCGATGATTCAGCCTCGCTTTGGATTTCGACGAAGTGGCGAATTCCGAACTCTGCTTCGAATCACCTGAATTCCCGACTGAACGAAATGGAAGCGGCGACAAGTTGCCGCACCAAAAAGTCGTGGCTGACTCGATGGAGTGCCACGTGCGGCTCGCCCAGGGAATTCGTCAACCCTGCCGATGCGCGCGACACGGAATTGTGCGACGGCGGAACGAACTCTCCGTCAGCGGATTTGGTATGCTGCGGCAAACCCGCGTCGGATGATCATTCCTCCACCGCACCAACGATTCTGTTGTTGAATGCCCGAACCTCTGCGTCGAGTCCTGTTGCTGACCAGCGAACTTTCCTTTCGAGGATCGTCGATCCTGACGCTGCGCCTTGCGCGCGAGATGGAGAATCGCGGCATCGAAACGGTCACGCTGTGCGCACGGCAGAGCCCCGTTGACCTCGATCTGACGGCGGGGTTGAAGATCTTTCCGATGCAGGGCTATGCGCTGCCGCTGTGGGGGCGTGTTGTCGGGCGCACCGTCCTGAGCCAACTGACACCGCAGCCTCCTGACGTGATTCACGTACAGAACGTCGAAATGCTGCCGCAGGGACTCTGGCTGGCAAACGCCCTCGATCGGCCGATTGCGCTAAGTCTGGTTGACCAGGTGGAAGCGACTCGCATTCCACTGGTGGCGCCGCTGGAAAAGGTCAGCGCCATCATCTGCGTCAGTGAGAGTGTTCGCAGCGCGATCCCCGCTCATCCGCGGCTGGAACGGATTGAAAAGCGAGTCATCCTGCCAGGCGTTCGGCTGCCTGATCTGCCGGAGCACAACCCGATTCTTCCCGGCAACCGTGCTCCGGTGATTGGCATGGCAGGGCCGCTGGAGATTCTGAAGGGCGGTTCGTTCTTTTTGAGGGCCTGTCACCGTGTGATCGAACAGGGTCACGACATTCGCATCGTGATTACCGGCTCCGGCCCTGAAGAACGCAATCTGCGCCGGCTGGCCACGTCGCTTGAACTGACGGATCAGGTGACATTCGTCGACGACGGCGCGGAGATGCGGGCCTACCTGTCTGCGATCGACATTTTCTGTCTGCCTTCTCTGCAGCAGGGTCTTGGCGTGATGATGCTGGAAGCAATGGCGCTGGGGCGGCCGGTGATTGCTTCGGGCGTCGGCGGAATCCTGAGCGTGATTTCCGACGACCTGACGGGTTTGATCGTGCCGCCGTCCGACAGCCGGGCGATCGCCGAACATATCCTGCAACTGCTGGCGAACCCGGACCGGGCACGCCAGCTCGGCGACGCCGGGCGCAGGCTTGTCGAGCGGCACTTCAGCATTGGCCGCGTCGTGGACGAACTCACCACCGTGTTCCAGGAAATCCGAAGTCGTGATGAGGCGGTTTCCACGTCGGTTCCCCTGTCCGGTCCTGTGAGTGCGCGGGAATGAACGTCGCCCGGACGAATGCGGAAGTGATTGCCATCGGCTCCGAACTGACCTGCGGCGCGAGGCTTGATACCAACAGCCAGTGGCTCAGTCGCGAACTGGAAGCTCTGGGCTGGACCGTGCAGCGCCACACCACGGTGGCCGACGATCATGAAGCCATGGTGCGGGTGTTTCAGGAAGCGGCTCAGCGTTCCAGGATCGTCATCATCACCGGAGGACTGGGGCCGACTCTGGATGACATCACCCGCGACACGCTGGCGGAGGCGTTCGGTCAGCCGCTGGTGGAAGATGCTTCCGCGCTGCGGCACATCGAAGAACTGTTCCGCAGCCGCGGACGAGACATGCCGGAACGAAACAAAGTCCAGGCACTCAGACCCGCGGGTGCCCAGACTCTTCATAACGCTCACGGGACCGCACCCGGCATTCTGTTGAAACTGACAGAACCGGAGTGTCTGATCGGTGTCCTTCCCGGAGTTCCGGCGGAAATGATGCGGATGTTTTTTGAGCAATTGGTGGATGTGCTGCCGGGAAGCCAGGTTTTCGTAAAGCGCTCCACAATTCGAACGTTCGGCTACGGCGAATCCGACGCGGAACGGCTGCTGGGTGATCTGACCGCTCGCGGACGCAATCCGGAAGTCGGAATCACGGCCAGCGGAGCGGTGATTTCACTTTCCGTTACTGCTCGCGCGGGAAGTGATGAAGAGTGCGACCTGCTTGCGGAGGCGGCTCGCGAACAGATCCGAAACAAACTCGGCACGGCGGTCTTTACGGAAAACGATGAAGAACTGGAAGACGTTGTGGCACGGCTGATCGCCAGCCGAAAGCTGAAGATTGGTCTGCTGGAAGGCACGACAACCGGCGGACTCATCGGGCAGTGGCTGACCGAAGAGGAACATTCCGCACATCTGGTTTCCTACAGCCGGCTGTTCCCGACGGCTGCGTCGATGAACGAGACCGATCCGGCAAACTGGCTGCGCGGAGTTCGCGAAATCGCCACCAGCCTTCTTGATCGTCGAACTGCCGACTACGTGCTGATTTCATCTCCGGCAACGCGAAGCGAAAGCGACGGAGGCGCTCGGATGAGGTGCGGAAGTGTGCGAGTTGTCGGGCAGGGCTTTGATCGCGAACTGGATGTCAGTATGACTGGCAATCTGGCTATATTCCGCGAGCGCGCCGCGCGTACGGCGCTGAATCTGCTGCGACTGCAACTGCTGAGAACACAATGAACGAAGCCAATTCGGAAGATGCTCCCGTCTACCTCGAAGTTCGGCCCGCGACGGTCGATGACCTGCCGGAACTGGAAGCACTGGTCGATCGATTCGTCAGGGCGAA
The DNA here is from genome assembly GCA_041398785.1 of Planctomycetaceae bacterium. Classification (NCBI taxonomy): domain Bacteria; kingdom Pseudomonadati; phylum Planctomycetota; class Planctomycetia; order Planctomycetales; family Planctomycetaceae; species Planctomycetaceae bacterium. The sequence continues at coordinate 105,235 of JAWKUA010000003.1, read as the reverse complement.
CCGGCTGTTGCCGCGCACTCCCGACGAACTGCAGGACCTGATTCCGTTCGGCTTTGTGGCCTGCGCGGACGAGCGGCTTGTCGGATTCGCCGCGCTGGAAATCTATTCGTCCAAGCTGGCCGAAATTCGCAGTCTGGCGATCACCGAAGAAATGCAGGGCCGCGGACTGGGGAAACGGCTGGTGGAAGCATGTGTTTCTCTGGCTCACAGCCGCAATGTGCTGGAGGTGATGGCCATTACGTCGGCGGAGGGATTCTTTCGATCCTGCGGTTTCGACTTCACGCTGCCGGGAGAAAAGAAGGCGCTGTTCATTCAGACCCGCGAACATCCATAGCGCTGTTTTTTCTCGTACCGCGCTGGCAGCAAGTTTTTCGCGACATGAGCGGGCTGCGTCAGAATGCGGACATGCGGCGGAAGATCGATTCCACTTCGGCCGACTGATCCGGTTGGCCGGTCGCGGCGTGTTCGGGCAGCGAGTACTGCACGCTGCTGGTGAATTCCGTGGCCAGGGCGGTGGGGACAAGTCGAACGGTTTGTCGTCCGCCGCTGGTCGCCAGGTAGATTGGTCCGCGCGAGGTGGCTTCGGGTGCCGCGGAATCCGCCAGCCGGATGCGATCACTGTCGCTGACGGTGTTTCTTCGCCGGTCGGACGCGTCGACACGCAACTGCCAACCCAGGAACGGCGAGCCGCTGTTGCTGTCCATCTGCATGAACGCCCGGTCGTACTCGCAGCCTGCGAACAAAGCGATGAACGAAATCGAAATTATTCTGGCCGCGGCGAACGCTGATGCTTTTCGCACTTCTTCATGACGCGAGCCAGAATTCCTCAATTTGCCCCGCTCGGGGTATAGAAATCGCATCTTGCTGGTCATCCTGACCGAATTTGCCGCAGGTAAGGTTGAGTCCTGCGATTGCGTCCGGGCGATCGATTCATTCGATGCCCGGCTGCTGCATTATACATCGTCACACGGCAGCGTGGCCCGTTGTTGATTCTTCAGTCGCGACGATTGGAATCACAGCACCGGGAATGGTTCGGAATGATCGGTACAAAGGGACACCTGTGCAGCCGTGCCACGCATTCCGCTTGCAGCCCGCGAAATCTACCAGCTCCAGCGGAAGCCTCCAAGACCGTCTCGGGCCCGCGCACCAGCATGTCTTCCGGCGAATTCTGCCGGGATTCGGCAGGATTTCGAAATTCCGAAGAATGTTGAGGAAATTCGATGTTCTGTCGGATTTCAGAGTTCGCGCTACGCCTTTTAATGGTCGCCGAAATTCCCGAGGGCGTCCGGCAACTGTGTGCCGTCTTGCCGTGAGGTTCCGCGTTAATCACTTGCGGTCGCCGTTAGGTGAAGACCATTAGGTGGCTGCCGTCTGGCACAGGGCGTCCAGGATGCGGCGGCAGGCGTCGGAGCGGTTGAGGGCGTAGAAATGGATGCCGGGGACTCCGGCTGCTCGCAGTTCTTCGCACTGGTTGATTGCGTGCTCAACGCCGATTTCAAACTGAGCTACCGCGTCATCCTGGACGGCTTCAAGTCGAGACGCCAGATCCTCCGGGAATACCGAGCCGCACATCGCTGTGATTCGTTTGATCCGCGCGAAATCGGTGATCGGCATGATTCCGGGAACAATGGGCAGCGAAATCCCCAGCTTGTCACAGCGGTCGCGGAAATTCAGGAAGCTGTCATTTACGAAAAACAGCTGCGTGAACACTGCGTCGGCGCCGGCGTCGACCTTGCGCTTCAGGTTGGTCAGGTCGGTGTCCATGTCGGGAGCTTCCAGATGCTTTTCCGGATATCCGGCGACTCCGATGCCGAATCTGGAATCATGGGCGCGGATCAGTTCGACCAGTTCGTTGGCGTGTTTCAGACCTCCTGCGACGGCGGTGAAGGTTTCCTGTCCCTGTGGTGCGTCGCCTCGCAGAGCCATGATGTTGCGGATCCCGGCGGCGGCTGCATTGGTCAGCCACTGATTGAGCTGATCGCGGGTAGAGCCGACGCAGGTGAAGTGTGCCACGGCGACGTTTTGCAGGTCATTCTGAATCTCGGTGCACCAGCCAAGCGTGCGATCCTGAGTCGACCCGCCGGCTCCGTAGGTGCATGACACGAATGCCGGCGAATACTCGATAAGCGTCTTCAGGTGCCCTCGCAGCGCTTCGTCGCCCGCCGGCGTCTTCGGGGGGAAGATTTCGATCGAGATTGCGAATTCATTTCCGGCAAAGATTTCTGGGATCAGCATTTCCGGCACGGCTCCAGCGGGACAGGGTTTTGGCCAGCAGATCGTACCGGGACACTGTCATCGTCTACCAGCCTTAAATCCCGTTCCTGCGGCATCGTTTGGAGGAGGCGAGCGGGGCGTCAGGAGATCCCGTCGTCCGGAATCGACTTGTTGAACTTTCGGATTCGTGCAGAATTCGTGTTCCGGGAGGCTGTCGAAGATGGCGATCGAGTTTCACTGTCCCTATTGCACCGCGACAATTCGTGTTTCGGATGGGCATTCCGGCAAACGGGGAACCTGTCCGAAGTGCGCGACAAAACTGATCGTCCCGGCCGTTGCGCGTCCCGGCATTGATTCCGCTGCGCCTCGGACCGCGGACGTGAAGCCGCCGGACACGACCGCGGTCGGCGGGCCGGTTGGCGACATGCCCGCGGTCGGCGTGTCCGGTGAAGCCGTGCCGCCGGCTTTTCTGCCGGCGGAAGCGACTCCGTCAATTGCCAGAACACTTAAGCGGCAGCGGCGGCGAAATCGTTCGCAGAAACTGTTTACCGTCGGCATCCCCGTGCTGTTTCTGCTGCTGTTCGTGGGCTCGCTGGCCGCCGTCATGATGACGATGAATAAGCCAAAGGTACTGGCAGGTACCTTGCCGGCCACCGGCAGGGGAGACGAAAAGCTTCCGCCCGCGCGGATTACTGCCAGCATTCTCGACCTGACACCCGACGAGGCGCAGTCGGTGCTCAGCGACTTTGAAGCGGACCCGGCCGCGTTTCTGAGCAGCCAGATGCAGTGCCGAATTACCCGAGATGGTGATTCGCTGTCGGTAACCGTCAGTCCAGGCAACGGATTTCAGTGGTTTGCCGTCGATCCGTCCGCCAACCGGGATCTGCTGGAATGGATTCGCGAGCACCGGGCGGCTTTGGAAAAGCACCGGGCTCAGGAACTGGAGGCCGCCGGAACGGCCTTGTGTCACGATCGACTGAAGCAGGCGTCCGGTGAACGCGTCGTACTGGACGCGGCTCGCTACCGCGATGAATTCGGCCTGAACGCTCACTGCGACGCCTTCGGGTACGCTATTGAAGCGTTCGCCGAAAACCGCGTGGCACGGTGTGCTCACGAAGATGAACAGGGCCGCCTGTATTTCGCGCTTCCGGAATCGACGGTCTCGTTCACTCTTGCGGGCCGCGCGTTGTCCGATGAATCGCTTCGGTTTCCGGGAACGTACACTGTCAACGTGACCGGTCACGTGCAGCCGGTCGACATGGAAGGCTCTGTCGACCCGTCAGCCGCCGGTTCCGGAGACACCACCAGCGGCGATGACGCGAAGCAAACCGGTTCCGGTGCGAACTCCGACGACATGACGAACCGGGATGGCACGATGAACCAGGAGTAGCGCAGGAGCTGCCGGCTCGCCGGAACTTTCGGCCCCGTACCTTCGGCCCTGTACTTTCGGCCCTGGCAAGGAAGGACCTGATTGCTGATGACCAATTCGGAACCCGTCGAAGAAAATCCCGGCAGCGGCTGTGTCGAGAACATCAACGTGGCGTTCTGGAATCTGCAGAACCTGTTTGACACGGAGATTTCACCGATCGCCGCTGACCTGGAATTCACTCCGGTCAACGGCTGGGACCGGCGCGCATTCGAAGCCAAAGTCTGCAACCTTGCGGAGATCATCCGGCTGATGTTCGACGGCCGCGGTCCGGACCTGCTGGGCATCTGTGAAATCGAAAACGCCCGCGTCGCTGGGGTTCTGATCGACGCCATCGGACGCGATGACTACGAGCTGGCTCACGTCGATCAGCCGGATATTCGCGGGATCGACACTTCGCTGATTTACTCCCGGCGAATCTTCCGCTGTGACCCGTCGCAAACGAAGGGTCACCTCGTGCATCTGCGGTATCCGACACGCGACATCTTTGAAGTGCATCTGAAGGTGCTGTCGAATGACGCCGATCTGGTGGTGCTTGTGAATCACTGGCCGTCCCGCAGCAGCGGGCGTCTGGAGACGGAATCATTTCGAATGACAGTGGCCGCTCACTGCGGACGCATCATCGACGACAACCTGAAGCTGTCCCGCAAAGAGTACCTGGAACTGTCGGACAGTGAGGCGTCACTGCACTTGCTGAACAAGGTCTGGGACCGCAATGTGCTGGTCATGGGAGACCTGAACGACGAGCCATGGGACCGCAGTGTGCTGGAAATGCTGGGTGCGGGTTTCAGCACCGATCACCTGGAGGAGTCGCTTCGGTTTTCCCGCGGCAACCTTCCGTCATATCGGGCCTATGCGGGCAAACCGGCATGGCTGTTCAATCCGATGTGGTCGTTGATGTCGGATCCTGATCAGGGGACTCACCACTACGCGGGCGGCACCCAGACGATGAACATTCTGGACCAGTTCATCGTCTCACGCGGCCTGTATTTCGGATTGCAGGGACTGCGGATGAAGCAGTCACGTCCCGGAGTTCCCGGCGTGGAAGTCTTCCGGCCTGACGTCATGACGACCCGGGGAAAGGGCCGTCCCCGTGAGTTTCGCCGAGACACGCGCACCGGCTACAGTGATCACTTCCCGATTCTGACGACGCTCGAAATCGGACCCTGATGCGTTCGAAGCTCCCCCGCCATCGAATGGCCCTTCGCCGTCCCACGTGCGGCGGCTGTCCATCCAACGTTCCCGCCAGCTTCTCTCCATGCGACTTCCCACACAAAACGTCCACCGGACGCCGCTGCGGTTCAACATCACGCCGCTGATCGACGTCGTGTTTCTGCTGATCATTTTCTTTCTGGTGGCGAGTCATTTTGTTCGCAGTGAGCAGGCGGCTGCGGTCAATCTGCCGGATGCATCGGCAGGCCAGGTGGATTCGGAGATGGCTCCGCATCGACTGACGGTCACGGTTCAGCCGGATGGTTCGTATTCCGTCGCGGGGGAGCCTGCCGACGAAGCAGCCGTTCTGTTGCGGATCGAGGAACTGGCACGGACCGCGGGAGCGGCCGGTGTCATTCCCGAAGTGCGAATTCGGGCAGACAAGGCAGCGCGGTACGGAGCGGTCAGGATTCTCGTCGAACACTGTGCGGCCCACGGTGTCCGCAGCATTCGGTTTGCAGTCGCCGTCAGCGAATAAAAAACCGGACAACCGGAACCGGCGGAATCCGCTGCCGACATCGCCGCGAAGTCCGGGTTCCCGCCGGTTGCAAAAGGTGATGCGACCCACAATGATTCGACCTCATTAGTCACTTGATGAATTCACACCCATGAGATCGATTCAAAGACAATAGTCGCCGGTTGCGTCGGCACTATACAGGGGCAGGAGCCCAACTGGAGAACTCAATGTTTGCTGTGGCGTTGTGCGTGCCGATTCTTGGAGCGGTTGGTCTGGCGTTCAGTGCGTATCGGTATTGGTGGGTTGTTCAGCAGGATGCCGGAACGCCCCACATGCGGGAAATTTCGGCTCACATTCGCCGCGGGGCGATGGCTTTTCTGAAGGCTGAGTACTCCGTGCTGCTCGGATTTCTGGTGCTGGTCGGAGCCCTGCTGTGGTTCACCGGTGACCGGGAGGGTTCTCATCCGCTGATTGCCGTGTCGTTCGCGGTTGGGGCGACGTTTTCCGGCCTGGCCGGATTCTTCGGCATGAGGATCGCCACTCTGGCAAACGTCCGCACGGCACAGGCGGCACGCACCGGCCTGGGCACGGCACTCAGTCTTGCGTTCAGCGGCGGTTCTGTGATGGGGCTGACAGTCGTGGGTCTGGGAGTCGTGGGACTGGGCACTCTGTTTCTTTGCTACTCTCAAAAATTCGGCGTCACGCCGGAAGGTCTCCAGCAGTCGCTGAACGTGATTACCGGGTTTTCGTTCGGTGCCTCGTCGGTGGCACTGTTTGCCCGGCTGGGCGGCGGGATCTATACGAAGGCCGCTGACGTCGGAGCGGACCTGGTCGGGAAGGTGGAAGCCGGAATCCCGGAAGACCACCCGCTGAATCCGGCAACGATCGCGGACAACGTCGGCGATAACGTCGGCGACGTTGCCGGGATGGGAGCGGACCTGTTCGAAAGCTATGTCGGTTCCATTGTCGGCGCGATGGTGCTGGGAGCCACGCTGGCCAGCCTGCCCGAGTTCTCCGGAACGCTGAACGGGCTGGGCGGCGTCATTCTGCCACTGCTGCTGGCGGCTGTGGGAGTCATCGCATCCGTCGTCGGCACGTTTTTTGTGAAGGCCGACGAAACCACCGATCCGCACAAGGCACTGAATCGCGGTGAAATGGTGGCAGCCGGAGTCATGCTGGTCGGCGGGTTGATCACGATTTTCAGCATCCTGCCGGCGTCGTGGAAACTGGACGATGTCGAATACGGACGCATGGGAGTCTTTGTTGCGACGCTGGTCGGCCTGGGCTGCGGATTGCTGATCGGGATGGTGACCGAATACTACACCGGTTCCGGACGGAAGCCCGTTCGCGAAATTGCCGAACAATCCGTCACCGGAGCCGCGACCAACATTATCGCCGGGCTTGGTGTGGGGATGCTGTCGACCACAATCCCGTTGTGTCTGATCGCGACGTCTATTATTGCCGCGCATCATTTCGCCGGACTTTATGGAATCGCCATCGCGGCCGTCGGGATGCTGTCCAACACGGGCATCCAGTTGGCGGTTGACGCCTACGGGCCCGTTGCCGACAACGCGGGCGGGATTGCCGAGATGTCGTCACTGCCGAAGGCCGTTCGAGCCCGCACCGACCAGTTGGATGCCGTGGGAAATACGACGGCCGCAATCGGGAAGGGGTTTGCGATTGGTTCCGCCGCGCTGACCGCGTTGGCGCTGTTTGCCGCGTACATGGCCACGGCAGGAATCTCGGGAATTGACATTGCCCAGCCGAAGGTGATGGCCGGCCTGTTTCTGGGAGCCATGCTGCCCTATTTGTTTTCCGCACTGGCGATGCAGGCCGTGGGACGAGCGGCTCGCAGCATGATCGAAGAAGTCCGCCGGCAGTTCCGCGAAATTCCCGAACTGAAACACGCTTTGGAAGTCTGCAACCGCAATGAGGGCGTGGCGCAGGAAGAGTGGAGCGAATCCGACCAGTCGGACATGAAGAAAGCCATGCAGAAGGTCGAATGTGACCGCTGCATCGCAATCTCCACCCGAGCGTCGCTGAAGGAGATGATTCTTCCGGGATTGCTGGCGATCGCCGCGCCGATTCTGACCGGACTCTTCGGCGGGCCGCACATGCTCGGCGGACTGCTGGCCGGAGTCACCGTCAGCGGGGTACTGCTGGCCATCTTTCAGTCGAATGCCGGCGGCGCGTGGGACAACGCCAAGAAAATGATTGAAGGCGGAATCACCGTCGGCGCCGAAACGTATGGCAAGGGATCCGAACCTCACGCCGCTTCCGTTGTTGGAGACACGGTGGGTGACCCGTTCAAGGATACTTCCGGCCCGGCTTTGAATATTCTGCTGAAGCTGGTTTCGGTCACGGCACTGGTGATCGCTCCGTGGATCGCTGTGGGATAGAACATTGCTGACCCGCGCGGCCGGGGACGTTGCACCGCCGCGTCGGCAGGGACTGCCTGTCCGGTCGGGGAATCCTGACAGGCATCATTCGTCGCAGGAGGCATGGAATGTCGGAGCACCGAAATGGACGTCGATTCGCAGTTCCCGCATGTCGGCGGCTGACCTGGGATCTGCTGCACTTCAACCGTCTCGTCCCGCAGTGCGGACACGATCGGATGTGTGACCTGTCGTCCGTTGCGGCCGCTCGCGCATCCTGTGCCACACGGATTTCCTGGCCGGCTGTGTTCCTGAAGGCATTCGCCGTTGTCGCGCAGCGCGTTCCCGAACTGCGGCAGACGTGGTATCGCTGGCCGTGGGCGCACTTATTCCAGCATTCGCGCAGCGTGGGACTTGTCACTGTGCAGCGGCAGTTCCGTGATGAGCCGTGGCTGTTCTGGGGAAGAATTGCCGCTCCGGAAACTTTGCCGCTGTCCGAAATCCAGCAGCGCATCGATTCGTTCCGCAGCGACGATCCGGAAGCCGTTTTTCAAAGGCAACTGCAACTGGCAGCGCTGCCGACCTGGCTTCGCCGAATGGTGTGGTGGTGGAACCTGAATGTCGCTACGGACAGACGAGCCAAACGTCTGGGAACCTTCTTTCTGTCGACTCTGGCCAGCCGGGGCGCTGAGATCCAGGTGCCGCCTTCCATTCACACGGCGTGTCTGACGTACGGACCGCTGGATTCGGATGGCCGTTGCCGCGTGACTCTGGCGTACGACCACCGGGTCATGGACGGAGCACTGATCGCCGATTGCCTGAGACAGGTTGAAGTGACGCTTTCCACAGTGATCCGCGAGGAACTGTCCGCAATGTCGTCCGGCAATGCCGCGGATGCCGCAGCGTGAAGGAACTGCAGTTTTTGGCCGACGGAACCGCCCGGCGCCGTCGATCTCCGTTACACGCGTTACCGCCTGGGGCAGCGCCGGGATGTCGGCGACGTTCGGCCTTCCTGTGGTACTGTCCAAACTTCGGTTCGTTGTTATCAGCTCCGCTGTTTGAGGATTCCCGATGAAAGACCAGGTTGCTCTGATAACCGGCGCTTCTGCCGGAATCGGGCTGGCAGTATCCCGGGCTTTGGCAGCACAGGGATGCCGGCTTGTGCTGGCCGCCCGGTCGCCGGAACGACTGCTGGCCGCTCAGCAGCAGATCGATCCCAGCGGAGAAGGGTCCCTGGTGTTTCCTGCGGATGTATCCGATCCCAACGATCTTTCGCGCCTCGTCGACGCGGCGATCGAACGTTTTGGTGCGATCGACATTCTGATCAACAATGCCGGCGTCGACTGTTTTTGTCACTTCGAGTCGGTGCCGATCGACCAGATTCTGCAGACGATCGAAATCAATCTGACGGGTACGATACTGCTGACGCGGCTGGTGATTCCGCACATGCTGAGTCAGGGGCGCGGCACGATCATCAACATGGCCTCGACAGCCGGCAAGCACTGTCCGCCATACGGTGCCGTGTACGGCGCGACCAAAGCCGGCTTGATCGCGTTCACGCAGGGACTTCGCGGCGAGTTTCTGGACCGCGGCATTTCATCGACGGCCATCTGTCCCGGCTTCACGGCGTCGGGAGGCATCTATGACCGGATTGTGGCGGCAACCGGACGTCGAACCTCGACGGTGCTGGGAGGAACAACTGCCGAGAAGGTGGCAGACGGTGTTGTGAAGGCCGTCCGGTCCGGCGCTCCGGAAATCATCATCAACTATCCGCCCATTCGGCCGGCTTCGGTCTTTCGGGAGATCTTCCCGCGTCTCGGCGAGCGGCTGGCGAACCGGGTCTCACGAAAATTCACCAGACGTGCCGCCGATGCGGACAGTGAGCAGGCGACTGGCCGGTGATCCCCGGTAACGGCGCGAACATTGTCGGCGGGATCGGTGACGGCGCGATCAGATGGATAGGACGAAGCCCGTCGTGTGGCAGGCAGCCGCACGGTAAGCCGCGGGCTGGTCTCGGCCTGAACTCCTATTCTGCGGAGTCGCCGGCTTCTTCGGTTTCCCCTGATTCTTCTTCCTTCATGCGTTTGCGGATCACTTCGGAGCATTCGGCGGCGATCGCCTTCATGCGTGCGTTCGTTTCCTGCCGCAGATTTTTGTTGACGGCGGAAAGACTGCGTCGTCCGCCGATGACTGCCAGCACGTTGTAGACGCGTTCCCGAGTTCGTTCATCGCGGTGTTCGATGTAGTCCAGCACCGCATCTTCGGCGAACGGTCCCATCTCGTTCAGATATTGCACCGACTTGTCACCGTTGTGGAAGTCGGCCACGGCGCTGGCCAGCATCTTCGCACTCTGTTCGGTCTTCAGATCTGCCAGAGCCTTCATCAAAGCTTCGGCTTCTCTGTGGAAGTGACGGTCGTTGCTGATGCTGAGAATGACCTTTTCGGTCTCGTCAGTTTTCCACACGACCATTGCCGGTATGTAGTGTTCCAGTCCGCGGGCACCGGTTCGAGCAGCGCTAAGCAGCAGTTCAGAAATCTCCTCCCGCCGCGATTCATCGACTTCCATGATCGCCAGGGCCTTGTACGCTTTTTCCGCTGCAAAGCTGTCATTGTTGGTGATGACACGAACCGCCCAATCCAGCTCGCTTTCGTTCGGCCGCGGCCGATGTTCCCAGTCCGCCTTGCGAATGGCGTCATCCAGTTCCTTCTGCTTCTTCTTGACAGCATCGAGTTCCTCCTTGCTGGGAAGATTCTCCGGCAGACTCGCCTGAACGCTGATGATTCGGTCCCCGGCGCTGATCGACTGCACGCTGCCCCAGGTAATCCTTTCGCCGAACACCTGCGGGTCAGGAATCGGCCCGGCGCTGAATTCGTAAGCCCCGCTGCCAAGTGCCTTCATGCCCGCGATCGAAAGCCGTTTTCCGTCCAGTCCCAGTGGTGTCGTTTCATTTTCCAGGTAAAGCTGCACGCGATCCGGTTCCCCGCTGGCTGCCTGGACGCTGATTTTGTAGACGTTGCTGAGTCCGTATTCGAGAGCCAGTTCTTCGACATCCGGGTCCGGGATGGGCGTTGGCAGCAAAGCCTGAATCCTGACTTCGCGGCCCTGAACATTCGACACGTTGCCGACTCCCAGCCGCTCCGCGAATTCCCGCGGGTTGAGCGCAGGGGCGGCGTGGAACGTGTAAGTGTTGCCGACACGTCCCACGGTCACGATGCTGGGGTAGGGGACGTCGGAACGCACTCGCTGATAGCGGTAGGTGACCAACGTCGGCCCGAATCCTCCCCAGTTCTGCTGATGCTGAGCCAGCGCCTGCTGTTCGGCGGCTTTCTTATTTTGTTCGGTCTGTTGATCGGCCCGTTCCTGTCCGGCCTGATAATCCTTGTACGCCGCTCGAAAGACCTTGCGGTTCAGATATTTGTTGGCGGCCAGTGAGTCCCCCACAACATCGGTGAACACGACCGTGACGACTTTGTCCTCGCCGTATTGGCGAGCCAGGCTTTCGCGTTCGACTTTGCTGTTGGCCAGCCGCTGCCTTGCCAGGTTTTCCTGGTACAGCGCTTCGCGTTCCGCCTTTTCTTTGTCGGTCAGATCGGCGGGAGTGATTGTGTTGGCATCGCTCGAGCCCGCGTCGCCAGCAGGGTTTGCGGCCACGCTGTTCGAAGTGTCGGCGTCGTTGAACAGCGTGACAGCCATCATCGCCAGTCCGCCGCCTCCGACCAGAATGCCAGCGGCCACGGCGGCGATGATGATCGGTGTCCTGGAGGAAGTTGATCTTGTGCGTGTCCGCGATCCGCTGCCCATCGCCGGCGGCAGCGCTCGAGTCGTCGACGGCTGGCGACTGCGTTTTTTTCCGGGAACATCAATCGTTCCTCCGCAGGCTTTGCACGGCAAACGGCTGCCGGCACGTTCGTCCCCGAAGCGATATTGTTTCCCGCAGTCGTAGCATTCCGCGACGATCGGCATGTCGTTAGCCCCTTTGAAAACTCCACTACTGTGCCGACTATTTCGACGTTACAGGATCGTAGATTCAACACAAAACGAGGTCAAATTTCCGCCGATTCCGCCGACTCGCGCCCTTGGTTCGATCATTCGGTCGACCGCTGTCGGCTGACCGCCCGGGCGTCCGCGGCGCTATGGGGAATCTCCATCACAACGATCACGAAACGCCAGCAGCGCGGCTCGAACCAGCACTCCCATCTTCGGCGGCATGGCTTCCAGATGGACGGGCAGGCCGGCGTCACGGATCGCGTCTGAACACGTCGGACCGATCGAAGCGGTCAGTATCGCGGAGGCACGTTCGCGGAATTGTCCGGACAATGACAATCGGTCGGCGACCTGCAACACGTGTCGTACCTGCTGAGCACTCGTGAACAGCAGTACGTCGACATCGCCGGCGGCCACGGACCGAATTGCCCGTTTCAGCGGCTCTGTGTTGTCCGGCAGAGCCCAGCGATAGACGGGAATCGGGACGACGGACGCCCCGCGTTCTTCCAGCGCGGCGTACAGCTCGGGATTCGGCTGGCCGTATTCCTGAACACCCACGGTCGTACCGCGCAGAGTGATACCTTCAATGCTGATCGCCTCAAGCAGATCATCCGACGTATTGGGCGCGGCGGCCCGGACGGCTGGCTTCAGGCCGAGTCGCTGCAGCACGGCGTCCGGTTTCGGGCCGCGAGTCAGCAGGGGCAGGCGGCTCATCGCCTGAAGCAACTGGTCCTGGACGTTTTGGGACTCCGCAAGCTGCAGCATGGCTTCGATGCCGACTCCTGTCAGCAGGATCAGGAAGTCGAGTTCACCGGACAGCAGTCGGTTCAGGGCCGCGACGCCTTCGGGGTTGTCATCGATCGGCAGTTCCTTCATCGACGGAGCTACCATCGGTTGACCACCGAACCGCCGGATCATGTCGCCCATGACATCAGCACGGCGGCTTTCGAAGCTGCAGACGACAGGGACACCTTGTTGAGTCATCTGCGTGCCAGGTTCTATCCGGTGACTCGCCGGATGCTGCGGGAGAAGTAGTCGATGATTCCGGGAGCATCGACGGACGTGACCACGTCGACGTTGGTTTGCGTCAGGGCCACGCGTCGGCGGTCAAAGACGGTCATGCCGCGCGTCAATTCGCCGGACGTCTCCACGTCGACAAGAGCTGCTTCCGCGGTGAATCGTTCGGCTTTGGCAGCCACCGCCAGAGCGGCCACGCTGTTCAGCGGAATCCCCTCCAGTCCCATATGCTGGTGATGAGATCGCACGGAAAACTGCAGCATCGAAGCGACGGCAGTCCCGGACGCCGTTCCGTTGATAAATTCCGTCAGCAACTCGACGTCTTCAAACGTCAATACCGGCGGTGAGCGGATATCGAGCGGCACCAGCATTCGGTGCAGAGGCAGGCGAAATACGCTGCGGGCGGCTTCCGGGTCGGCCCAGATATTGAATTCCGCTGCTGCGGTGACGTCACCGCCGAACGTCACGCAGCCGCCCATCGCGACAACTCCCGCTAACAGTTCCGGAAGCTGCGGCTCCAGATCGTAGGCCATCAGCAGGTTGTTCAAAGGCCCGAGCGTCAGGATTTTCACCTCGCGGGGGTACTCGCGAACGATGTCTACGATGACCTTGGCCGACTCGCGACGGTTGTGCAGATCAGGCACCTGAAACTCCAGATCGCCGAGTCCCAGAGCACCGTTGACGGCGTGTTGATTGGCCACTCCACTGCCGGAATCGGCTCCAAACGCCACCTTGATGTCGGACTGCCCCACGCGAGGATGCCGCACGGGATCAACGAGTTCAACGAGGTACTGCAGGTTGCGAGTCGCCTGGATGCCCGAAACACTTCCCGCCGTTGCCGTTACCGCCAGCAGATCGACCGACGGGTCCGCCATGGCAACCAGTACCGCCAGCGCATCGACGATTCCCGGATCCGCATCAATGATGAGCTTTTGAGCCAACGCTGAACCTCTTTGCTGCCTGTCTCGAACGCGTGCGTGGCGGAACCCCGAAATGTCTCACGGATCTGCCTGCCACCATCACTGGACACTGTAGGAAATTCCTGCGAGACCGTGAAGGACGCTGCGAACCGTTGCGTGGTGGAGGATCGATGTCAGGCGACGTTTGGCGTGTTCGACCCGGCAGAACGCATCCCACCGGCTTCGCGCGTTTGATGGCCGGGGAACTGTTGACGTCAGTTAACGGAACCATCGTTTCCACGTGGCGCGCGGCAGCCTCAGAATGCGAGCTTGTTCGTATCGTCGTGCAACTCGTGGCTGTTCAGCCAGTTTGGTTTTGGATAAATTCGTCGCGCGGAATCGTTGGCACGCCTGTTGCGTCATTCGCCCCGGATCGATGTTTTTCCAGGATCGCTGCCCATCAAACAGGCGGCTCTGGTGTTGAATTGCGCACGTGGCGGGTCAGGAGCCGAAAGGAAACTCAGGTGCCGGAATCCGGTTTGTGCTTCGATGAACTCCTGGCTGATGACGGATCGCCGCGGCACGCCGCGTTGTCTCAATGTCTGAAGGAACTGTCGCTGGATGTGCTGGTCAACCGGCAGCGGCATGCCGACGAGGAGTTGTTGGAAAAAGGCGTGACGTTTGCCGTCTACGGCCACGACGAGGGTACGGAAAAAATCTGGCCGTTCGACATCGTCCCGCGGGCGATCGCGTGGGCGGAATGGCAGACCGTGGAGGCCGGTCTGCAGCAGCGGATCCGGGCACTGAATCTGTTCCTGAACGACATTTACGGCAACGCCGAGATCTTGAAGGACGGTGTTGTTCCGGAAAGCCTGATCTTTTCGGCGAAGACGTATCGGCCCGAATGTCACGGACTGTCGCCCCGCTGCGGCGTCTGGACTCACGTCACGGGCACCGATCTGATTCGGCACTCCGACGGCCGGATGTACGTTCTCGAAGACAACCTTCGCTGCCCGTCCGGTGTGTCTTATGTGCTGGAAAACCGGGAGTTAATGAAACGGGTCCTGCCGGAGGTCTTCTACGGTTCCGCGATTGCTCCGATCGACGACTACCCGGAACGCCTGCTGCAGACGCTGCTGGAAACCGCGCCGCCTGTGGATTCGCCCGTGGCGGTCGTGCTGACTCCGGGAGTTTACAATTCCGCCTATTTCGAGCATTCGTTTCTGGCTCAGCAGATGGGCGTCGAACTGGTGACCGGCTCGGATCTCTTCGTCGACGTGAACACCGTCTACATGAAGACGACTCGCGGTCCGAAGCGCGTTGACGTGATCTACCGTCGGCTGGATGACGACTTTCTGGATCCGGAATGCTTTCGAAGGGACTCCATGCTGGGAGTGCCCGGTCTGATGCGAGCCTGTCGGGCCGGCAGGGTGACTCTGGCGAATGCGCCCGGCACCGGGATCGCCGACGACAAGGCCGTATACGCCTACGTGCCGCAGATCATCAAATACTATCTCAACGAAGAGATCATTCTGCCGAACGTGCCGACCTGGCTGTGTTCCGACCCCGAACAGCGGGCCTACGTTCTGGACCACCTTGACGAACTTGTCGTTAAGCCGACGAACGAGTCCGGTGGTTACGGCATCCTGATGGGACCACAGGCATCGGCCGAAGAACGGCAGAAGTGTGCGGAGCAGATCGAAGCGGACGCTCGCAACTTTATCGCACAGCCAATGCTGCAGTTGTCGACCGTGCCGACCGTCATCGGCGGAAAGCTGTCTCCGCGGCGGGTCGATTTGCGGCCGTTTATTCTTTACGGCGAAGATGTCTTTGTCCTGCCGGGCGGACTGACTCGTGTGGCGCTGAAGGAAGGATCGATGATCGTGAATTCATCGCAGGGAGGCGGCAGCAAGGATACGTGGATTCTGTACGACAATGCCGGCTGACGCTCGCGCCGGGCATCGGGGCAGCGCCATCCGAATCCCGAACTATTCGGCGACTATCGATGATTGAAGGTTGACCATGCTGTGCCGAGTGGCTGAATCCGTATTCTGGATGAGTCGGTACATCGAACGCGCGGAAAACGTGGCTCGTTTCATCGAAGTCAATTCGGCAATCGCGCTGGGTGATCGCGGGACAGGGTCGGAGCAATGGGCGCCGCTGATTCGGGCCAGCGGTGACGAAACACCATTCCTGGAACGCTACAACAGCTTCTCGCGGGCGAACGTGATCAACTTTCTGCTGTTCGATCGCGATAACCCGAATTCCGTCGTGTCATGCACGATGAATGCACGCGAGAACGCTCGCACAATTCGCGAAAATCTCAGCACGGCCATGTGGGAAGCCATCAATCGCTTCTATCTTCGCGTGCAGTCGGCTCGCCGCGACGCTGATGCCATCATCGAAAACCCTCACAGCTTTCTGGAGCAGATCAAACGTTCCAGTCACCAGGTGATCGGTGTGACCTACGCCACGCTGTCTCAGGGGGAATCGTGGAGTTTCGGAGTGATGGGCCGCCTGCTGGAACGGGCCGACAAGACGTCACGAATTCTGGACGTGAAGTATTTCATTCTGCTGCCTAACGCATCACTGGTGGGAACGTCGGTGGATGTGGTGCAGTGGTCCGCGCTGCTGCAGTCCACCAGTGCTTTGCAGATGTATCGGCGACAATACGGCCGGATCGTGCCCAGAAAAGTCGCCGAGTTTCTGGTTCTGGATCGTGTATTTCCCCGGTCGCTGCAATTCTGCGTGCTGCACGCGGAAGACTGCCTGCGGGCAATTTCCGGAACGCCGCCACATGCCTTCAGCAACGCGGCGGAGCAGGTTCTGGGACAACTGAACGCCCGCCTGAACTATGCCCGGATCGATGACATTGTGAATCAGGGGCTGCACGAGTTTGTCGACGCATTCCAGACGAGTCTGAATGCTGTCGGCGACGCAATCTACGAGACGTTTTTTGATCTGGCGACAACCGGGACTCAGATGCAAACCCAGTATCAGTGGTAAGCACGAACCCGACAGGTTTCCATCCCGGCGCAACTGCTTGGCGTGCAGCCCGTGTCCAGTGACAGCCGAACGAGCGCCTGGCTGACCGCCATGTTTCGCAGGCCATGCTTCCAACAAAGAAATGAGTACTGACCATCGATGCCGATTCGCGTCGCTTTGCATCACCAAACGGAATATCGCTATGACAGACGAGTCGCCGTCGGCCCACAGGTCATTCGTCTGCGACCGGCACCGCACTGCCGTACACCGATTACGGCTTACAGTCTGACGATCGAACCCGCTGACCACTTCATCAACTGGCAGCAGGATCCGCACGGCAATTTTCTGGCTCGCGTGATCCTCCACGACAAGACGGATCTGTTTCGCGTGGCCGTGGATCTCGTTGCGGAAATGACGGTCATCAATCCGTTCGACTTCTTTTTGGAAAAGGCAGCGGAAGAGTTCCCGTTTCGTTATGCGGACGAGCTGTCGCACGACCTGAAGCCGTTTCTGGCCAGGAGCGATTGGGGTGCGACCTTCGACGCCTATCGTGCCGAAGTCGACCTGACACCGCGGCGGACGATGGACTTTCTGGTCGACCTGAATCTGCGCCTGCAGGAAGGCATCGGCTATCTGATTCGGATGGAACCGGGCGTGCAGAGTCCCGAAGAAACACTGCAGAAGCAAAGCGGATCGTGTCGCGATTCCGCCTGGCTGCTGGTGCAGTTGCTGAGAAGCTTCGGTCTGGCGGCTCGGTTTGTTTCCGGCTATCTGATTCAACTGACGCCGGACGTGAAGCCGCTGGAAGGACCGGAAGGACCGCCGGCGGATTTCACCGACCTGCACGCATGGACGGAAGTGTTTCTTCCCGGCGCCGGCTGGGTGGGGCTTGATCCGACTTCCGGACTGCTGACCGGCGAAGGGCACATTCCCCTGGCGGCGACTCCGATTCCACAGTCAGCCGCTCCGATTTCCGGCGGTGTGGAAAAATGCGAATGCGATTTTCGCTTCGACATGTCCGTCACTCGCATTCACGAAGATCCGCGAGTGACGAAGCCGTACAGCGAAGAGGAATGGAACAGGATTGACGCTGTCGGCGGCGAAGTCGATGCCCGACTGAAGGTCAATGACGTTCGCCTGACGATGGGCGGCGAACCCACGTTTGTATCGATCGACGATCAGGAAGGCGCCGAATGGAACACAGCCGCCGTCGGTCACGACAAACAGCGAAAGTCCGACGAACTGATTCGCAGACTTCGGGACCGGTTCGGTCCGGGAGGAATGCTGCACTATGGCCAGGGAAAGTGGTATCCCGGTGAATCGCTTCCCAGGTGGGCCTACAGCTGCATCTGGCGGAAGGATGGCGAACCCGTGTGGAAGAACGCGGACCTGCTGGCCAGACCGGACACGGCTGCCGATCCCGCCGTCGACGCGGTCCGCGCCGGCACCTTTCTGCACGAACTGGCGGATCGGCTGGAGGTCGACGATCACTGGATTCGTCCCGCCTACGAAGACATTTACCACATGATCGAACTGGAGCAGAAGCTGCCCGTCGATCTTGATCCGACGGAATACGATCCGGATTCCACGGAGGACCGGCGGCGGCTGGCCATGCATCTGGAACGCGGTGTGGGAAAGCCGGTCGGGTTTGTTCTTCCGCTGACTCGCGCGTGGTGGCAGGCTGGTTCCAAATGGACCAGTGGGCCGTGGCCGTTTCGGTCCAGGAATCTGTATCTGATCCCCGGAGATTCACCGATCGGATTGCGTCTGCCGCTGGAATCGCTGCCTTCGGGCGCGGCTGCCCGATCCGTTCGTGCTCTGGACCCGTTTGTCGGCCGCGATCCACTGCCCGGCTACGCGGAACTGCGGCTTGCGTCGCGACAGGCTCGCCGGTCTGCGGCGACGCCCGACGTGACGATCGAAACTCAGGAACGTCCGAGTTCCGTTGGCGCGGGTCAGGAATCGGGCGAACCTGTTTCGCAGCCCCAATCAACAGCCACGAACACGTACAGCGTCATTCCGACGGCGCTGTGTGTCGAACCTCGCAACGGCAGGCTGTATGTCTTCATGCCGCCGACCGGAACGCTGGAGGACTATCTGGAACTGGTCGCATTCGTCGAAGAAACCGCCGACGGACTGAATCAGCCCGTCGTAATCGAAGGATATCCGCCGCCGACCGACCATCGGATTCAGACTCTGAAGGTCACTCCGGATCCCGGCGTGATTGAAGTCAACGTCCATCCGGCCGCCGACTGGCAGCAGTTGAAGGAAATCACGCTGGGCGTCTACGAGGATGCTCGCAGTACTCGGCTGGGGACGGAGAAGTTCCAGCGGGACGGACGTCATACCGGCACCGGCGGCGGCAACCACCTGGTGCTCGGCGGGCCGACTCCCGCTGACAGCCCGTTCCTGCGCCGTCCCGATCTGCTGCGAAGCGTGCTTGCTTTCTGGAACAACCACCCGTCGCTGAGCTATCTGTTTTCGAGCCTGTTCATCGGACCGACAAGCCAGTCACCGCGGATCGATGAGGGCCGTGCGGATGCGCTGTACGAACTGGAAATTGCGTTTCGGCAGGTGCCTGACGACGGCGATGTTGCGCCGTGGCTGGTGGACCGGCTGTTCCGGCATCTTCTGGTCGACATCACAGGAAACACGCATCGCGCCGAACTTTGCATCGACAAGCTGTATTCGCCGGATCACGCCGGAGGCCGCCTGGGCCTGGTGGAACTGCGGGGCTTTGAAATGCCGCCGCATCCGCGCATGAGCCTGACTCAGCAGTTGCTTGTAAGAGCGCTGGTGGCAGCGTTCTGGAAATACCCGTACCGCGAGAACCTGATTCACTGGGGCACCGCGATTCACGACCGCTTCATGCTGCCGTACTACCTGCAGCAGGACCTGCAGCGCGTGGTGGAAACGATCCACCGCGCGGGACTGGATTTTGACGCGGCCTGGTTTGCTCCGCATGTCGAATTCCGCTGTCCGCGAATCGGTGAATTCGAACAGGCGGGCATCCACGTCGAAGTGCGGCAGGCCATTGAACCCTGGTACGTGCTTGGCGAAGAACCCGGCGGCGGCGGAATGACGCGGTATGTGGATTCCTCGCTGGAACGGGTTCAGGTGTTCGTCAAAGGGCTGTTTTCCGACCGGTACGTCGTGTGCTGTAACGGCTTCATTCTGCCACTGCAGTCGGCAGCCGTTCGGGGAGAATTCGTCGGCGGCGTGCGCTACCGGGCGTGGCAGCCGCCAAGCTGTCTGCATCCGACAATCCCCGTGCAGACTCCCCTGATCTTCGACATTGTGGATCGCTGGAATGGACGGTCGCTGGGCGGATGTCGCTATCATGTGGAACATCCGGGCGGGCTGAATCCCGCCGCGCTTCCGGTGAACGCCCTGGAAGCCGAGAGTCGCCGGGCGACAAGGTTCTTCCGGATGGGGCACACCGGAGGGACAGTTTCGCCCATCGCGGTGCAGCGTTCGGTCGATTTTCCGTGTACGCTGGATCTGCGTCGGGTGTAGGTTTCGGCAGTGGCCGCTTTCTTCCCGCGAACTGTTCACAGTCGGCAAACGAAATCGCCCGGTGATTTGCAAGGTGATAAGAGACACGAGATGACGACCGGTTTGGTGGAAGAATCTCTGAGCGAGATCCGTTTCCCGTGTCCTGACTCCGTTTACAACGAGGTCTATGCGCAGGGAAATCAGCCCCGCGGACAGTGGCAGGCACTGCTGAAAAGTCTGTCGTCACTGAAGCGGCAGGACTTTGCTCGCCGTAACCAGCAGGCCAACCGGCAGTTGAAGGAAAACGGCGTCACCTTCAATGTCTTTTCCGACCATGCCACATCCAGTCGGTTGTGGAACCTGGATTTGATTCCCTGCATGCAGGATGAGAAGGAATGGGCGGAACTGCAGGCCGGTCTGAACCAGCGTGCCACAATTCTGAACCAGGTGATTCTGGACCTTTACGGCGAACAGCAGCTCATCCGCCGTCAGATTCTGCCCCGCGAACTGATCTTCGCGAATCCGGCCTACCTGCGGCCCTTTTGCGGGCTGCGACCGGCGTCCGCCGATTCTCATCCGCTGTTCCTGTATGCGGCGGAACTGGGACGGTCGCCGAGCGGTCACTGGTGGGTGATGGCGGACCGCAGCGAGGCTCCGGCCGGTGCCGGCTTCGCACTGGAGAACCGCATCGTCACGGCTCGTTCGCTGCCCGGCATCATTCAGCAGATCGGTGTTCATCGGCTGGCACCGTTTTTTCTGAACCTTCGCGAATCGCTGGTCCGGAAAGCCGGCCGTGATCCGGACAATGCCCGGGTAGTGATCCTGACGTCCGGCCCGTCGCATCCGTACTATTTCGAAGACGTTTACCTGGCCCGCTACCTCGGATACCTGCTGGTCGAAGGCGGAGACCTTGCGGTTCGCGACGATCAGGTGTTTCTGAAAACGCTGTCCGGGCTGCTTCCGGTGGACGTGATCCTGTCACGCGGAACGGAGTCGGGTATCGATCCTCTGGAACTCGGAGGAGGAGCATCTCACGGCATTCCCGGACTGCTGCAGGCAATTCGGCGCGGAAACGTGGTGGTGACGAATCATCCAGGGTGCGGTCTGGTCGAAGCGCCGGTGTTCATGGCTTTTTTGCCTCAGTTGTGCCGCCACTTTCTGTCGGAAGACCTGAAGCTGCCGTCGATCGCTACGTGGTGGTGCGGCGATCCCGACAGCAAGGCACTGGTACTTGACCGGCTGGAGTCGCTGGTCATCAAACCGGCATTTGTCCACAGCGGAGGCCGTGAGATCTTTGTCGATCAGTTGACCGCCGACGAACGAGCCCGGCTGCTGCATGACATCGAAGCCGAACCGTATCGCTTCATCGCTCAGGAATGTATTCGCCGGTCCGCCGTCCCCGTCTGGACGGAAGACGGCATCGAATGCGGACACGTCGCGATGCGGACGTTTCTGGTGGAATCCGCCGGACAATACGAACTGATGCCCGGTGGTCTGATTCGCATCGCGCCGGACGCCGCACCGATGGCGCTGTCTGTATCCGCCGGAATCAGCAGCAAGGACCTGTGGGTCTGCGGCCGCGACGTGGAAGAATCCGTTTCCCTGCTGCTGCCAACCGACCAGCCTGCCGTGCTAAAGCGTACCAGCGCGATGTTTCCCAGCCGGGTCGCCGACAACCTGTTCTGGCTTGGGCTGTCGATTGAACGCTGCGACGTTTTGTGCCGGCAGATTCGAGGTATCGCAGACCGCCTGCTGAACGACGACCAGACAGACCTTCCCGAAATTCGAATGCTGGCCCGGGCTCTGGCCGACCAGGGACAACTGGAACCAGGCTTCGTCGTGGACGGACTTGGTTCAGGGCTGCCCGGACTGGTCGAAGCTCTTCCTGCCGCCGTTTTTGATCGCGATGAATCCGGCGGCTTGTGCGCAGCGGTTTCTGAAGTTGCGCGGCTGACGTCGCTGGTTCGTGACTGGTTGTCGCCGGACACGCTGCGACGATCGCTGTTCGCCACCGAAGAGTTCATGTCGACCGCCAGCGCGTCGTGGTACGACCTGAGCGATGTGATTTCCGTCACGAACGATCTGATCGGAAACCTGGCGGCGGTCAGCGGGCTGATCACAGACGGAATGATCCGCGGGCCGTCGTGGCTGTTTCTGGATTTCGGGCGCTGTATGGAACGAGCCCGGGGAAATGCTCGCCTGATTCTTTCTGCGTCGGAAAGCGGAGGCCTGGCAAGCGAAGCGAATCTGAGAACGCTGCTGGAAATTCTCGATAGTCAAATGACTTATCGCACGCGGTACCGCAATCAACTGCAGCCCAATGCCGTTTTGGATCTGCTGGTCACTGACGAGACAAATCCCCGGTCGCTGGCGTTTCTGGTCAGTCAGATGGTGCATCATGTGGGGCAGTTGCCGGATCGCGAACCAACGCCGCTGCGTTCCGTTGAGAATCAGCTTGTCATGCATTCCGCACATATGGTGCGGATGATTACCGGCGAACAACTTGCTCAGCGGCCGCCCATGCATATCCGGCGCGTGCTGCAGGACGTGCTGAAGAATCTGGAACAGCTCAGTGAGGCGCTGACTCGAAAGTATCTGGTTCACTCCATGGCTCCGCGACAGATCAACGAATTCCCCGGAGTCGTGCTGTGAATTATCGCGTTACTCACACGACCTGTTACACCGGCGATGAACCGATTTCCGTTGGCCACAATGAAGCCTGGCTGAAGCCCCGATCCGGACCGCGTCAGCAGACGCATAAATTTCATCTGCATGTTGATCCGGTGCCGGCTGTGACGTCGCTCCGGACAGATTCCTTCGGCAACGACGTTCACGTGTTTTCGTTCAATGAAGGCTACCGCCAGTTGAAAGTGACTGCAGTCAGCGAAATCGGAGTGCAGCCACCGCCAGTGCCGTCGGCGATGAAATCTCCGCCGTGGGAGGCGATCCGCGAGCAGCTTCGGAGTACCGGCGGCGCAGCGCTTCCGGCCGCGGAACAGCCGTCGTTTTTCGCGTATGAGTTTGCGTTCCCTTCACCGCGAATTTTCTGGGACGACAGCGTTGTCGGGTTTGCCGAAGTGTCCTTTGTTCCCGGCCGGCCGATTGTCGATGCGGTGCAGGATCTGACCAGTCGGATGCATGCTGAATTCAAGTACGATGGCACAGCCACGACCGTGTCGACTCCCGTGAAGGACGTCTTTCAGCTTCGCCGCGGAGTCTGCCAGGACTTCGCCCACTTGCAGATCGCCGCGATTCGATCGGTTGGTCTCGCCGCACGCTACGTCAGCGGCTATCTGCGGACGTTTCCGCCGCCCGGCAAGCCGCGGCTGGTGGGAGCCGACGCGTCTCACGCCTGGCTGTCAGTGTTCTGCGGCGAACTCGGCTGGCTGGATGTCGATCCGACCAACAACATGCTGGTTCGGGACGAACATATCACTTTGGCGTGGGGACGCGATTACGGCGATGTGCCGCCGCTGACCGGCGTGTTCATCGGCGGCGGCCAGCACCGCATGTCCGTCAGTGTGGACGTTCTGCCGCTGGAATAGCACCGTCCCGAAACCGGCGCCGCCGGACAGAACTCGACGGTCCAGAACCACCGCTGCGGCATCGAAAGCCGGCGCGCGGAATCGTCGATCGGATCGAGGTGCGGTTCCGCGTTTCGATGTCAGTGCCGAAAGTGCCGCTGGCTTATTGCTTTTTGCTGTTGGCAACCGCGTGGCGCAGGCCGGCACGGACGTCATCGAACTGACAGACGGCCGGAAGCCTGTCGCGACGAGTGCTGGTGACTCGCTTGTTTCCCCCGCGTTGTGAAGGCATCGGATCGTCAGCAAACACCGGAGGCGGAGCGCCGACCAGTTCGGCAAGAGCCGTGTAGTAGTCGCGCCGAGTCAGCGTGCCGGAATTGACGCCGTTGACCAGGGTCGGGATGTCACTGCCTGCCGTATCGACAGCGCGACGAATGCTGTCGATCAGTCTGACGGCGTCGTCCACGTGAATCAGGTTCAGTGGCTGGTCCGGCACCACGGACAGCGGCTGGAGCGACTTTAGACTTTCTATTCGCTGCAGCAGGCGATCCGGACCGTAGATGCCGGCCAGACGCAACACGCAGACTCGCGTCGACGGATGTCGGCGGTTGCAGAATTCCCGCAGCAGCGACTCTGCTTTCAGGCAGCAGATTCCGGCTTCCGTCGCGGGATCGGGTGTTGTTGATTCGTCCACGGCGGCTCCGTCGGCATCGCCGTACACGCTGGTGCTGGACACATACGTGAAGTGTCGCGGCGACTTCCCAATCGACTGAAGCAGGCGCCGCAGTCCGTCCAGCCAGATCGTTTCACGACTTGTACCGCCACTGCGATCAAACCCGATGGCCCAAAGGACGTGGTCGACATCCGGCAGTGGCACGTTCGAAGATTCCGCTCGAGACAGGTCGACCACAATCGGATGAAACCCTGCGGACCGGAACTCAACGGCCTTCCGTTCGCTGCGTGTCGTCACATAGACGTCGACACCCGCCTGGTGCCAGCAATCCGCAGCGCGGCGTCCAAGATAGCCGCAGCCGACAATCAGTGCGGATGACCGTGATGCATCATTCATAATCGCTGCCCGATGGCACCTGCAGTGTATTCGGGGAATCTGGCTGCTCCGCGCTGGAAGAAGTTCCGAGCACCGGACGCGCGACCACGCCGCAGCGTAGTCGGTCGAACGAGGGAAGCGGGGCACCCGGACTTCGCACGCTTCGGATTCCCGCAACTCGGAGGTCGCGGCACATGTTCTGTCGCGTCTTCCGTGAATTGCCCAATTGGTGACACAGGGTTAAACTCGAACGCCTGATCCGCGGGGCCATCGTGCTGCGATCTCCGTTCTGTCAATCCATCGATTCGGAAGGTTCAACATGTCCACAGAATTCACCCGTCGTTCGTTCCTTGCTTCGTCTGCCGGTTTTCTGGCGGCCGGAGCGGCAACTCAGGCTGCAGCGGCGCTGCTGACGTCCGCCGCGGAACCGCTGTTTCAGATTTCGCTGGCGGAATGGTCACTGCACCGCACGATTCGTGAAGGCAAGCTGGACAATCTGGATTTCGCCGCCACAGCGAAGAAGGACTACGGCATTGAAGGCATCGAGTACGTCAACCAGTTCTTCAAGGACAAGGCGAAAGATCAGAAGTACCTGGCCGAACTGAACCAGCGAGCTTCCGACAACGGCGTCAAGCAGTTACTGATCATGATCGACGGGGAAGGGCAACTTGGTGATCCGAGCCTGACGAAGCGAGCCGAAGCCGTCGAAAATCACTTCCGGTGGGTCGACGCTGCAAAGACGCTGGGATGCCATTCGATTCGCGTCAACGCCGGAAGCGGCGGCAGCTACGAAGACCAGATGCACCGCGCAGCTGACGGACTTCGCGCGCTGACCGAATATGCCGCGACGCAGGGCCTGAACGTGATCGTCGAGAACCACGGCGGACTGTCGTCCAACGGAGAATGGCTTTCCGCCGTGATTAAGAAGGTCGACCACGAACGCTGCGGCACACTGCCGGACTTCGGAAACTTCCGCGTCAGCCGCGACGAGGAATACGATCGCTACAAGGGCGTGACCGAACTGATGCCTCACGCAAAGGCGGTCAGTGCCAAGTCGCACGATTTTGACGCGGATGGCAACGAAACGCACACCGACTACATGAAGATGATGAAGATCGTTCTGGATGCCGGATACCACGGCTGGGTCGGCATCGAATACGAAGGCGGCAAGCTGAGCGAACCGGACGGCATCAAGGCAACGAAGAAACTGCTGGAACGCGTCCGCGAGAAGCTGGCGTGAATCAATCGGGATCAGCAGGCAGCGCATCTTCCCGAAAGGTGCGCTGCTCTTGTTTTTCCGCCGTTCACACAGTTTGCGACTGAGTGCCGATCTGAATCGGGATTGACGGGAACGCCGTGGCACAGGGCTGTTCGCCGACGCCAGGTGACACGCCATGAACACCGACATTGACCGCATCTGGAATCATTTGCGAGAGATCGCGTCGGAACCCCGATGCGCGGAATCTGCACGTCTGGAATACTGTCGCCGGTATTGCGAACGACAGCTTACTGACGCCGGATGGGACGTTCAGCGTATGCCGTTCACTGCGCGCGACAGCATGCTGACCGCTTACAACGGCATTAACCTTGCTGCTCGGCTGCCCGGAGACACCGGGGAATCGGCGCGCGGCGACCGTCGCCGGTTGTTTGTTCTGGGAGCTCACCTGGACACAAAGGAAGATACTCCGGGCGCCGATGACAACGCGTCGGCTGTTGCCACACTGCTGGAAGTGGCTCGAATCCTGGCAGGTGTGCCGGAATTCGCTGACGCGACTCGACGACATGTCACGCCCGAACTGGTCGTGTTTGACCTGGAGGAACTCGGGATGCTGGGAGGCGCCTATCACGCGGAAGTCTGCCGTTCCCTCGGCAGGGACCTGGTGGGTATGGTGTCGCTGGAGATGCTGGGTTACTGCGATCACAAACCGGGAAGCCAGTCGCTTCCGCCAGGCATGGAGGGGCAGTATTCGAACACCGGCGACTTTATCGCAGTCGTCGGCAACCAGAATTCCGGTAGCCTGCTTGAGGCTTTCGCGAACGCGTTTCGAAGGGTGCCGGGTCTGCCGACGGAAACGCTGCAGATCCCGGACAACGGCAATCCGCTGCCGCCGACTCGCCTGAGCGATCACAGTCCGTTCTGGGACGCGGGCTACCCAGCGCTGATGATCACGGATACAAGCTTCATGCGAAACCCGCACTACCACATGCCGACGGATACATTGGAAACTCTGGACCGCGACTTCCTGCACAAGGTCGCGGACGGAGTTCTTCACGCGGTGCTGGATCTGGTGCGCGGCGAATAGCGAACGTTTTATGGGGAACTCCGAACTCGCGGTTCTGTTCTTCCTGCAGGTCGCTGTGATCCTGACGATCTGTCGCGTCGTCGGTCTGATCGCGGTTCGTTTCGGGCAGCCGCAGGTTGTCGCGGAGATGATCGCCGGCGTTCTGCTGGGACCGTCGGTGTTCGGACTTTGGCTGCCGGCATGGCAGCAGACGCTGTTTCCGTGGGATGCGACTCAAACGGGCCGCGATTCGCAGAGCTATCTGTTTCCCGTGTCGCAACTCGGGCTGGCGCTGTACATGTTCGTTGTTGGCCTGGAGTTTCGTGTCGACATCATCGGCCGGCACTTTCGCAGTTCACTGGCTGTGTCGCTCGCCGGGATGGTGGCTCCGTTCCTGCTGGGTGCTGTTCTGGCGTGGTTCTTCGTTCGCCACACAGCACTGTTTCCGCCGCAGACGTCGCCGGTCGAGGGAATGTTGTTTCTGGGCGCGTCGTTATGCATCACCGCGTTCCCAATGCTGGCGCGGATCATCCACTCGAAGGGATTGACGGGAACTCGCATGGGGACCGTGGCGATCGGGGCCGGAGCGATCGACGACGCCGCGGCCTGGTGTGTTCTGGCCGTCGTACTGGCCAGTTTTGACGGCGACTGGTCGGTTGCCGTTCGCAGCATCGGCGGCGGCCTGGCATTCGTCGTTTTTGCCGCAGAAGTCATGCGGCCGCTGCTGCGGCACGGTGTGAAGTACCTGATCGGTCCTGAAGATGAGCTTTCGGAAACGGGGCTGGCCATTGGACTTGTCTGCATGGCGCTGGGTGCCTGGTTCACAGACATCATTCAACTGCATGCCGTGTTCGGAGCGTTTGTCATGGGGACCGTGATCCCGCGCGGACCGATGCAGCGTGCTCTGGTCGACCGCATCCAGCCGCTGGCGGTAACATTTTTGCTGCCGCTGTTCTTCACGTATTCGGGGCTGAATACCCGCATCACGCTGTTGAACAGCGGTTACCTGTGGTGTCTCTGTGGTCTGGTGTTGCTTGCCGCCGTGGCTGGAAAGGGAGCAGCCTGCTGGCTGGCCGCATGGCGGACGGGAATCCCTGTCCGGGAAGCGTTCGGAATCGGAGCCCTGATGAATGCTCGCGGCCTGATGGAACTGATCATCATCAACATCGGTCTGGAACGCCGCGTAATCTCCGAGGAGCTATTCGTCATTCTTGTGTTGATGGCGATTGTGACAACGCTGATAGCATCACCGGCCTTCGAGCTGCTGGTCACTGACCGCGAACGCTTGCGCTGATTCCGTTCGTGCCGGCTGACGACGCTGAACCGAGTGAACCGGCAGGCGATCGGGGCAGATTGTTCGGCTGGCGATGCTGCGGTATCAGTTTGGCTCGTTGAAGCGGGCTGTTCCGTCACCGGCGGCGACTTCACCGATTACGAAGGCCGGGAATTCATCCGTCGAAAGCGCGGCAACGGCGGATTCGGCAACCTCCGGCGCGACAGCAACCACCAGTCCGACTCCCATGTTAAAGACGCGGAACATTTCCGGTTCCGCGATATCGCCCAGCTCCTCCAGCCACCGAAACACTGTCGGTACTGTCCACGAGTCGTGCCGTAGTCGTGCTTCCACGGAAGCGGGCAGTACGCGTTCGAGATTTTCGACGATGCCGCCTCCGGTGATGTGAGCGATGCCGTGGACATTGTCATTACTGACCGAATGCAGCAGTTTCGAAACCAGCGACGCGTAGATTCGTGTCGGGGTCAGCAGGACGTCGCCGACCGTACGGTTTTCGAGCTTCGCGACGGTGTCTGACGCGGCCAGTCCGGCGTGTTCAAACACAGCCTTGCGGATCAGGCTGTATCCATTGGAGTGAAATCCTGACGACGGCACACCGATCAACACGTCGCCGGGTGCGATGCGTTCTGTTCCGTTGATCAGTTCGGAACGTTCGGCTGCCGCAACACAAAAGCCGGCCATGTCAAAGTCGCCGTCGGCGTAGAGATCCGGCATGATCGCGGTTTCGCCGCCCAGCAACGCAGCCTCGGCCTGCTGACAACCCGCGGAGACTCCGGAAACAAGTTGTTCCAGCAGAGGCGGATTGTCGCGGGCCATCGCGATGTAATCGAGAAAGAACAGCGGAACCGCTCCCAGACAAAGGCAGTCGTTCACGCACATCGCGACCAGATCGATGCCGATCGTGTCGTAGCGGCCCAGCATGATCGCCACTTTGATTTTTGTTCCGACACCGTCCGTTCCGGAAACCAGGACAGGATCATTCCACTGGCGAATGGCGGTCAGCCGAAACAGGCCGGCGAACCCTCCCGGCAGATCCATCACTCCTGCCGTCTGCGTCTGACGCATGAGTTTCGGCAGCTTTTGCATCGCCTGCTCGTAGAGCTGCAGATTGACTCCGGCAGATTCGTAGCTGAGTTGAGCCATAGTTTGGTTTTCGAGGGCTGGAACAACGCCGAAGTGATCGATGTCGCGGCACAGTGCCCGGCAGGCCGTGAAATGGCTGGTTGGAAGGCGCCGGATTGGCCGATAACCCCGATTGTAGCGTGGCACTCTGAAGACCGAACCCAGTGAGGAATGAAATGTGGGGCCAGTCCGAGCAACCGTCGTGGTTTTTCAATAGCCGCTCCCAGACGGAAGCCTGTCACCGGCTTGCGTATCTGATCGAGAACGGTGAGCCATTCGGTGTTCTGGAAGGCCGCTTCGGCAGCGGAAAGTCGGCACTGCTGCGACACCTGCGCGTTCAACTGAATCGCCCGTTGCTTTCGACTCTGCTGGTCAGCGCAGCGGCACTCGACGAAGTGTCCCTGCTGTGGCATATCGCCGCCTCCCTGTCGGTTTTGACTCCGGATGGCACGCCCCGGTCCGAACTGCTGCGACTTGTCCAGGACGAGTTGTCGGGTCGAACCGCCTGCGGACACCGCACGATCCTGCTGCTGGACGACATTCATCTTTCATTTGAAGACGTCAGCAGCGTGCTGCAGGGACTTGTCGCACTGGCTCGGCAAGCCAGCGGCGGCATTGCCGTCATCGTGGCGACGGAACAGCCGATTGCGAATCAACTACGGCAGTTGTCAGGACTTTCTGTCGTCCTGGAGCAATTCGCCGACGATGAATCTGCGGTTTTTCTGCGTCAGTTGCTGTTGCGGCGGAATGCTGACATGTCGCAGATCAGTGACGCCGCGATTCAGGCCGCCGCGTCAGCGTGTGGCGGTTCTGCGGGTCGCCTGGTGAGGATCTGCGACGCGCTTCAGGCGGTTCACTACGCTCATCCCGGTTTGACGATTAATCCGGATGTAGTGGAAGAAGCGGCCCGCGAACTTCTGCCGCGAAAAGCCGGATAGCGGGATCAGGGTGGTCCCCGCAGCGATCTCGTCGTGCAGCGTGTCTGGTCGTATCAGGGATCAGGCGCCGAATGGCGAACATCGTTCGTGAGCTCCCGGCTTCGTTCGCTGTTCGTTTGTCCCGTTTTATGCAGCCATCTGTGACGAGTCTGCGGCTTTGACGATTCGACCTTAAACGGGTGGATCGACGGGATGTTTCGGCTTCCTTCCGCGAACAGGCTTGTCCGGCAAAATATGCTGGTTTGTCCTGCACCCGGCCGTCATGACGAGTCGATAGCTCCTTCCAGAGTATCTCCTCTACCGCGCCGCGAACGCGCTTCGTCACGAAATTGCCGGAAGCAGGGTCTCCATGTCATCAACGGCCAGCAGAACACGATCATCATCCAGGTTGCAGACACCGCTGGAAACGTACCTGCGTGAAATCAATGAAACGGCGCTGCTGACCGCTGATGAGGAGAAAATGCTCTCCCGAAATATCTCCGCCGGAGACGCCGCGTCCCGTGACCGGATGGTTCGTGCGAACCTTCGCCTGGTGGTCAACATTGCGCGTGGTTATGCCGGCAAGGGCCTGCCGCTGCAGGACCTGATCGAAGAAGGCAACCTTGGCCTGCTGCGAGCGGTTGAGGGATTCGACCCGGACATGGGCACACGTTTCAGCACGTACGCAAGCTACTGGATCAAACAGTCCATCAAACGAGCCCTGGTGAATTCCGCGAAGACCATTCGAATTCCGGCTTACATGGTGGAACTGTTGTCGAAGTGGCGTCGGGCGTCCGCCAAGCTGACGGAAGAACTCAACTGCACGCCGACCGCC
Source organism: Planctomycetaceae bacterium (assembly GCA_041398785.1). Classification (NCBI taxonomy): domain Bacteria; kingdom Pseudomonadati; phylum Planctomycetota; class Planctomycetia; order Planctomycetales; family Planctomycetaceae; species Planctomycetaceae bacterium. Next base: position 74,148 of record JAWKUA010000003.1, on the reverse strand, counting down.
GAAGATATCGCCCGCGAAATGGGAATTCCCAGGAAGAAGCTGCGGATCGTTAAGAAGGCCATCGCGCTGTACAACGCTTCGCCACAGTCTGATCAGGACGAAACGGGAATGACGCTGGGCGACATCGTTCCGGATGATCGCAATCGCGGCCCGGAAGACGAACTGATCAACAGTGACAACATGATTCACGTCTTTCGTCTGCTGGACGAAATGGACCCCCGTGAAGCATCCATCCTGCGCATGCGTTTCGGACTGGACGACAGCGAACCCCGCACACTTAAGGAAATCGGCGAATCGCTGGGCCTCACCAGGGAACGGGTTCGTCAGATTGAAGGTGAAGCCCTGCGGAAGCTGAATCGCAGTCTTAACGGGGAGTGACAGCGATTCGGATCAGGAGCGGCTGTCCAGCCACTGCCTGACTTCCGCCGCTGAAGCCGCTGCGACGCACAGCCGAAGCAGTTGCTGCAGTGCGTCGGCCGATTCGATCTGATTGATTCGTGGTTCGAACCCGGCAACGTCGTCGGGGAATCGCACCTCCAGGATATCGCGGATGCTGCCGCGCAGCGAATTCACGCGTCCCTCTTCGCGTCCCTCTTCGCGTCCCTTCGCAACCCATTGCTCAAGGATCGAACTCACAACGTCTTCCCCTTCTGCACCAAGTGACTGCCGGGCGACCAACCTCAACTCCGGCGGCTCAATCCGGCGAGCGGCCGCCGCGACATATGTCAGGAAGCTGCGAAGGATTTCTGTCAGCTCATGACCGCCACGTTGTTCAGCGGCTGACCGCAGGATCTCCGCCAATCGACTCCGCAAGTCCTCATCGAAAATGTATTTTAGCAACAGCAGAGTTGCCCGTGTAAGAGATTCCCCTGAAAGCTGATCGTCCCGATAGGTTGTCAGATCGAGCAGCTCGAACGTGAAATCCGGGATGTAAGGAGTCAGAGAATCCGGTGCGTCAACCATTTCCGGAATTGATCGGGCCGTCGTCCATGACGCTGCACCGTGATACAGGACAACGGGGACGATCGGCGTCAGCGATTCCTTCTGCCGCTGCTGTCGCTCCCAGATCCGCACGATGTATTTCAACAGTTGAAATGCCGTGGCCGAGTCCGCATGGCTCTTGTGTTCGAACAGGATGTAGATCTGCCCGTGGCGGTCGTCGCTGAACTGCACATCGTACAGCACGTCCGACTGGCTGGCCCGCAGTTCGCTGTCAACGAAGCTCCCCGCTACCAGAGTAAGCGTTTCCAGCTTCAGTTGCCGTACAAGGCCCGGCGGCAGGTAATGGCCGATAATGTCGCGGGCAATCTCACGTCGCTCCAGACTCTGTCGAGTGAACAGGTCATGGGGACGTGAGATATAGTCGTCTGCCGACATTCTCTTCTCCACTCAACACCGACCGGTCGGCGCCGGTTCACGGATTGAGTCCGCGACGAGTGACGTTGATTCGTCGGTTCCGATGCGACTTGTCTGCTATTCCTCCGAATCCGGATTCACACCGAATTCACGCCAGATCGCTTTTTCCCATTCGACGTTGGCCGGCAGCAGAATTTCCCGCTGCATCACATCAATGATCGGGCTTCCGGCGAACGCGAATTGCTGACCTTCGTTCAGGAAGCGTTCCCGCAGGTCGTCCTCACCGATTTCCGGAGTCGGGAACCGGTTCGTGACCTGCACGATGTAATACGCTGACCGATCAAAATTGGGGACGACCCTGATATCTCCGTCGTTCATCTCTTCAAAGATGGTTCGCATGAACTCATCGCCGACAGAACCCAGGACGTCCGTTCCATCACCCGAAAATTGAATTGTCGATTGAGTAACCTGCTGCTGCTGCTGGAAGTTCATCTGAGGCGTCAAAGGCGCCTTCAGCCAGGAAAACGGCTGAGTCGTCCGCACTGCCAGGTCGGCTCCGTCGGATTGGTCGGTGACCGTCCGGCCTTCCAGTACCGACGCCATCGTTGGTTTCGCCTCACCTTCCTTCGCCAGCTCCGTGCGTACTTCTTCAGCGAGGGCCGTGGCCTGTTTTTCCGCCAGTTCCCGGGCCTTTTGTCGCTTCCACGTCAGCACGACCTGGTCTCGCACACCGGGTTCGTCCAGCGTGGGCACGTGCGACAGCGAAAAGCTGATCGGCCAGTACGCAAAGTAGCTGCCGCTGTTATTCATTCCGAAGGACTGAGTCGCCGCCAGTCTCGGGATGTACAGTTGGGTGTCGACGTTCGCAGGATCGATCTCGCGCGCTGACTGGTTCACAAACGCGCTGAAGACTGTGTAGGCGACGTTCGCTCCCTGGGAACGGCCGAAAGCGTCTTCTTCCGGATCTTTGGCCAGTCCGATGGGATAGTTTTCGCCATCCAACAGGTCGGCATACGAAAGCATCGGAGTTTCGACGTACGCGAAGCCGTTCTCCGCCGCCCATGCCTTCAGTTCGGCGTTCAGTTCCCGGGCGTACTCCGCGACTCGGGCACGAAGTTCTTCGGACGCTTCATTTGTTTCGCCGCGAGTCACGTGGTATTCCGGGTTCTCCTCGATCAGTCCGAACGCGAACCGATCCCGCTTCTTTGAGAGCGTCTGCATCACAGCGAGCGCTTCGCGGGTTTTCGCGTTGATGACTTCGCGTGCTCGCTGGCGCAGCAGTCGGTCACGGATTTGGCTCTTCAGATCTTCGTTCAGTTCACGGTACTCGTAAGTGACCTCCATCTTGTCGTCGCCGGATTTCGTGGCGGCGTCAGGAGTCGTTTCGGGGATCTCCAGAGACAGGGGAGGCGTACCGGGCTCCTGAGTCGCAGCGGCCTCAGGCGCGGAACCGTCAGCCGGAGTTGCCGAAGGTGTGTCCTCAGCCACAGCAGGGGCCGCGCCTTCTTCAGCGGCTGTCGCGCCATCGGACGCCGCTTCATCCGAAGCGGTCGACTCGGAGGATTCCCCCGTCGCGTTGTCGCCGGAGTCGTCGTCCTGCGCGAACGGATTGCATTCGTCGGCACCGTCCGGCTGATCAGCACTTTGTTCGTCGGAAGTGTCGGAGGCTGACTCCGGTTCCGTCGGAGGAGTCGATTCGGTTTCGGGAACTTCTGTTTTCGCGTCCGGCAGCTTCACATCTGCCTCGCCCTCGGTCGGACTGTCCTTGTCGACGGCAGCATCATCACTGCCAGCATCCCCGGGTTTCGGAGTCGCTTCGTCGGTCGATGGTGTGTCGGAGGCTGCAGGTTCGGCGTCATCGGAGGAGTTCGCGTCCGGAATGACGGGAATACTAAATTCCACGTCCTTGTTGGCTTCGTAGTATTCTTCGATCTCCGTGTCGGAGATTTCGGGAACCTGCGATTCCATCGTTTCGTAGTCGAGTTCCAGGTAGGCTAGTTGCATGCGATCCTGCAACCGGAAGCCAGCGGAACCACCTTCCAGTTCGTTTGGGAACCTCTGCCGATTTTCGGCAAAGAGCAGTTCAACTTCAGAGTCCGTGGGTTCTGCGACCTGATCCAGAAACGCATCAACGTCGAACGCGGCTGTATTCAGTTGCTGTCGTACATTCAGGCGACGGAAATACTGCCAGAACACTTCCGGCGCCGGCGGCAGACTGGCGACGGCTGGCCGCAGCATCTGATAGGCAAGAACCGCCTGCAGTTGATCCCCCAGGATTTCGAACAGGGTTTCGTCGTCGAGTGTGCGGCCCTGATACCGCATCGAACTGCGGATCCGTGCGAAGTCCGGCGCAGTGAGTTTTTCAGCGGTGGCCTGATGAATGAAGTCGTTGACCATTGACTGGGTGGCGGAAATACCGATCGATTCAGCTTTCGCCTGCAGCAGTTTTCCAAACAGAACGTCTTTGCTGATGGATTGGTGTCCAAACCCAAACTGCTGAGGGAATTGGCCGGATGCGCCGGTCGCTTCCACCAGAAACCGGTTGGCGATGAACCGCCGCATCTCAAGGTCATCCAGTTCCTCCTGTTCGATGATCCCCAGAGAGGTGCTGATGACCCCCGGCGGTCTCAGGTACGTCGGCAGCATGAACCCAAGTGCAGCTCCCAGCAGGCCGCCGCCGAGTCCCCATTGCAGCCAGCGTCCCTGACTGATTCCGGCAATGCCGAATGCGGCCCCGCCGATCAGCAGTCCCAGCAGCCAGTATGTCGGTTCGCGCGTGCTGAACAGGGAATCGAGTGTGAACAGCAGCATCGACAGGATGACCAGTACGACCATCATTCCTGCCTGATGTTTTCGGAAGAACTTAAACGGTGAAGCCATGAGAATTGCTCATTCGAAATGAAAGTCGGCAAACGCCTGGCGGGACGGTTCACGAAACGCGGTGGGCGCGATCCGGAGCAGGAACGGCGTTGATTCCGGCGGTGCCTTTGGTTAGTCCTGTCGGCTGCGAGTCAACGCTGTCGACGTGGTGTCGCGACGGCGACATTTTGAGGGCACACTTGACAGGGGACGGAAAGATGCTTTATCCCACCGCCCCCGCCAGTCAGTCCGCCGTCAGTTGGAAGCCGCGAATTCTAGCTGTCGCACGAACTCAAACAAGGTCAACCCAAATCACGGGTTACGGCGGATCAAAGGCCGCTTTTTCGCCAATGCAATCGTCCCGTCCTTCATAGAAACCACCCTGGAACCTGTCACGCATGGCTGCTCGAAAAACGGCTTTGGTGATCGTCGAATCGCCCGCCAAGGCAAAGAAAATTCAGGGTTTCCTGGGCAGCGACTATGTCGTTCGAGCCAGCGTGGGACACGTGCGCGATCTGCCGGCGAAAGCCGCGGAGGTTCCTCCGAAGCTGAAGAAGGAGTCCTGGGCGAATCTTGGCGTCAATGTCGACAACGATTTCGAGCCGCTGTATGTCGTGCCGGCCGATAAGAAGAAGATCGTCAGGGAACTGAAGGATCTGTTGAAGGACGCGGATCAACTGATCGTCGCGACCGACGAAGACCGTGAGGGAGAAAGCATCGGCTGGCATCTGGTGCAGTTGCTGGAACCCAAAGTTCCCGTGAAGCGGATGGTGTTTTCGGAAATCACCAGCGACGCCATTCTGGAAGCGCTGGCGAATACTCGAAAGATGGACGAAAACCTGGTCGCCGCTCAGGAAACGCGCCGCGTCGTTGACCGCCTGTACGGCTACACGCTCAGCCCTTTGCTGTGGAAGAAGATCGCTCCGAAACTTTCCGCAGGGCGCGTTCAAAGCGTGGCTGTCCGCATTCTTGTGGAACGCGAAATCGAACGCATGAAGTTTCACAGCGGCACGTACTGGGACCTGAAAGCGGACCTGAAGGCGGGCCAGTCAGCGACTGCGGGCGGTCGCTTCGAAGCGATTCTGCAGACAGTCGACGGCCGACGCATCGCTTCCGGAAAAGACTTCGACGAAAACACCGGAAGGCTTCGAGAAGGCGCCGGTGTGCTGCTGCTTGAAGAAGGTCCGGCGAAGGAACTTCAGGAAAAGCTGAAGTCCGCCGACTGGATCGTTTCCAAAGTTGAGCAAAAACGACAGAACCGCAAGCCGGCTCCGCCATTTACGACCAGCAGCCTGCAGCAGGAAGCCAACCGCAAACTGAACATGACGGCGCGGCAGACCATGCAGACCGCTCAGCGGCTGTATGAAGCCGGACACATTACTTATATGCGTACCGACAGCGTCAATCTGAGCGGTGAGGCGGTCAGCGCCGCTCGCGGTCGTATCGAAAACCTGTACGGCCATGAATACCTCAGCCCGTCGCCCAGGCAGTACACCAGCAAGACCAAGGGAGCCCAGGAAGCTCACGAAGCCATTCGTCCGGCGGGAAAGAAAATGAAAACCGCCGACGAAATCGGAGTCACCGGTGCCGAATACAAGCTGTATGACCTGATCTGGAAGCGCACGATGGCCACGCAGATGGCCGAAGCACTCCTGCGATTCGATACTGTCACGATCGCCGTTGAAAATGCGGAATTCCGGGCCTCGGGACGCACCGTCGAATTCCCGGGCTTCTTCCGAGTCTACGTCGAAGGCAGCGACGATCCGGATGCCGCTCTGGACGACCGGGACTCACCGCTGCCGCCGCTGTCCGAAAACGACAATCTTGACTGCAACAGCGTCGAAGCGAATCCTCACGAAACCAAACCGCCGGCCCGCTACACGGAAGCGTCGCTGGTTCGAAAACTGGAATCCGAAGGGATCGGCCGGCCCTCAACGTATGCCAGCATCATCGGCACGATTCAGGACCGCGAATACGTCAATAAGAACGGCAGCCAGCTTGTTCCCACGTTCAAGGGGCTGGCGGTCACGAAACTGCTGGAGAACCATTTCCCGAATCTCGTGGATCTGGGGTTCACAGCGGGCATGGAACAGACTCTGGACGACATCGCCACCGGCAATGCTGACCGATTGCCATACCTGCAGCAGTTCTATTCGGGCAACGACGGAATCAATGAACAGGTCAGGCAGCGCGAAAGCGATATCGATCCGCGGGAAGCCTGCACTCTGAAGCTGGAAGGTCTGGATGTCGACGTCCGGGTCGGAAAGTACGGACCGTACTTCGAAAAGCTTGACGGCGAATCGAAGGTCACCGCGTCAATCCCGGCCACGGTCGCTCCCGCAGACATCAACAACGCGCTGGCCACGCGGCTGCTGGAAGAAAAACAGAAGGGTCCCACGGCTCTTGGCATGCACCCCGACGACGGAGTGCCCATCTATCAGCTAAGCGGTCCCTTTGGTCCGTACCTGCAACTGGGAGAAGTCACCGAAGAAAACCCGAAACCGAAACGATGCAGCATTCCCAACTGTTTCGATCCTCTGAATCTGGATCTGCAGACCGCCGTCGCGCTGCTGGAACTGCCGCGTCGTATTGGCAAGCATCCGCTGACCGACAAGGTCGTCAACACAGGTATCGGTCGGTTTGGGCCATACGTGCTTCACGACAAGGTCTACGCCAGTTATGACCGCAAGACTCACACGTATGAGTTCAACGGCCAGACTTACAACGTCCTGAACATCACAATGGACGCGGCCGTCGAGATGCTGAAAAACACGCGAAAGCGAGCCGCACCGGAGCCGCTTCGCGAAATCGGCAATCACCCGGACGACGGAGCGACGATCGGCGTGTTCGAGGGCCGCTACGGGATGTACGTTAAACACGGCAGGATCAATGCCACGGTTCCCAAAGACACGGACATCAACGGAATCACCGTGCAGCAGGCCGTCGAATGGCTGGAGGCTAAGGCGGCGAAGTCGGGCGGAGTCAAAAAGTCGGCGAAGAAGAAAGCAACAACGAAAAAATCGGCCAAAAAAAGTCCGCAAAGAAGAAACGGGCTTCGTAGCGCGGTTCTCATCCGTTGCGGCAGGTGGAACGGAAGAAGTCGACCGGTTTCGTCCGGTCGCAATTCGTGCCCTGGCCGACGGACAGTGCGCAAAGCATGGTCGCCTGCGGCCCGGGCCATTCGACCAAAGCTTCTATCTTAACTCAGGAATTTCCTATGCCAGCCGGATTCGGAATTGTCGGTACCGGGATGATTTCGCACTTCCACGCGAAGGCGATCGCTGACATCCGCGGTGCCCGCGTGGTTGCGTGCTTTGACACGGTCGAAGAACGAGCTGTCAGTTTCGGCAGAGAGTACGGCTGCAAAGCCTATACGGACCTGAAGGAAATGCTGGCGGACAGCGACGTCGACATCGTCAACGTGTGCACGCCCAGTGGCGCTCATCGCGACCTGGCCGTTGCTGCAGCGAAAGCGGGCAAGCACGTTGTCGTCGAGAAGCCGCTGGAAATCACGCTTAAGCGCTGCGACGCGATCATCAATGCCTGTGAACAGAACAACGTCCGGCTGTGTGCAATTTTTCCGTCGCGGTTCAGCCCCGTAAACATGGAACTCAAGGCTGCGATCGATGCCGGTCGGTTCGGTCGACTGACGCTTGGCGACACGTATGTGAAGTGGTGGAGAACTCAGGAGTACTATGACAGCGGTGGATGGCGCGGCACGTGGGACATGGACGGCGGCGGGGCGTACATGAACCAGGCAATTCATCAGGTCGATCTGCTTTACTGGCTGATGGGCGACGTGGTGGAGGTGACGGGAATGACGGGCACTCTGGCGCACGAACGCATTGAAGTTGAAGACGTCGGTGTCGCGACATTGCGGTTTGCCAACGGGGCCATCGGCGTCATTGAGGCGACAACCAGTGCGTGGCCGGGGTTGCTGAAGAAGACGGAGATCCACGGAACCAACGGCACCGCGATCGTCGAACAGGACGACATTCTTCGCTGGGAATTCCGCACGAAAGACCGCCGAGACGCCGCGATCCGCCGAAAATTCGCGGCCGGTTCGGCAAACACCGGCGGAGCGGCCGATCCGAAAGCCATCAGTTATGTCGGCCACCGTGACCAGCTAAAGGACTTTGTGGAAGCCATCAGCGATCAACGGCCGGCCCGGGTTGATGGCGTGGACGGAAGGAAGAGCGTGGAGATTATCCTTGCGATCTATCAGTCGGCGTGGACCGGTCGAACGGTGAAGCTGCCTCTGTCAGGCGATCCGCGGCGGCCGAAGTAACTTCACGTCCGGCATGCTGCATCAGTCTCCGGTGCCGACCTCCAGGTTCATCGCTGTCTGCATCAGTCGGCGTTCCTGGCGGTTGTGAGCGTCGAAATTATCCATCCAGGCTTTCAGCTCCAGGCTCAGCACGCGCGCTGTTTCCTCAACGTGATCCGGGTCGGACAGCCGGTTCCGCAGTTCTCGCAAATGGCGACACAGTCGGCGATGCTGGCTCTCCAGAGTCGCGACATGACAGAGCCAGTTCGGGTGGCGTTCCAGAACTTCGCGCAGGTAGCCGCCCTGTCGCTTGAGTTCAAACTCGACCGGCAGCGAGTCCAGCAGCGCGTCGACGACGGCGTGAATCCAGCGCAAATTGTCGTCGTCGATGGGGTCTTCGAGAAGGTCTCTCAGGTCGCCGACCAGAATGTATTCAAGCTGCGTGTATCGCTTGAGTTTTTCCGCTGTCGATTGGCCACTCATGTTGTCACCTCCGGATGTCCGGGACGGGCGGACCTGTTGTTTGACGCTGGGTCACACGGTGTTCGGGTACTTTGACTTGAAGACTGCCGCGAAGGGAATTGCTGCGCCTGGTGGCGGGACGCCGACAGGCGTGAACGGAATCGCGAAGTCGCGCTCCCGCCAACCGCGACCGATGGCCACCAGGCTTTTTGGGGCACCACGATTTTAGTCGGCGGCACTGGTCCCAACAAATGCGCTGGACACGAACTTTGCACCGACCGGATGCGATCGAAAAAAAACCAAAAAAGGGCGATCGTGGGTTCGCGCACCCGCGCACGAAAAACCCGACGCGGAAACGTCGGGCAGGGAAGGGTGGCTAACCGGATTTGAACCGGCGACCTCTGGAACCACAATCCAGCGCTCTAACCAACTGAGCTATAGCCACCGCAAAGCGAAATTCGCCGCGAAAGAACGCAGCGGGCGGAGGATGATATCCGTGAGATTCAGGGCATTCAAGGCGGCAGACTGCGAAGTAGCTGAAGTGCCTGAACTGTCCGACCGCTGACGTCGGTTCGACGCAATACCTGCGTCGTCGACTGCGTTGTTGCCCGCGCGCGACACGGGATCCCCGGGCCGGGGAACCGTCAAACTGCGGGACCGTCAAACAAATACAGGACGCAGACAAGCTGCCGATCAGGAAGTTGCTGGAGTCGCCGCGGAATTCCTGGCAGTCGGTCCCGTTTCTTCCGGTTCCCGCTACGATTGCCCGCCATGATCGCCATTGACATTGAAAACCTGAGCAAGTCCTACGGTCGCCGTCGCGGCATCGATGACGTCAGCCTGAAGATCCAGGCCGGCAGAATTTTCGGTTTCCTTGGTCCCAACGGCGCAGGAAAGTCCACCGCAATTCGCATCCTGCTGGGATTCCTGAAGGCAGGGCATGGCACCGCCAGAGTGCTGGGACACGACTGCTGGTCGGCCAGCGCCTGCATCAAGCGTGATGTCGGATATGTCGCGGGCGATGTCCGGCTGTATTCCTGGCTGACGGCGCGAAAGGCGTTTCGGATTGTCAGCCAGATTCGCGGCACGGATCTGCAGGCGGAGGGCAACCGGCTGACTGAGAGATTTCGGCTGGAACCCGATCTTCCGGTCAGAAAGATGTCGCGGGGAAATCGCCAGAAGCTGGCCCTTGTGATGGCGCTCGCCCATCGGCCTCGCCTTGTGATTCTGGACGAACCGACTTCGGGGCTCGATCCTCTGATGCAGGATGTTCTGGCAGACTGCCTGCGCGAAATGGCGGCGGATGGTCGTACGGTGTTCTTTTCCAGCCACACCCTGAGCGAAGTCGAAAGCCTGTGTGACGACGTTGCCATCATTCGAAGCGGGCGGATCGTTGCCAATGATACACTGCACGCACTGAAGGCTCGCGCGCCGCGAATGGTTTCGCTGGTGTTTGACTCTGAAGAGTGCGCCGACAAGGTATCGTGGCCCGACTTTCTGACGCCGGACCGCAGATTTCGAAACGGCTGGCAACTGACGATGCAGGGTCCGTCGCGGCAACTTGTGACCTGGGCGGCGACTCAGCCGATTGCTGACATGAGTATCAGCCCACCGAGTCTGGACGCCTTGTTTCGCGGATTCTACCGGGACGAAGAGTGACTTGCCTGACCGGAGAAACAATCCGCCGGACGCGGACAGGGTTTCGTCATGCCTTTAGATTTCGCGTTGCGTTTCTTCCGCGACGTTGTGCCGCGAAGGTGCGGGCTTTGTGTGATCCCTGCTTCGAAAGTGGAGTATTCTTCCGGCTCAAATTCATCACACCGGCGCCGTGCCGGTGACTTCCTTCCTGCCGGTCTTCCCGCCGGTCGCTGACGATGTGGACCATGCGAGGCATCCTGAACAAGATCTTCCACGAGATTCGCTGGCCGGTGCTGTTCTTCAGCGTGGGGCTGGGGTTGATTATGGCCCTGCTGACGACGCTGTTGCCGAAGATCCTCAGCGACATCGACAAGGTCTTTGAACGCCTGCCATTCATCAAGCCAATCATCACCGCGCTGCTGGGGATCGATCCGGGCGACGAGTTCACGGCTCAAATGATTCAGGCGTTCCTGTGGGTCCATCCGTCCGTGCTGGCGGTGACGTGGGCCCATGAAGTGATGTATTGCACTCGTCTTCCGGCCGGAGAAATCGACCGCGGAACCGTTGACTTTCTGCTGGGGCTGCCCGTTTCGCGGTGGACGCTGTACGTCGGCGAAACGATCGGCTGGGCGGTTTCCGGTCTTGTAATGCTGTCGTCGGGCTGGCTCGGTCACTTTCTGGCTTCCGGAGTTCTGCAGCCCGATATGCGGCCCGGCTGGTTGCCGACGCTGTTTGTGATGCTGAACCTGTTCGCTGTCTATTGTGCGGTCGGCGGCTTTTCGTTTCTGGTCTCGACTCTCAGCAACCACAGGACTCGCGCGATTGGTGTTGTCTTCGCTGTCTTGCTGTCGTCGTTTCTGCTGAACTTTCTGGCTCAGTTCTGGGATCCGGCGAAGAATGTTTCGTTTCTGAGCGTGATGGAATACTACCGCCCGGCGATCATTATTCAGTCGGGACAGTTCCCGTTTTGCGATGTGGGGATCCTGCTGGGGATCGGCGGCTGCTGTTGGTTCATCGGCGGATTGGTGTTTCGCTGTCGAAGCATCTGCACCGTCTGAACAGGCCGGTCGCTGGCAGCCCGATGTTCACGCGGTCCGTTTTTAGGTTGGCAATTCTTCTGGCAAGTCGAATTAGAATGCGGACGACAGCGAACAGTATCGCGGCACTGTGGATGGCCGGCTGGATTTCCGTGTCAGCGCAGCCGGCGCTTTGCCAGCCGTCGGCAAGGCTTCTGTCGGGGCGGTCGCTCCAGGATTCGCTGGCGGCTGAACTGACTCTTACGGTCAGCGACGCACGGACCGCAGACCTGCTGCAGACACTGCAGCGAGACACAGGAATTCCTGTCATCCTGGACCGACGGATCGATCCGACAGCCGATCCGGGTAGTTATTCGGGAACAATGACAATCGCACAACTGCTGCGCAGCATCGCGGAATCCCTCAACTGCGGCGTGTCGTATTCGGAGCATTTTGTTTACATCGGTCCGAAACGGGCTGCCGAATCTCTGAGAACGGTCATCGAACTGCGTCGGCAGGAAATCTCCGGTCTGCGCGGAATAATGCCGGCGGATACCTACCGCGCGATTGTCGCCGATCGGCCGGCATCGTGGCCGAGACTCGCGCAACCTCGCGAGCTGCTAACGGCTGCGGCACCGCAGGCGGGACTGCAGATCGAGAACGCGGATGTGGTTCCCTACGATCTGTGGCGTGCCGGGGAACTGCCGGACGTGTCGTTTGCCGAATATGCGTCCGTGATTCTGATCCAGTTCGATCTGACGTTTCACATTGATGAACAGGGAAGCGTGCTCCGCGTTGAGCCGCTTCCGGAAGCCGTTCGGATCGAACAGAAGCACCGCGTGGCCGCTCGACGGAAGGATGCCGTTCAGCAGCGCTGGCAGACCGAATTCGCGGATCTGGAGTTTTCGTGGCAGGGTTCCACAGCAGTCGTTGCGGCGACAATCGAACAGCACGAACGGCTGGACGAACTGATTCGTGAGCCGTAAGCGGCACATGATTCGCAGATTCGGCAAACGGCCGTGCGGGTTCCGGCGTGGTTTTGAATTCGATGCGTGCGGTCTTTAGGATACCCGCCCGACATCAACCGAAACCCCGGTGGAGAACGCTTCATGCTTGAAATTCCCGCATCCGGCGCCCTGGACTTTGTGTCACTGGGCGCGATGGTGCATCGTCTGGATCCCGGTCGCATTCCGTTCCGAAAGGCAACGCAACTGGCCATCCATGTCAGCGGCGGAGAATTCAACTGCGCGGCGAACCTGTCTGATTGCTTTCGTCTGAAAACCGGCATCGTGACGGCAATGGTCGACAACCCGATTGGCGACCTGATCAGTGAACGAGTGCGGGCGATGGGCGTCAGGCCGTTCTACAAAATGTTCAAACATGACGGCGTTCGCGGGCCGAACATGGCCACTGTGTACAGCGATCAGGGCTGCGGTGTGCGTGCTCCCGTTGTCTTTTACAACCGCAGCAACGAAGCCGCCGGAATGCTGAAAGCCGGTGATTTCAACTGGGACGAAATCTTTGCCGGCGGAGTCCGCTGGTTTCACAGTGGAGGTATCTTTGCGGCGCTTTCGCCGACGACGCCGGAAGTGATCGTCGAAGCCATGAAGGCGGCAAAGAAGGCCGGCGCTGTCACGTCGTTCGATCTGAATTATCGAGCGAAGCTGTGGGCGATTTCCGGCGGCCTCGACAAAGCCCAGGAAACGCTGCGAGGAATCGTCGAACACTGCGATGTCCTGGTTGGAAACGAGGAGGATCTGCAGAAGGGCCTGGGACTGAAGGGTCAGGACGTGGAAAAGAAGGGCAAGCTCGACCCGACGGCGTTCTTCGGAATGATGGAATCGGTCGCCAGGGATCTTCCGAATGTGAAAGCCGTCGCAACGACCCTTCGCGAAGTCGTTTCCACGAATCGCCACAACTGGAGCGCTGTGTTGTGGCTGGATGGCAAGACGTATCAGGCTCCGGAGACGCAACTGGATGTGCTTGACCGAGTCGGTGGCGGCGACGGTTTCGCGTCCGGCCTGTTCTACGGCCTGATGGGTGGCGAAACTCCGGAACAGGCGCTGCGGCTGGGCTGGGCTCACGGAGCCCTGCTGACAACGTTTCCCGGCGACACGACGATGGCGTCTCTGGAACAGGTCAGGTCATTCGCGGAAGGCGGTTCCGCCAGAATTCAGCGATGACGCCGCAGTTCTGCTGCCACCGGTGCAGCCACACGATTTGCGGCTTGCGCGACTGCTGCTCGGTGTTCGACGTCCCGTTGCACCAGGACTCGCGAACAGCGGGCGCTTACGTTTGATCAAGATTCCTCTTCTTTGAAATCCGCTACCAATGGCAAAACATGACATCGGCTTGATCGGCCTGGCAGTGATGGGACAGAACCTGGTCATGAACATGGCCAACAAGGGCTTCAACGTCGCTGTCTATAACCGCACCACGGAAACGATGCGTGAGTTCATCGACGGCCTTGGCAGCCGGCCGGCGGGCGTCGTTGAGCCCGGCACGGCCGAACGGATTCACGGCTATGAATCACTGGAAGACTTCGTCAACAGCCTGGAATCGCCTCGCCGCGTCATGATTATGGTCAAGGCCGGGTCGCCGGTCGATGCCGTGATCGAGCAGTTGAAGCCGCTGCTTGCGAAGGGAGACATCATCATTGACGGCGGCAACGCCGACTACACGGATACCAATCGACGACATCACGAACTGAAGGAGCAGGGGTTTCGTTTCATCGGAACCGGCGTTTCCGGCGGTGAAGAAGGAGCGTTGAAGGGCCCGAGCATCATGCCCGGAGGTCACCCGGAAGCGTGGCCATACGTCAAAGACATCCTGCAGAAGATCAGCGCGAAGGTCGGTCCGAATCACGACATCCCGTGTTGTGACTGGGTTGGCGAGGCCGGGGCAGGGCACTACGTCAAGATGGTGCACAACGGCATTGAATATGGCGATATGCAGTTGATCTGCGAAGCCTACTACATCCTGAAACACGGTGTCGGCCTGACCAATGCGGAACTGCATCAGGTCTTTCGGGAATGGAACGAACGCGAGCTGGAGAGCTATCTGATTGAGATCACTCGCGACATCTTTACGGTCAAAGACGGGGAAACCGGAAAGGATCTTGTCGACCTGATTCTTGACACGGCCGGCCAGAAGGGAACCGGCAAATGGATGAGCCAGCACGCTCTGGATCTGGGAGTCCCCACGACGCTGATTACGGAAGCTGTGTTCGCCCGCTGCCTGTCAGCGCAGAAGGACGCGCGCGTGCGTGCGGAGACCGTCCTGAGCGGACCGGATACGAAGTTTGAAGGCGACCGTGACCAGTTTGTCGATGACGTTCGGCAGGCGTTGTATGCGTCCAAGCTCTGCAGCTACGCACAGGGGTTTGTTCAGCTTGACGCCGCCGCCGCCGAGTTCGGCTGGAAGCTCAACAACGGACCAATCGCGCTGTTGTGGCGAGGCGGCTGCATCATTCGGTCCCGATTTCTGGAAGACATCAAGAAGGCATTCGACAAGAACCCCACACTGGAAAACCTGCTGCTGGACGATTTCTTTAAGTCTGCGATCAGCAAGGCTCAGCCCGCGTGGCGTCGAGTCGTCGCGACGGCGATCGCACTGGGCCTGCCGGTTCCTGGGTTCAGTTCAGCGCTGACGTACTATGACGGCTATCGTCGTGGTCGGCTGCCCGCGAACCTGCTGCAGGCTCAGCGAGACTACTTCGGAGCACATACCTACGAACGCGTTGACAAACCTCGCGGCGAGAAAGTCCACACCGACTGGATCCGTGAGCGCAAACTGACATAGAGGTGCGTTCCGATCCGGACGCGGGCTTCACATCATCGCGATGAACTGAATGAAAGCCGCGCGTTGTTGGAACGGCGAATGTGACGGGCCGGCATCCGCCCTGCAGGTCATTTCTTCGACGCCAGCCACGCGTCGACGATCTCTTCCAGCACCGCCAGCGGCACGGCTCCGTTTCGCAGCACGACGTCGTGGAATTCCTTCACGTCGAAGGCAGTTCCCAGTTGCGCTTCCGCGCGGGCTCGAAGTTCGCGAATTTTCAATTCGCCGATCTTGTAGGCCAATGCCTGGCCCGGCCAGGCGATGTAGCGATCAACTTCGTTTTCAATGTCCAGCAGAGTCTTGGCGGTGTTGGCGGCGAAGAAATCGATGGCGTCCTGGCGAGACCACTTCATTGTGTGCATTCCGGTGTCCACAACCAGCCGGACGGCTCGCCACATTTCGTAGGTCAATTGTCCGAATTTGGAATACGGATCCTGGTACAGGCCGAGTTCCTCACCCAGCTTTTCGCTGTACAGTCCCCAGCCTTCAATGAACGCGGTGTAACCTTCATAGCGGCGGAATTCGGGGATTTCGTCCAGCTCCATCGCCAGCGCGATCTGCAGGTGGTGCCCCGGAACGGACTCGTGAAGCGACAGCGCTTCAATTTCATATTTCGGCCGCGCTTCGGGCTTGTAGAGATTCACGTAGTAGCCTCCCGCGCGACTGCCGTCGGCGGCGGGCGGCTGGTAATAAGCGGCCGTGGTGTCGGGAGCCATCTGCGACGGGATAGGCACGATTTCATAGGGGATCTTCGGCAAGCGAGAAAACAGATTTGGAAGCTGAGGATCAATCCGGCGGCAGCATTCCCGGTAGGCTTCCAGCAGGTCGTTCTGATTGTCGTAGTAGAATTGCGGATCTGATCGAAGATGCGTCAGGAATTCCTGAAACGAACCTTCGAAGCCGACCTGCTGCTGAATGGCTTCCATTTCCTTTCGTATCCGCGCGACTTCGTCGAGTCCGATCTGGTGAATCTGCTCGGGGGTCAGGTCGGTCGTCGTAAACTGTCGTGCCAGCGCGGCGTACATTTCCAGTCCTTCGGGGCGCTGCCAGCAGCCAACGCTGTCAAACGACGCGGGCAGGTATTCCTCTTCGAAGAATTTCAGGAACGTTCGATACGAGGGCAGGATGCATTCCTCGATGGCCGCAGCGGCATCGTTCTGAAGCCGGGATTTGTCAGCGTCTGAAATTTCGATGGTGAACGATCGGAACGGCTTGTAGTACAGACTCTCGCGAGGATCGTCGACGAGTTGTTTGCGGATCTGATCGGGCACTCGCTGCATGACGACTTTCGGATGCAGCATGCCCTCGTGCATTCCCTGTTTCATGAGCGCATCGTCTGGCCCATGTACGTCGGAAACGCACGCAGCCGGGCGATCCAGTCTTCGAAGTCGCGAATGCTGTCAAACTTCAACAGATCCGCCAGGCTGCTCTCGTCCTGGATTCCGCCTCGCTGGTTCAGCGGCAGCAGATGCAGCCGGTGCTTCTGCAGCAATGCTGGTTTCGTACTGATCCTCGAACAGTCTGTGGTTGAGCTGATCCGCTGCCGAAAGCTGCGACGTGTCGATGCGTTTCAG
Source organism: Planctomycetaceae bacterium (assembly GCA_041398785.1). NCBI lineage: Bacteria > Pseudomonadati > Planctomycetota > Planctomycetia > Planctomycetales > Planctomycetaceae > Planctomycetaceae bacterium. The sequence goes on along the minus strand of JAWKUA010000003.1, from coordinate 57,136 downwards.
CTGCGCCAGGACATGACGGGTCTGCTGCTGCGACTCTCTGGTTGCCGACAGCGACGCGTCCGGCCATCGGGTGTTGTAGCGCCGATCGCCCAGCTGTGACGCGAACGTCGGACTTTCCTTCAGCGTGCGCTGCCATTCCGTGTCAAAAATCGCGTGCATGCGTTCCGCGGGAGTCTGAGCGGCGACGGGATGGACAGCGGCTAGCGCGATCAGGCAGGACACGAGCGGCAAATGGGGAAGTGATCTCATGGCGCAGAATTCGTCGTCTGGTGGGGAAGACAGGGAGCCGGACTTTAGTCGATTTTCACAGTTTTCGGACCGAACCGTAGTGCGTCCGAACGCCTGCCGTCAAAGCCTGGCTGGCTTTCGCGATGCAAAGACTCTGCCGGATCGGAACTGCGGACAACGTACCGGCGGCGGAACGGACCGGATCGGCAATGACGGTTTTTCCGGCCAGTGGTGAAATGACGATCAGAAGAAGAAGTGGGACTACAGCGGTCGGATCCTCCGCTGTGAATGCTGAGCCTGTCAGAATGAGGGAAGGTTCGACACGATGTCGGCAGCCAAAATCGCGATGTTCGCAAGTCTGTTGCTGGTGGCAGCCTCGGGTTGTTCGGGCAGCCGCCTGCGGGAACTGATGCCCGGAAACAGCCGATTCGTTTCACTGGAGGACCTGGAGCGTTCGGACGAGGCCGCGGAATCGCGGCTTGCGGCCACCGATCCAGCCGAGGAGGAAGCGGCTGGTGGTCCCTTCAAGGCCGCCAGGGGATTGTTCGTTTCGCGCGAAAAGGACCAGCAGAATCCGTCGGACGATTCGGGGGACACGCGGCTCAGTAAGCTGAGTCTGGGACGTCTGCTGCATCGGCCGGACAGGAACGCTGTCGAACCGGATCCGTTTCTGGACATCGACAACGCTGCAGCCAGGAAGCCCCGCTTCCCGGAACCCGAAGTCATTGTCCAGGGTCAGCCGAAGGCGAAGCCGAAAGCCGCAGTCAAATCCGATGTGGCTGAGAAACCGGCAGCCCGCGAACTTCCCGCCGGAATGGAGGAGGCGCTGGCAGAAGCATTTGCCGAATTCGATTCTCTGAAGGCCGACGCGAAACTGGCTGAGTCAAAGGCGAAATCCACCGACAAGTCGATCCGTTCGGTGGTGTCCGAATCCGACATCGACGACGACGCGGAATCCTTTGCGGCGTTTGTCGATCGGCAGTTCGACGAAAGCCGCGCCAGGAAGGCGACCAATGAACATGCCGACAACTTTGACGCCGCCATGGCCGAATTCGGTGCTGACCTGCCGGATCTGAAAGACCTGTCGGCGCGAACATCTGACGCCGTCGCTCGCGCGGAGTCCGTGAAGTCGTCAAAGGCGGCTGACGCGTTTGATGAGTTCGCCGGGACGGGCACCGAAACCAAAGACAACGACTTTGTGCTGGACTTTGACGATCTGCTGGCTGACACAAAGCCAAAAGCCGCCGCAGTCGATTCTGCGGGCGTCGCGCACGGACGAAGTCAGAGTCAAGCCGCTCCGGGATTGGCCGACGCCGACGCTGCCGCGTTTCCATTGCTGGCGACTTCCGACGATGCGAAAAATGAATTTGACCGGCTGGTCAGCGATGCCCGCGAGACTGGCAACCATCAGCTGAATCGCCGTGACGCGTTCAACCTGTTTGCTGATGCCGCCGCTCGGCATGGATTCTCCACTGACGGTCAGAATCACGCCGCTGACGCGTGGGAGCCAGCCGACGCCGCCGCGTTTAACTGGCAGAATCCGGCTGAAGCAGTCGCGGGCAGTGAATCGGCAGGCCTGCGAATTACAGCTCAGCAAAGTCCGTCGTTTACCTTCAGCGATCACCCGTCGAAACCGGCCGATTCGATGTCGGTAAGTTTCCGCGACGAAACGAATGGTGCCGCTGACGTCGGGCTGCAGCTTCCGGAACCGGCCGATCCCGCTCCACTGGTGATTCCGGGAATGAAGACTGCCCGCAAGCCGGTGACGCAGATCTCATCCTCCCGCGAACTCAAGGCGGAGTTTTCCGACGAGCCGTTCTTTGATGATCCGGCCACAGTCGCTGCCGCGGACGTCGTTGACGAATCGGCCTTTGAATCCGGGCAGCCGAAATCCAGGGGCGGGGTTTCACTCCACCGACTCTTCAGCGGTCGCACGTGGTTCCTGCTGGCGGGCATTGTGCTGGTGATTGCCCTGCTGTTTTTCCCGGAACGAAGGCTCACCAGCAACCGGCGCTGATCCGGTGGCGCTGGCATTCGTCGTCTGCAAAGTCGGTGCAACTGTTCAAACCGCAACTGTCGCCGGAATATCGCACCGGCGTTCCCGTGACGTTGTTGTTCGGCGTTCGGAAACCGGGACTAGAATCTCAGCATTGAACCAGCTTTCCAGGACTGCGCGATCCGAACATGCCATTCGGGCGACGCGGCGGGCAAAAGACTTCGGAGTCAGTGATGCAGGATCCCTTCAGCCGACCGACAATGGACGATCTTCGCCAGGTGCTGGAAAGCATCGGCAAGCCCGATGTGACGAACATGAGGGCCAACGAGCGACTAGAGCTATCGGTTCCGGCCGAGATTAAGACTCGCCGCGGTAACACGATTTCCGCGATGACCAGGGAAATCAGCCGTACCGGAATCGGGCTGCTGCATCGCGGCTCGGTGTCTCCCGGCAACGCAACGGTCCGCATGGCCAGTGAAACTCGCGAGTTTCAGTACGAAGTGCAGATCGAATGGTGCACGCCCTGCGATAACGGCATGTTCATGAGCGGCGGCCGCTTCCTGCCGTCAGCGAAGGCTGAGTGACGGGAGTTCCCGTGCTCGTCACGACAGCGGGCAGCGACCGAACTTCGGCGTTTCCGGCGGATTGCGTCGCGTCCCGCAGGCATCTGACTTTGCCCCGGCGTGCTGAGGTGTTGTCCCGTTCAAACGGTCTGTGTTGGCGGTCACCGTCAGCGCGACCAGGAAAGCCCTGCGGTTTCTCGCGCGAAACCTTGACGTTCGGGATCTGTCGGCAGCGCCCGTGTACAGCGCCGAAACTTCCGGCACACTCTGCCGAATCGCTGATACGGATCACGCCCGCCCTGACCGACATTCGATAGCGTTGGAAAGAACACATCACTCAGGTTCTCTGCCGGCGCGATTGTATGGTTTCGGGATTTTATAGGCGTCATTCGCTGACTTTGCTGATTTTCTGCATTGTCGCGCTACCGGTGCTGACGCTGCTGGGTGAGCGGGTAAAGTCGGACAACAACATCGAAACCTGGCTTCCGCGCCACAGCCAGGTCCGCATCGATTATGACAGTTTCTGCCGCACATTCGGTGTCGACGAAACGATCCTGATCGCCTTTGAGAAGCCGTTTCCCGACTCACAGCGACTGACCGCTCTGGCTTCGCGTGTGGGAGGACTGCACGGCGTCCGCACGTGCTGGACGCGTCAGCAGATTCTGGAAATGATGTTCGCGAACGACGTCGAATCGGACGTGGCCGCGGAACGCCTGCTGCATCTGGTGGCGACTCCCGGCGGCGATCTGGAAACACTGCTGGTCGTTCTGGACCGTGACGGAGTTGCTCAGCGGGGCGCGTCGGTTCAGGCCATTCGCGATCAGATCAGCTACTGCCAGCTTGAGAACGCGGTCCTGGCCGGTGGTCCCGTTGTGGCAACGCAGCTCGACCACCTGGGCAGCCGGGAAAACAGCATGAGCCTGTTCGCGCTGACGCTGTTCATCTGCTTCGTGCTGCTGCATCTGAACATCGGCTGCTGGAAGACTTCCGGCGCTCTGATGGTCACTAATATCCTGAGCATCGAACTGACCCTGGCGACGGTCTGGGCTTCCGGTCAGCAGATGAATTTCATCATGGGATCGCTGCCCGTGATGGTGATGGTCTTCACGACGGCAGCGGCGATCCACTACATCGGCCACTATCGTCGTGAAATTCACCGCGCGGAGGGTATCGGGCGGGCACTGCAGGCCGTGATTCGTCCGAGTCTGTTTGCCACCGGAACCACCGTGATCGGTCTGCTGAGCCTTGCGGTTTCCGACATTGGACCGATTCCGCAGTTTGCCATCGCGGCCGCTTATGGAACGGTGTATTCGTTTCTGATCGGCGTCTTCGTGACTCCCGCGATTCTGGTTGCCGTCCGCTATGACCCGTCCCGGCAGAAGGGCCTGCAGACGCGGCTGGAACGGTTTGCGATGTTTGTCGTCAATCATCCGTGGCGAGTGCTGGTTCCGGGCATCACGATCACGCTGGTGTGTTCCATCGGCGTCTACAAGCTGAAGTCGCTGATCGATCCGCTGGAATTTCTGCCCAGCCAGGATCCGGTGCTGAAAGACACACTGCTGGTCAAGGAAACGCTGACCAGCCCGACGTCCATCGAAGCGGTGGTTGATTTCGGCCAGACGGAATCGTCTTTCGTTGAACGGCTCCGCGACATTCGTCGTCTGGAGAGTCTGCTCAGCGATGATGAAAACGTGTGCCACACGCTGTCACTGGCCGACTTCTTTCCGGCGGAGATTACGGAGCAGACGTTTTCTCCCGCGCGGCTGATGGCGGGCTCGTCGGGCAGCGGGTCCACAGGCAGCCTGCTTGCCGACGGAAGCCGCTTGTGGCGCGTGTCGATTCGTCTGCGGGACGATTCCCCGAAGGTGCTGCGACGTACCGTGGACAGTCTGCGAGAACGCTGTGCCGAGTTTCCCGTCACGTTTACCGGCATGGGTCCATTGCTGGAGCAGGCTCAGGGCGACATTTTTGACGGCTTCTGGAAGAGCTTCGCCTCGGCATTCGTGCTGATCACGATTGTCATGATCGTAGCTCTGCGTTCCGTCGGCGCCGGTCTGATCGCGATGATTCCCAACCTGACGCCCATCCTGCTGGTGTTCGGGATTCTGGGCTGGTGCAACTATCCCATCGACATCGGCATCATGATGACCGCCAGCATCGCTCTGGGGCTGGCCGTCGACGGCACGTTCCACTTTCTGTTCAGCTACCGCAGCGTTGTCTGCGATCACGGTTGTCGATACCGAGCCGTGCGGCATGCCGTGCTGCAGACCGGATTGCCGATCATTTCGTCCGCGATCATTTCCGGGACCGGCCTGCTGGCTCTGGGACTGTCTCCGTTTCGGCCGACCATGCGATTCGGCCTGCTGATGTTCTGCCTGCTGATCGCAGCCCTGGCGGGGGACCTGGTGCTGTTGCCGGCGTTTCTTTCCATCGGCGCTCGCCGGAAACGACTGCAGCAGCCGGCACCGTCAGCTCCCGCGGCTCAGAATCGCGCTGCATAGCACTTCGCCGACGAGACTCGACCGGCCATCGCCGCGCCTGGACCGAAGGACTTACGTCCCGCGCATCCGGCGGGCTCAGGAAAGCGAAAGCACTGCGCGGTGCGGCATGCGTCCGCGCAGTGTTTGTGAATCTTCGCTTGTCGTTCCGATTCCGGCTACATGCGTGTGCCGGACAGAATGTAACGCGTCGTTGTAAGTCCCGGTGTTGAGTAGAACTTGTGGGTCGCTGCGATCTCACCGGAATTGCGACCGTTGCCGAGTACCAGAGCGGTGCTAAAGTCGACTGCATTGAATGTCGAGATGTCCGCGAACCAATCGACGGCAACCACGATCTCGCCGTTAACTCTTTGCAGTGACGCGCTGAACTCCTTGAATCGAATCCGCGTGGAAAAGTCGTCCACGAAGGCTTCGGTTTCGCTGACAACAAAGTCCCGAACATAGCTTTCTGTGCTCAGAATTGTGCCGTCCTGCGCTCGCGTCTCGACCACGACATCGATCGAACACGCAACCGCCGTGTTTCTGCGGCCCGACTGCCGCGACGCCGTCACCGGCTGCCACAGTGCCGATCCGGCAACGATCGCGATCGCAACAAAAAGTAACCCATACCTGGTATACCTGAACATCACTTCGACTCCTCAGCAAACCTCGGTTTCAAGACGCGCTGTCCCGTCCGTGACGGAACACTCTGACGCCGCGCAAAATTCTTCCAACAGCTACCAGCGCCGAACCCCCGCTAAGGACCCGGCGATGTTTTTCGAAGCGGCCGGAAGACATCAGGCGGCTCAATCGGAGAAGCCAAAATCACGACCGATTTCCGCCAAAAGATTCTCAAGGTTGAGCGATTTCGAAGTCGAAATCGCCTGACCCGTCACGCAGCAGCCTGTCCGACGGAGATTTCATCGCCGCCAGCGGTCTGCCAGGCGTCATTTGACGAGTGAAAATCTGCGATCGGACATTTGGGAGGGCGACGCTCCCGCCGATCCGCTGCTGCGATGGACGTCCTGTGGCACACGTGGCTCGGCAGGAGCGTTGACCTCCCGAATCGCGCCCAATGACAGCAATCTTCCCATCCACCAATACTCGGCTGACGAAGCACCAGTTCCGCGGCAAGCGCAGCAAGACTTGCCCGAAGACGGCGGCACGGTCACCCTGTGCCGTCCTGCCTGCGAATTCGCTTGCAATCGCCACCCTCCGAAGCCAAAACACATGGCGGGTTCCGTCGGCGTCGGAACACTCACCGGAACATCGGCGCGGTCGCGGCACAGGCGGCTCTCTTCGATGGCCCGTGTCCCGGCGAATCCGGTTGTTCCGCAACGTGACATTCCCGGCATCGCCACCCGCCTACTGCGTTTGCTGTCCCCGCCACAAATCCCACCGGATACGACGAATGATGACAGCCTGTCGACTGTCGAAATGCCTGCGCCGCGTCCTTCCGCTGCTGCCAGCGCTGTGTATCGCGATCCGGGCGGAATCTGTTCCGGCACAGCCGTCCGCAGAATCCTCGCCGACGAACAATGTGGCCGTGCAGGATGAAGACGAAGCATTCGAGCAGCAGGTCCGGCCATTGCTCGCGAAGTACTGCGTCGAATGTCACGGTGAAACCACGATGAAATCCGGTATTCGGGTGGACGTGCTCGACGATTCGCTCGACGATCGGCAGTTGTTTCTGTGGAAGGAAATCCTTGAACGCGTTGGCGACGGGACGATGCCGCCGGAAGACGAGTCGCAGCCGTCAGACGGCGAGCGGCAGGTTTTGACTTCCTGGATTCGGCAGGCGCTGAATCGATCGCGCGCTCGCGACAATCAGGTGAACGGTTCCGTGAGACGGCTGACCGTTCGGCAATACCGCAACACACTTCGTGACCTGTTGCATCTGGAAGAAAATCTCTCCGGTGTCCTGCCGCCCGACGGCGTTTCTCGCGACGGTTTCAGCAACAACGGAAACGTCATGGTGCTGTCGCCGCTCCAGATGGAGTACTACTTTGAAATCGCCGAACGATCGCTGGAGCTGTGTATCGTCAGGGAAGATGAACGGCCCGTGGTTCAGAATTTTCGAATGGATCTCGGCGAAGCCATCAATCGAGATCCGTGCCCCGACAGCCTGATTCTCGGGGCCGACAACCTGCTGCTGGACAATGACGACTTCACGGTCACGGAACTTGTCCCCGCGAAGCCGTTCGCCTTCAAGCCATTCGAAATGCGGAAGTCGTGGGAGTTCATTGAAGGTTACGCCGGCAACGACACCGTTCGCGGTATGAGAACTTTTGAGGGACTGAATCATTCCGTGTTCGCCTGCATGCGAGGCAGCCACGGCTATCCGCTGGGAGAAGCTTACCAGGTTGTTCCGGACGGCCTGCTGCTGCGTCCTGCGATTCCCAGTTCGGAGCTGTTCGGAAAATCGAGCACCTACGGCCCGATGGCGAACTTCAAGATCTCTCTCCGGGAACTGCCGGATGAGGGGAACTTTCGTGTAACAGTTCGGGCCTCGCGGTACGACGACGGCATGCTGCTCGAAGCGAATGCGCCGCAGCTTGACGCGGCCGAAGATGAGACGGTCGTCGTCGCTGACGTGCCGGATTCCGGGGACGGAAGCGTGACGATTCCACAACCGGGTATTTATCAGGTGGATCTGCAGTTCGTGGTGGATGATTCCGGCGACACACTTCGACTGCAATTGGGCAATCGTCGTTTTTCAAAACCCGTTGAGGGCGGTTCAACCGCACAGCCGCTGATGCTGGTTCGGCTTGGACAGGGGCCGCTGTCGTTCCGCGCTGCAGGCGATGAAGATGCGACATCGATCCACAGCGTTGTTTTCGGTCGTGTCGACGACGCCAGCGACGCCGCCCGGCAGTTTTCTGCATTCGAAAAACGGACGCCGCTGGTGGGTGTTCATTTGGGACTGCGCCGTGACTGCGGCAGCACACTGAATCCTGTCGGAACGCCGCAGCCTGTTGTGTCGTCGGAGCCCGCGGAATTCGTATTTCAGGGAGCGATCAATGATTTTCCGGCCCCGGTTGTGGAGGACGGCAATCTCAACTACCTGGCCGGCGTTCGTGAGATCGGAGTTCGCAGCGAATACACCGACGGACGCGCCATGCCGCGTCTTCGAATTCATTCCGTGGAGTTCGAAGGACCGTGGTACGAAAGCTGGCCGCCGGAAACTCATCGCGGCATCTTCGTGGAATCGGACGCGCCGGACGGGTCGCCGGAATACGCTCGCGAAATCATTCGATCGTTCACGACGCGAGCCTGGCGGCGACCGGTGACCGATGACGAGGAATCGTTGATCTTCAACGTCTGGAAAACCTCCTTTGCCGAATCCGGCGACTTTCAGCTTGCCATCAGAAATGCGCTGACGGTGGTCCTGACATCGCCGCAGTTTCTGTTTCTGATCGACCAAAGCCACAGTCCCGCCGCCGAAGATCTGGACGGCTGGGAACTGGCATCGCGGTTGTCTTACTTCCTGTGGAATACGTCGCCGGATCACGAACTGCTTGAACTTGCGGATCGCGGTCGGCTGCATGAATCGCTCGATGCGCAGGTGGACCGCATGATTGCCGATTCGCGGTTTGGTGAATTTCTGAGCGAGTTCACGTCGGAGTGGCTGAGTCTTGAGAAGCTGGACGTTCTGGAGGTCGATCCGTCGGCGTTCCCGCTGTTGACGCGACATGAAAACGCAGCTTCGTGAAGAGCCGGTTCACTTTCTGAAGCATCTGATTGCCGAAAATCTGCCGCTCAGCAACATCGTTCGATCCGACTTCGTCATGGTCAACGACGCGGTTGCCGGTTACTACGACCTGACGATCCGGCCGGAATCGGGAATGAAGTTCGTGGCCATTGAGCACCGGGACGAGTCTCTGGGCGGCATTCTCAGTCAGGCGGGAATTCTGGCCGGGTTGTCGGATGGGCGTGAATCCAACCCCGTCAAACGCGGAGCCTGGCTGGCTCGAAAAATCATTGCGGAACCTCCCGACGACCCTCCACCCAACGTTCCGGAGCTGATGAACGACGACGGATCACAATTGACACTGCGCGAGCGGCTGGAACGTCATCGCAATCAGGAAGGCTGCGTGAAATGCCATTCCAACATCGACCCGTGGGGCGTGCCGTTCGAATCCTACGATGCCGCCGGTCGTCTCAAACGTCAGCCAACCGATACACGTTCGACGCTTCCGGACGGCACGAAGATTGCCGACGTCAACGCCTTGAAATCCTATCTCGCCGCCGACAGGATGGATCAGGTAGCCTTCAGCTTTGCGAAGCACCTGAGTTGTTACGCCATCGGCCGCAGCCTGAGATATCACGAAATCGAACGTCTGAAGGAAGACGTATTGCGGCTGAAGACGGACGGATATCGAACGCAGGACTTGCTTCGGTTTGTCATCCACAGCGATTTGTTTCTGAAGAAGTAGGTACGAACATTCGGAGCCTGATACATGAACTTTTCAGCGAAGTTTCCCCGTCGTCGAGTGCTGCAGGGAATCGCCGGCGCGTCGCTGGCGCTTCCGAGACTGGAACTGTTCGCGCACGACGCGGCGGTTTCCGATCCGAAGCGGTTTTGCGCGCTGTACACGGCAAACGGAATGTGTCTGCCGGATCCGAAGAACGGCATCGACGAATGGAGCTGGTTTCCTAAGACGACCGGACGTGATTTCGTGTTCGGAAGATCGACGGAACCGTTCGCTCCCTTTCGCCGACAAGTCAGTTTTCTTGGCGGGCTGTTCCATCCGAATGGAACCAAAGCGGATCCCCATGTCTGTTCGGATATGTGGCTGACAGGAGCACCGCTGCATAACCCGAAACCGGGAACATACAACTCTGTGTCACTCGATCAGGTGATCGCTCAGCACACCAAGGCGTTCTGCCGGCAGCCGTCGCTGGTGCTGTCGATTGATGCCGGTGTGGGCTTTCTGTCGCGGACCGGGACGATTTCCTACAACCTCGACGGTCGCCCGATTCCCGCGGAAAACAGTCCTCGGCGCGTCTTCGATCGCCTGTTTCGCAGCAACCGGGATTCCAACATCGAACAACGCGACCGGCTGAAGAAGCGAATCCGGCTGGTCGATGCGGTTCTGGAAAACTCGCGGTCACTGAATCAGCAGCTTGGAAGGTCAGATCGCGAAAAGCTGGATCAGTACCTGACATCACTGAATGAGATTGAACAGCGTCTGGAGGCGTCGGAACGCTGGATCGACATTCCGCTGAAACAACAGGACTTCTCACACCTGAAGCTGGATGTCACGACAGAAGGCGAACCGGCGGAATACTATCGCAACATGTTCGACCTGATCGCGCTGGCGTTCGATGCCGATATCACACGATCCGTGGCCTTCATGCTGAACCGGGAAGACGGCATGGGGATCAGCGACACGTTTCCATTGAAACTCGGCCTGTCCAGAACTCATCACAATCTGTCACATGCCGGTGATCCGGACGGTCAGCTTCAGTTCGCGAAGTTCGACCTGTTTCTCAGCCAGCAGATCGCCGGATTTCTGGAACGGCTGCAGAGCTATTCCGATCAGCAGGCGACAGTCCTGGAAAACACCATCGTACTCTTCGGCAGTGGAGCCAGTACGACTCACAACCCGACGAACCTTCCGACACTGATTGCCGGCGGCTCGAACATGGGCCTCAACCACGGAACCTATTGGCGCCGTGATGAGACGCCGCTGTGCAACCTGTACCTCAGCATTCTGCACGCGATGGGCATTCCGGAAACATCGTTCGGCGACAGCACCGGACCGCTGACGGACTGCATCTTTTCGCAGGACGCCGTGGTCGATTCACTGACCTCGGTGTGATTCAAGCGAACTCCGGCTCGCCAGTTCGACCGCCGCTTCGCACATCGCGGCCCGTGAAACCCTCCACCTTTCGGTTTAATTCAATTCATCGGCTTCATCCGCGGCCAGAGTCGGCTGAACTGCTTTTGGAACGCCTGCACGATCTTGGCGTCATTTGTGACGACGATATTCTCCTCATTGTGTTCAGCGGCGGAACGTGTCCAGTTGTAGCTGCCAGACAGAGCGATTCTTTCGTCGAACACGGCGAATTTGTGATGCATGTGGTCGGGAGTCGTGTCGACTCGCACCGGAATGCCAGCCCCTTTCAGACGCTGCATGTCACTTCCGAGATCCCGTGACTTATCGTCGTCGCTGATGACCCGAATCTTCACTCCTCGTGACGCGGCACCGATGATCGCGTCGGTGATGCGGTCGTCAGTGATGGTAAAAACGCAGATATCGACGGTTGCCTTCGACAGACGCAGCAGTTCCTGGATGCGCAGGCGGCAGTCGTCGCCGGGGCTGAAGTGGACTTCGCTGATCGGCTTGCCCGACTGGCCGGCGGACGGTCGTTCGGCCTGCAGCAGAATGCCGGTGACGTCTTCCAGCCAGTCAATGGCTTTTTTGGGTTCCGGACTCAGTAGCGACGAGCGAGCAATTTCAAACGCGCGGTTTCGCAGCAGATCACGCTCATGCAGCGTATCGGCGTCGGAAGTGAGAATCGCCTTCAGCGCGGACTTTTCGGCTCGCGACAACTTGCCGTCGCTCAGCGATTGCCGCAACATTGCTTCGATTTGTGATTGATCCATGTGGCGTACCGAAGGGGGCTCAGATGGCAGATGTTCTGAAATCCAATGAACGCGGAGGATACCGGTTTCTTCCTGGAATCGCGCCGTACTCATGTGGTGTCTCGGCGATGCCGGGGTTCGAGATTGTTCACGTCACGCTGCAGAATCCGCGGCCGTGGCACGACGGGCTGGTGGCTGCATTCGGCTACCTGGCGTCAAATCATCTCGGCGATCACAGCCTGTGCGCTGTGGAACTGAGGTGCCCGATGCCGTATTCGCTGCAGGGATTTGTCGACTTCAACAACGACTACCGCCAACTACTGATTGAACGCGACATGATGGTCGACGGTGTCAATCCGGTGGCTCGCACAAATGTGGCACCCGTGGCCGACCCTCCAGCGCAGCCTGTGCTGTTCGCGTTTTCGTATGCGCGGTCGTCGTCGGTCACTCGACCGACATTCGTGGTTGCCGGCGGCGGCGAACTGCCGGACGGCGAACTGTCGGAACGGCGCATTGTGCGAGTCGGCGAGACCAGCCCCGACGCGATGATCGAAAAAACGGAATGCGTCGCGCAGATCATGAATTCGCGAATGGCAGCACTGGGCGGAACCAGCGAACTATTGACCGCCATCGACGTCTACACGGCGCACAGCCTTCGTCCGCTGCTTGATGACGTCCTGCTGTCCAAGCTTCCGGCGACACGCAGCCGCGGAGTTCACTGGTTTTACACACGACCGCCGATTGTCGACATCGAATTCGAAATGGACATGCGCGGCGTCGTGCATGAAAAGATTGTGGACCTGACCTGATCGAACAGCCGTCCGCCGCGGAACGTCGAATCCTCGTGACGATCACCGACGAAGCGAGTACCATTGCCACAGACCCCGATCCGGATCGCTGCTTCTTCCGGGAGAACGCTTCATGAGCACCGTTGAATCGCCTCTGCTGACCACCGCCGACCTGCTGGCCATGCCCGATGACGGTATGGACCGTGAGCTGATTCGCGGCCGGCTAACGGAAAGACCAATGACAAGACGCAATCGGTTTCATACCTACGCAGAATCGAAATTGAGTTACCTGCTGAATAACTGGCTGGTCGGGCTGGCGAAACCCTGCGGTGAAGTTCATTCGGGCGAAGTCGGCACGATCCTGCGACGCGATCCGGATTCCACGGTCGGCATCGACGTGGCGTTCTTTTCCGCAGACGTGATGGCGCGACAAACCAATGAGACAACATTGATCGACGGACCACCGCTGCTGGCCGTGGAGATTCTGTCGCCATCCGACAGGATGGAAGATATTCACGACAAGGTTGTGGAGTACCTGGACACCGGCGTGCCACTGGTCTGGGTTGTCGATCCCGTGTTCCGAACTGTCCAGGTGCATCGTCCTGACCAACAGCCGGAATCGTTCAACGTCAATCAGATTCTTTCCGGCGGCGACATCCTGCCTGGCCTGGAAATCTCCGTCGCCGACATCTTCCCGAAGAACTCGTAGGACAATCGTTCCGGTGTGCGGACTGACGGACATACCCGCCAACCGCCTCGAAGGCCACGCTCATGCCAACACTGATCACTGATCCCGATCTGGAACAGGATTTGATCTCCAGACGCCGAACCTGGGGTGGCGACAAATTTGACGAAGTCTGGGACGGAGTCTACGTGATGGCAGCCTGGCCGAATGACGAACACCAGTTTCTGGTCAAGGAGTTGACAATGATCCTGGGACTCACGATCGATTGGCAGAAGCTGGGCCAGACTCGCCCAGGCGTCAACGTCAGCGACAGACGAACCAACTGGAAGGACAATTATCGCGTTCCCGATGTAGCCGTGTTTCTGAACGAGACCTGTGCTGAGAATTGCGGCAGCTTCTGGTTCGGCGGCCCGGATTTCGGAATCGAGATCACCAGCGAAGGCGACCGCATTCCGGAAAAGCTGCCGTTCTATGCCAGGGTCCGGACCCGAGAACTGCTGGTCATCGATCGCGATCCCTGGACACTGACGCTGTATCGCAACAACGGCAGCGAAATGATCGCGATTGCAAAGTCGACATTCGAAGCATCCTCTCGACTTGACAGCGAAGTTCTGCCAATGAACTGGCAGCTTGTCGGCGGCGAGTCAGGACGATCGATGCACGTGACTCACCAGCAGCACGCAGATCAGAGTTGGTGGATTGCGATTGGATAGGATCGTCCACGACGGAAAGGGTTGCGCACTGCTCCGCGGCCCGAAGTCGAGTCCCTGAACAGTTCGCGACATCCGGGGCCTGCGGCTACCAGGGCAGTTTCCGGCACGGGAACGTCGGGTCGTCCGCACATGGCCTTGCGCTGAGGTCAGAGTCGCCACATCCAGCAAGTGCCGGGAGCAAGCGGCGAACGAATTCCGATCGGTTCGGCAGGGGTCTGTCGCAATTCGCCGTGGCGCTTCACGTCGCACGTTGTTATGCTGCCGTGACGGGCTTTGGCGCAAACAGGAGTGGAAAAATGAAGTGGATTGTTCAGCGGCCGATCACGTCGCAGCTTTCCGGGACCTCGTCGTCGCTCGGATTGTTCCTGCGGAGTCGTCAGCGAAACTGTCGTCTGGCCGGATTCGCGGCTTTGGCGTCTCCACGAAGATCGCAGCGGCGCGGGTTGAAGTCAGCGACTTTGTGTCTTCTTGTTGTGCTGGGGGCGCTGAGTCCTGCGGTGGCGGTGGCTCAGAGCGGTGAAGACGTGGCGAAAGGCCTGCTGCGGGCACTGATTGAGTCGCAGCTTGAACGGTCAAATCGCCGGGGTGCTCCCCGCGACTCGCTTCGTCCACCGCAGGGAAGACCCCAACTGACGTCGGAGATGCAGCAACTGCGGCCGATCATCGGATCCGTCGCCCAGGAAAGTGCGACTCTGGCAGCGCTGCTGAACAATGAATCGCGACGCAGTATCGAAATTCGTCAGCGCCTTCCGGACGCGATCCGGTTCCAGGCTGCGGCGACCGCTCTGAAACAGCAGGCGGATGTTCAGAATGATCATCGACTGCTGCTGGACGGATTTCGCGGACTCAACAGTGACTGGCAGACCCTGTCGCACCAGCTTCATCAGTGTCGCGGCCTGAGCGCCGACGCGGGAAATCTGCTGCAGCGAATTGATCAGCTCGATGGACAATACTGTTCGCTGCTGGGAATTCAGGAGCAGTTCGACGTGCAGGAACTCAGCCGTTCCGCGTATGTGCTGACGGCCTATCTGCGGGATCTTGACGATGAACTGGATCGTGCCGCTCCGCCACCGGGAGTCGGCCGCGGCCTGGCTCCCGGAATGCGGCGGCTGCGCCAGAAGGCCGATTATTTCGCCGGACTGATTTCCAGCGGCGTTCCACTGCCGACCGCCGTGGCGGAATTCAAGTCGCTCAATGACGACTGGACCGCGATGCAGGACCAGTTGCGACGCTATACCGATCATTCGGTCGTTCGCAGCACTCAGCGAATTCAGGAAACTCTGCGCACGCTGCACCAGATCCTGCGACTGCCGGTCAGTCTGGACAAGAACCTGCTGCTGCACCTGGTTCACGACGCCGACACGGAAATGTCGGAACTGTTCCGGACGATCACGCTGGAACAGATGATGAATCTTCCCGACAGCGAATCAATCGCCGCAGCCGCTGACGCCGCTTACGGTTCGCTGCAGAACCTGGACGATGTGATTCATCGAGACGAAAACCCGCAGGTCATCGCGGAGGCCTGGGTTTATGCGGATGAATCGTGGAAGCTGTTGTCGTACTACCTGCAGCCGGTTCGGGACGTTCGCGCGCAGACGCAGATCCGCACGGTCAGCCAGTCTTTGCAGGCTCTGCGGGAAACTCTGGGAATCACGCTCAGCTTTGACCGCAACGCTCTGGTGCAGAGCGCCGCGTCGCTGGAAAACCTGGCCGAACATCTGGTCACCGCCATTCAGCGCTGGCAGTCACGTCCTGGTGAACACGACCGATCGCTGGTCGCCAGAGCACAAGCCGTGGTCAGTCAGTGTCACGATCTGGAACAGTCGCTGCTGGCCAATCGAGACCGCAATCGCCTGCAGCGCGAGTGCGATCAGGTGGTCACCGCCTGGCAGTCCGTTCGTCCGGAACTGAAGAAATGCGATACTCCCGAACGTGAAAGTCTGGACCACGTGGCTTCGTCGTTCACGCCGGAACTGATTCGCCTGAGGACGCTGCTGGATGACTAGCGCGGCCCGGGTGCGCCTGCTGACGTTTGATTTTCTGCCGTTAAACTGCGCCGCATGCTTCGGCGGGAATCCCCCGGAATCGATCGGCGTTCTGGATCGGCTGGCGATGAAGTCAGTCGTGTTCGAGAATCACTATCTGCAGCGGCCTGCTGTTGCTGAGCCGCGTGACGTATTCGGCGACACGCATGTGCTGGACAACGCGCAAAGGCTGGTGTTGACAGCGTCGTCGCCGGCCGGTGACGAGTTCCTTTCGGAAGCCGACCGTCGGCGGCTTGCGGATGCGGCACTGGCATGGCTTCACGTCCAAATGCCGGACACGGACGAATCGTCAGGGTTCGGCGTCCGCGAGTACATCGGCAGGGCTGTCTCGGAGGCGGAATCGCTGTGCCGTCAGCACGACATTCTGATTCTGACAGCGTGCTGCGGACTGACGGCGCCGGATCTCGGCCGGTTTGAGACGCTGTTGCCGGAAGCCGCGATCCGGGTTCCGCTGCTGCTCATGACCGGCACCCGAGACGCTCGCCGCGTGCAGACAATCACCGGCAGCTTCGACCTGGCGCCGACACTGGCCGATGCATTGACGCTTTCACCGCCGGATGCCGGAAATTCTTCCGTCAGCCCGGTCAGTCTGCTTCGTATCCTGAATTCTCCGCGCGAATTCGCAGGACGCTGCCTGGTGATTGAAACTGCGGAATCCCTGGCGATTCGCAATGCGGAATTCCTGTTCGTCCAGCACCGGACGGATTTGGTGGAATCGAAGTCTCGCGGCGGAAGCGACCGTCCTGTGGCTCTGTATGCCAAGCCGGAAGACGTCTGGAATGTTCACGACGTGTCTGTGGAGTATCCGGAGGCGGTCAGGGAGTTTCAGTCGCTGCTGTTGTCGTGCCGATAGCTTCACGCGCGATGGCGCGAAGGTTGCCGGACACGTAACCGCCGGCCAGCTCCGTTGCGGTGTCGCGTCGTGTGCCCCGTCGAAATCCCACAGCGGGAACACACGAACTGCCGACATACGCCGTAATTCGGGAAATTCGACACGACATTCTCAAGCGATCGGGGTTTGATATGATTCCCGACCGGAAACGTCTGGTCGGTAACCGGATCGCCCGCGTCATGCCTGGTCGAAAACAGGGCTCTCCGCGTGAGGCTGGTGCACAGACAGCCTGGTCTTCGACCACCGGGTTAACGCCATGCAAATCTTCCTGGAAATTAGTCCACCGAATGACCGAAACCACCACTGATATCTCAGAGGCGTCCGTTGATCTGCTGCACAAGGCGTCCGCAGATCTGAAGGCGCAGATGGCTCGAATTATCATCGGGCAGGACGACGTTATCGAACAATTGCTGATCGCGCTCTTCAGCCGTGGCCACTGCCTGCTGGAAGGCGTGCCGGGGCTGGCGAAAACGCTGATGATCAGCACATTGTCGCGCTGCCTGTCGATGACGTTTTCCCGCATCCAGTTCACGCCCGACCTGATGCCCGCCGACATCACCGGGACCGATGTGCTGCAGGAAAATCGATCCACCGGCGAACGGGAATTCCGTTTCATTCCGGGGCCGCTGTTTCACAACGTTGTGCTGGCCGACGAAATCAACCGGACTCCGCCGAAGACTCAGGCGGCGCTGCTGGAAGCCATGCAGGAGCGGCAGGTGACCGTCGGTCAGACGATTCACAGGCTGGCCGATCCGTTCTTTGTGCTGGCGACTCAGAATCCCATCGAACAGGAAGGTACGTACTCGCTGCCGGAAGCTCAGCAGGACCGCTTCATGTTCAAGGTCTTCGTCAGATATCCGTCGTTCGAAGAAGAACGTCAGATTGCCCGCCAGACAACGTCCAACGTGAAAGCGGACGTGACGCCGGTGCTGTCAGCCGACCAGGTGCTGGAAATTCAGAACGTTGTTCGCCAGGTGCCGGTGACCGATCATGTCATTAACTATGCCCTGGCGATCGTCCGTCAGACGCGAGTCGGTGAGCCGGGTTGTCCGGAATGGTGCAGCGAATGGCTGGCGTGGGGAGCCGGTCCGCGGGCCATGCAGAATCTGCTGCTGGGCGGGAAAGCCCGAGCGCTGCTGAGCGGGCGGACTCATGTGTCCACGGACGACATTCAGGCACTGGCCGCACCCGTCATGCGGCACCGCATTACGCCGAACTTCACCGCCGAAAGCGAAGGGATTACTTCCGACAAAGTGGTTGAACGGCTGATCCAGGAAACACCGTCAAAGGAAAGTGAACTGACGAGTGACCCAAGACTTGGAAAGATTTTTGCGGCCTGACGAAATCGCGAAGATTTCTCGTCTGGAACTGCGGGCTCGCAAAGTCGTCGAGGGCTTCGTTTCCGGATTACACAGAAGTCCGTACTTCGGCCAGTCCATCGAATTCGTCCAGCACCGGGAATATGTCCCCGGTGATGACTTTCGTCGCATCGACTGGAAGGTCTGGTCGCGTTCCGACCGCTACTACATCAAACAGTACGAAGAAGACACCAACGTCCGTGTCGTGCTGCTGGTGGATGGCAGCGAATCGATGCAGTTCGGCACCGGTCCGCTGTCGAAGTTTGACTACGCTCAGACGATTGCCGCCGCGATGGCGATGCTGGTACTGAAGCAGAATGATTCCGTCGGCGTGGCTCTGTTTGATTCAAAGATCCGCAGCATCATTCCTTCCAGCAGCCGGCACAATCATCTGCAGACAGTGCTGCAGGCTCTGTCCGTGGAAACCGCCGGCGGCAAAACGGACATGATCGGCGTACTGCGGAAAGCCGCGGAAGTCATGAGTCACCGCAGCATCGTGATTCTGGTGTCAGACCTGCTCTGCGACCGCGAAAAACTGTTCCGGGGACTGCAACTGCTGCGTCAGCGAAAACACGAAGTGATGATTCTGCACGTGATGGACGACCAGGAACTGGAATTCGACTATTCCGGCACACTGCGGTTCGAGGGCCTGGAAGATATCGGCAAGCTCACCTGCGACCCGGCCGCGCTGAGGGCCGGATATCTGAAAGCTCTGGAGACGTTCCTGGAAACCATTCGCCGGCGCTGCGCGGGAAGCGTCATTGACTACAAGCTTGTCCGAACCAGCGACCACCTGGACGCAGCGCTAACACACTTTTTGAGCCATCGTCTTGGGATGGGCAAGTGAGGAGTGGTCAGTCCTTTCATCGTCGTTCCCAGGCCGGAGCCTGGCACCGAGGAAACTCAAGCCTGGCAGCCGAGCAACCGGTCTCAACGCGAACTAACCATCTTGACCACAGCAGGCAGAGCCTCAAGGCAGTGCGTTCCAGGGCAGAGCCCGGGAACGAGAATCAAACTCGATCCTAATTCCTCATTCCTGAATCCTCCCCCATGTCCTGGCTATCGCAGTATTTTCTGAACCCGAGCTTCGTGCTGCCGGGGGCTGCGCTGGCTGCGGTGCCGATCATCATTCATCTGCTTAGCCGGCTGCGCTACAAGAAAGTGCGTTTTGCGGCGATGGAGTTCCTGCTGCAAAGCGATGAGATGAACCGGCGGCGGCTGATTATCGAACAACTGCTGCTGCTGGCTTTGAGAGTGCTGGCGGTGCTGCTGATCATGCTGCTGCTGGCCCGGCTGATGCTGAATCCGTCCGGGATGCTGTTGATGCGCGGAGCCACCACGCACCACGTGCTGATTCTGGACGATTCACTGTCCATGCGCGAACGGGCGGACGATCGCACTGCATTTGAGCGGGCGGTCGAGGTGCTGGAACGGATGCTGTCGCAGGGAGGCAGTCGTCCGGGATCGCTGCGAGTGACCGTGCTGACGACAACGCAGCCTGATCGTCCGCTGGTCACGGACCGCGCGCTGGACAATGCGATGCTGCAGGAACTGATTCCCCGGCTTCGCAACCAGACGTGTTCGTTCAGAGCGGCGACTCCGGCAGCGGCGCTGCAGGCGGCGGAAGAAATCCTTTCGGCCGACGCCGGCGTGTCGCCGCAGGTGCATGTGATCACGGATCTGCGGGAATCAGACTGGACTGGACGGCCGGAAGTCACAGAAGCTCTGAAATCGCTGGACGGCATCGACGCGTCGGTCAACCTGATCCCTATCGCGGAACAGACCCGTGCGAATCTGGCCGTGACGCGACTTGTCGCGGACACGTTATCGGTGGCCGTGGGGGTCCCGTGGCGGATGAACGTGTCGATCCGGAACTTCAGTGCTCAAAAAGTCAGCGGCAAGCGCGCGGCGGTGTCGATTGACGGTGCCGAACTGCCTGTCAACCTGCTGATTCCGGACATCGAAGCGGAAAGTGAGATTCAGGTCTCACACGACGTGACATTTGATTCGGCCGGGCAGCACGAAGTCGAAATCCGCCTGGAAGAAGATGTTCTGTCCGAAGACAACAGCCGGTTTCTTGTCGCCGACGTGGCTGACAAGCGGGTCGTCCTGCTGATCGACGACGCCGGCCAGCAGGAAGATGCCGGTTACGTCGCGGCCGCTCTGAGTGCCGATCCGGAATTGACCGGTCTGATCACCGAACCGCGGACGTCCCAGGTGCTGACGTCGGCGGACCTTTCACGTTACGACATGATCTATCTGCTGAACGTTCGCGATCTGCCGGCGGACGCCACGCTGTTGTTGTCCGAGTACGTTCGGGCCGGCGGCGGCATCGCCTGGTTTCCGGGAGATCAGGCCGATACGAACTGGTACAACACGACGCTGCAGGAAAGCGACCGAACGCTGTTTCCGGTGCCGCTGGGAACGGTTCAGTCGGCGGCGAGCGATGGTTCTCCCGCCGGCGCAACAGACGCAAAGCTGTTTCAGAATCCTGTGTTTGAACAGCATCCGATTTTCGAAATCTACAACCTGCCCGACAGCCCGTTCGCCGACCTGGTGCAGTTTCGCAACTGGTTCGGCGTAACCGACGAATGGAAAGCGGATGACGCCGCGCGAGCGGACGGGGTGCGTACGCTGGCGCGACTGAAGAACGGTGACCCGATTATCTTTGAACACCAACTGGGAAACGGACGCATTCTGACCTTTCTGACGTCCGCCGGCCGGCACTGGACGAACTGGCCGATCGCACCAGCGTCGCCGGGGTATGTCGTGACGCATCTCCGGCTGGAACAGTATCTGCAGAAGGTCAACGACAGGATTCAGGTTCGTGAATTGGGCGACGACATTAAGTTCACGTGGCCCGTCGGTCAGTTCACAGATTCCGTGGAAGTGTCTCTGCCGGAACCCGAAAGCGAAGGCGACGACGCGAGCGCTGAAGACACGTTTCTCCGGCTGCAGGCGGCTCCCGTCACGGAAGCTGCGGCTGCCAATGTCGAACCGGCGGCTGCTGACGAGAAATTGACGGTTTCGCTCGTTCAGGCAGACCGTCCGGGTGTCTACCGCGTGAAGCGGTTTCTGGTGGACGGTGACAGTCATAACACATGGCTCGCGATGAATGTGCCAGCGTCCGAGAGCGATCTTGCTGTCGCGGATGCGGTGCAGATTCAGCAGACGGAAGGGCTGGGACATGTTGCGATCGTAGCGGCCGGCACCGCCGGAGGTCTCAGTGGCAGCGACGCCGGCCGCGACATGCGCTGGTTCCTGCTGAGCGTGCTGATTGTGGTGCTGGTGTGCGAGCAGCTTCTGTCTCTGCGGATGAGCTTTCACCCGGAGGCGACATGATGAGCGGTATCCGGGAAATACGATCACGCTCCGGCGCTGTGCAATCGCACGGCGATCAGGAAGCCGACGTCCCCTCAAGGTCGTCCTGCGGGAACCGCGTTGTCAGCGGGATTCGCAATCGAGTTGCGTCGAATCTAAACATTTTTTCCGGACGGCTGCGGCTGAGCTGGACTGGTCTTTCGGGACGGTCGCCGCACGGCAGAATGATCAGTCGCGATGACATCGAGCGACGTCGCGGTCCGAGTTCCATCGCCCGCTTGTGCTTCACGCTGCTCTGTTTCATCGCCACGGTTGTCAGACCCGTGACGACATTTGCACAGACGTCTGCCTTCGAAACCGAGTTCTATCGCACGACGGAATTCGATCTGCCGGGTTCCACGGCGGGGCTTCTGGCTCTGGCTGCAGGTCTTGTCGTTGTGTTCGGCCTTGCGATTCGCACATCCCTGCGGGATTCCCGCTTCCTGAGCAACGGGTGGCGGGTGGCACTGCTGCTGCCCAGATTGCTGGTACTGCTGCTGGTCCTGGCGATCCTGTTCAATCCCCGCCAGAGAACTCAGACGACGCAGATTCAGAAGTCGCGAGTCGGGGTGCTGCTGGATACGTCGCTGTCCATGGCGTACGCCGTCAGGGACGCTGAATCTTCCGATGTTCAGTCGGCGTCGACGGAACCGCCGCTGACGCGCGCCGGAGAATTTCAATCGGCATTTGTCGATGGCGGTCTGTTGAAGCAGCTCGGAGAAACCCATGCGGTTTCTCTGTACACATTTGATTCCGTCCTTTCCGGGCCGCTAGCGCTGTATTCCGACGGCGAATTGACTTTCGCCCAGGTTGAAGATGGCGCCGGCGAAACAGTTGCCGATGAAGCGGGCGGCGGTGACTTACCGTCTGACGCGGCGCGCGTTTCGCTGAGCAATACGCAGGCTTCACCGGACAATGCGGGTCAGCGCTGGAGTGAAATTGTGCAGCCGCGCGGCGCGGAAACGCGGCTTGGAGAAGCACTGCATCAGTTGATCGGACAGATGTCGGGACGCACATTGTCGGGGATTGTGGTGTTTTCGGACGGTCGCAGTAACGCGGGGCTCGACGCACAGGTCGCCGCAACGCGGGCCGAACGCAGTGAAACTCGCGTCATCACGGTCGGGCTGGGAGGTGTACGTCCGCAGGTCAATATCTGGATTGCCGGCATGCAGTCACCGTCGGACGTTCACAACGGCGATCCGTTCGACATCTCAGTGATTGTCCAGGGCAACGGAGCCGCCGGGGCTGCGGGCACGGTGACGCTCTTCCGTCAATCGGCCGGAAGTGATGGCAGCGATCGGCAGAAGGCGGCGGAACAGCGGTTTGAACTTTCGGAGGAAGGGCTGCCGTCGGAAGTCACCTTCCAGCAGCAACTGGATGTGCCGGGAAACTATGAATACATCGCCAGCGTGGAACTCAGCGGCAGCGCGGTCGCCGAACTCACACTCGACGACAACGAACGGCGGCGGGAGATCGAAGTGACCGACCGCAAGTTGCGAGTGCTGCTGATTTCCAGCGGGCCGATGCGGGATTATCGATTCGTGCGAAACACTCTGTTCCGGCACAGCGGTATCGATTCTGATGTCTGGCTGCAGACCGTAACCGACGAAAACCTGGGGATGGTTTCCCAGGAAGCGACACGGCTGCTGATCGAGTTTCCAAAGACCGAAGCCGAACTGTTCGAATACGATGTCATCGTGACCTTCGATCCCGACTGGAGCCGCCTGTCATCAGAACAGCAGACGTTTCTGAACCGCTGGGTGGCGGAACATTCCGGCGGACTGGTGGTCGTGGCCGGCGAGATCTTCACACCGGAACTTGCGGCGAACACCGAAAAGTACCGCGATATCGCCGTGCTGTATCCGGTCGTTCTGAACCGCCTGCTGTCGGAACTGAAGGTGACGCAGAGAGCCGACGAGCCGTGGCCGATTCAACTGACGCCGGAGGGCCGGGCCAGTGACTTCCTGCGGATCACCGACGCCGAAGGCAACGCCGGCACAAACCTGTGGCAGGTGTTCCGGGGAATCTATCGTTCGTACCCGGTTCGCAGCGTCCGGGACGGTGCGGTCGTGCTGGCTCGCTACGGCAACCCTCGCGCCAGGACGGAGGAAGGGCAGCCGCCGTTTCTGGCGTCGCAGTACTACGGCTCCGGCCGCACAATGTTCGTTGGTTCGGCGGAAACCTGGCGACTGCGCGGGATCTCGCCGGAAGGCTACCAGCGGTTCTGGACCAGCCTGATCCGGGAAGTCGGGCAGGG
Organism: Planctomycetaceae bacterium; assembly: GCA_041398785.1. NCBI lineage: Bacteria > Pseudomonadati > Planctomycetota > Planctomycetia > Planctomycetales > Planctomycetaceae > Planctomycetaceae bacterium. Next base: position 33,182 of record JAWKUA010000003.1, on the reverse strand, counting down.
CCGCCGGCGCCGGGGGCGTTCACGCGGCCTGCTGCTGCTGGATCGAACGGAAGTTTCGCCCGGTCAGCCGGTCACCATTCGTGCTCAGTTGTATGACTCCCGAATGCAGCCGCTGCAGACCGAATCCGTTCCCGTCAGCATCGTCGATGCCGGCGGTCGTCCGGTTGCCGTCCCGGATACGCTGCGAGGCGATGCCAGACGTCCGGGGCAGTACGTCAGTGTGTTCCGCCCGTCGCGGCAGGGTTCCTATCGCGTGACGCTGCCGGTTCCCGAATCCAGCGACATGCTGCAGGCGAACATCGAAGTTGTGCTGCCAAATCTCGAATCCGAAAACCCGTCACAAAACGTCTCACTGTTGACGCGACTGGCAGCGGACACCGGCGGGCAATATCTGACAATGGATCAGCTTTCGGAGCAACTGGCTCGGTTGTTGCCGGATCGCAGTGAACCGATCGTTGTGGACGAACAACTAACAACATTGTGGGATCGTCGCTGGCTGATGTACCTGATGATTGCTCTGCTGAGTGCCGAATGGGCGCTGCGGCGCGTGGTACGGTTGTCGTAGAGTTTGTTGCGGGCTTCGCATCAGCAGGGACGGCTTCGCTGTTTGAGGTTCCAGTTCTTTAGCACACCCATGTCGACCGATTCGAATCCGGTTCCCGTTTCTTGCAATGTCAATCACGCGGGCGAGCACATGACTCGCCCGGGATTTCGGTCAGGCGCTTGATATGTCCGATATCTCACTTCAGTCTCAGAACATTCGCCCCGCGCTGCCTCCCACCGTTCGGCATCTGCTGGGAGACGTGCGGGGGCGGCTGCGAAAGTACGGAGCGCTGTCCGGGCTGCTGCTGCTGATCAGCGGTGCGGCCGTCGTGTTCTGGCTGACAACCGGGCTGGATTCCGGATGGTTCGCTTTGCAGAAACTGGAGCTTCCGGTCGGGCTGCGTTCAATTCTGCTGACACTGATGGTGCTGAGCGGCGGTTGGGTTCTGGTCACGTCCGTGTTCTTTCCTTTGCTGCGACGGCTCAGAGATCTTGACCTGGCATTGCTGCTGGAAAGACGGTTTCCGCAGTTTCAGGACCGGCTTGTTACGACCGTTCAGGGCGTGCCGCATTCCATTGTTCACGAACCGCTCGTCCGCGGAATGCTGCAGCGCACGATCAGCCAGGCGGAGGATATTTCCCGGGATGTGGAACCGTCTGAAGTATTCAATCTGGAATCGCTGCAGAAACGCGGCTGGATCGCCGGCCTGCTGGCACTGTCCGTTGCGATCGGCGGAGCTGCCAGTCCCCAAATGCTGAGTCGCTGGTGGAATGCGTTCGTGCAGATCGAACCGGTCTATCACTTGCGCACGACGGCGCTGGATGTAACCGTGATCGCTCAGCCGGGAGATCGGCGAATTTCATTTCCGGCGCCGGAAGCTGCCGCTGTGGAGCAGGCCGGTAAGCCGCAGCCCGCGTACCTGCATCCTCGCGGCAATGATCTGGAACTGCAGCTTTCCGTGCCGGATGGCAAGTCGCCGGCGGGAAAGCCGTGGGTCGTGCCGGAACGCGTGCGGGTCGACGTGATTCGAGCCGACGGCACCCGGAGCCGCACGTACGTTTCATCAACGTCGGACCGAACGTTTCGCTTCGTGCTGACGCGGCTGCAGGAATCCGTGCAGATCGAACTGCTGGCCGGCGATTACCGCAGCCCGCAGCCGCTGCGTGTGGAAGCGGTCGCTCCGCCGAGCATCGATGAGATTTCGCTTACCTGCACCTATCCCGAGTACACGGGATGGAATGGGTTGCGGGAACGCAGCGTGAAGGTTCTGGGCAGCGAAGTTTCATTGCCGGTCGGCACGGAATTCGACCTGGTGGCGGTCAGTAACAAGCCGCTGCAGGCGGCTCGCATTGTGACCGACCTGTTCGAACTCACCGGAGATTCCGGCAGTTGCCGACTGATTCCTCGCGAAGGATTTCAGGGTCGGTTGCAGAGTACCGCACCGCTGTTGTCAGCGGATGGCAAATTCGTCACGGCGAAGTTTCGGATCACGGAGCAGCGCGAAAACGCCCGATCCGACACGGGTGATGCCGGCACGGGCGAGTCTGACACAGGCGATGCCGGCACGGGCGATGCTGACACGGGCGACGGCGAGACCGCGACGTCGGGTGAAATGGCTGCGTTCGACGTGGCACCCATTCCCTCCAACACGTCGCTGCGGTTTTCGCTGCATGACCGTGACGACATCGTGTCCGTCAATCCGGAATCGCTTCGCATCCGCGGGATCGCCGATGAAGCTCCTGTGATCGCGACTCGGATTGTCGGTGTGGAAAATGCCGTCACCAGGCTTGCCGTAATCCCCGTGACCGGGCAGATCACAGACGACTACGGCTTGGCAGCGGCTAATTTCGAGTTTGTAGTTGACGACGCGACGGAGTGGCGACCCAGGCCGTTCGGCCAGCCGTTGCAGACCGGTACGCTGCGGTTCGAACTTGGCCGGGAAACTGAAGGTGACGTGGAAACATTCGCTGTCCAGCCGTTGGATCTGACAGAGGGGCAGACGTTGTCACTGACGATCACGGCGACGGACGGCTGTTCCGTCGGTGATCCCAACGTCACTCGCGGCGAACCGGTGTTGTTTCGCATTGTCAGTAACGAGGAACTGCTGTCGCTGCTGTACACCCGCGAAATCACACTTCGGCGGCGGTTTGAGGATGTCATCCGACAGCTTGAACAGGTGCGGGACGACCTGATCTTTCACAGGGACGTGGCGGTTCGCATCGACACGGCTGCGGCGGGTGGTGTAAAGGCGGAGGATCGCATCGGCCTGACGACCGCAGCCACTCGCAGCGGCAACAACCTGCGGCGTCAGAACAACGAGTTGCGATCGATTACGGAAGGTTTCGACGACATTGTCCGGCAGCTCATCAACAACGCCGTTCCGCCGCGGCAGCTTGCGGACAAGATGCGGTCGGACATAGTGGATCCTCTGCAGGATGTGACCGGCAGCCTGCTGATCGACGCCGACAAGGCCGTCAGCCGGTTCCGGGTGGCGGCGACTGCGGGAAAACCATCGGCGGAACTGGTGGACGAATCGTCTCAGGCGGTCGCCGCCGTCATCGTCCGGCTGCAGGGGATTCTGGAGAATGTCCGGGATATGGCCGAGTTCCACGAAGCGCTGCGCGATTTGAAAGCGATACTTGAGGAACAGCAGCGCGTGCTTGAAGAAACAAAGCGTCTGAGAAACAAAGGTTTCCTCGAAGACCTTTAGGTGCGAGAATTGCATGACCACACGGCGTCCGGCGGCGGAGAAGCGTCGCCCGGAAAGTGCCGGGAATTTCAAAGTCGCCACCTGACCCTTCATTGCAGCAACAGTTCCCGTCGCGATGTGGTGAGATGCGGTTTCCTTTCCCTGAAAGTCAACCATGAATCCAACTCAGAGTCTGCTTCTGGTTTCCGGTGCGCGGCAGTTGAGGACGTTTCAGTCGACCGAACGCCGGCTGCCGGACGTTTTCGGGATTCAAAGGAAGACCGGACCGGTGCTGCTCTGCCGGACGATTCAGGCTTGCGTGCTGATGGCTTCGGCACTGCTGCTGTTTGCTGCGGCACCATCGTCGGCTGTCGCTTCGGCTCAGGACGATTCAGCGGCGGATGAAGTCACCCCTGAAAGACTCGTCGACGACCAGCTTGCGATCAGCGGACGTTACGATCGCTTCGAACGTTTGCTGTCGCAGATGGCGGACATCCTGAGCCACGACGATCCGGAACGAGCCGAATTGCTTCGCCGCGCGGTGAGCAAGGGACGTGAGCAGCAGATCAGTCCTCAGATCGGTCAGATTGCGGAGCTGCTGGGGCAGCGCAGTTTCGGATCGGCCACGGAACGACAGCAGGAAGTCACCGCGTCACTCACGGTTCTGCTGAAGCTGCTTCAAAGCGAGGACCGTCGCAGTTCCGTCGAAAAGGAACGCGAACGGCTGAACGACATCCTGAACGACGTTCGCAACACGATCGCCCGGCAGCGTTCGGCGCGCGCCATCGCGCAGAATTCTCCGGCTCCGTCCAATGCTGCGCCCGATCAGCAGAAGGCGCTCGATGGCAACGAAAAGACTCTTGACGAAATCCGCGAACACGATGCTCAACAGCAGCGGGAAAACCAACAGAACACCGACAACGCGGATAGTAAGTCGAACGAAAGTGAACCAAACGGCAGTCCGTCAGGCCAGCAGGACTCACAGCCGGGTGAGTCAAAGTCCGGTGAACCAGAATCGGACGATTCATCCGGCGACAAGTCGGATCCGAAGCAGGGTGAAAAGGAATCGTCCGAGGAACCGCCCAAATCGGGCGACAGCGATGCGAAGCCGAAGGAATCCGATCAGCAGCCGGAAGGAATGCCGCAGGATCCGAGTCAGCCGTCGGAAGGTCAGGCCGGCGGTGGTCAGCAGTCTCAAAACCAGCAGGGCGGCGATCAGTCACAGCCGAACCAGCAGTCAAAGGAACAGAAGCAGACTCCCGGGCGCGAGCAGTTGGAACAGGCTGCTGAACTGATGCGTCAGGCGCTGCAGCAGCTTCAACAGCAACAGCGTGACAAGGCCGTGGATCAGCAGGACGCCGCACTTCAGGAGCTGCACAAGGCGATCGAAAAGCTTGAGGAACAACTGCGGCAGCTTCGCGAAGAAGAAAAGGAGATGGTACTCGCGGCGCTGGAGGCTCGCTTGCAGAGAATGCTGTCGATTCAGACACAGATTTTTGAAGGGACGCTCGATCTGGCTGCCACTCCCAGAGAAGAATGGCTGGACAACCTGTTCAGCCGTGCCCGGGAGCTTGGTCAGCAGCAGGCCGAACTGGCAGTCGATTGTGGCCAGACCGCCGGCCTGCTGCGGGAAGACGGGACATCCGTTTCCATTCTGCTGGCGGTGGAAGACATCGAAATTGACATGCGGTCGGTTGCCGACCGATTGCAGGATTCCCGGGTTGGTGAGCTGACTCAGGCGCTTCAGACCGACATCATCGAAGCGCTTCGGGAACTGATCGAAGCAACTCAGCGCGAAATGCAGGAGATGAAGTCGGAGCAGCGCCGGCAGGCTCAGCAGCAAAGCGGCGAAGACAAGCCGCCTCTTGTCGAACTGATCGCGGAAATTCGTGTGCTGCGGTCACTGCAACTGCGAGTAAATCGGCGGACTCAACAGGTCGATCGTCTGCTGCAGTCCGCCGGTTCGAGTGATGCGGCCGACCTGGCAGGCCAGCTTACGGAGTTGTCCGAACGTCAGCAGCGGCTGAAGGAATCGGCGGGCGAATTGGCCGAAAAGGTCGAACAGGCACAGCGAAGAGGAAGGTGACATGATGACAGCCGAGTTGTTACGGCGAGCGTCCCGAACCGGAAGCGAGACCATGCGTCGACGAGATTCCATCGTTGGCAGAAGTGGCCTCGCCGGCTGTCGTCTTCCCGCACCGGCTTCGATTCCGGTCGTCCTAAAAAGAAGTGCTGCGCGTCAGGGCGTCTGTCCGCGGCGAGCTGACAGCAGGGCAGGGCATTCCGGCAACATCGTTCGAAACCGGCCACTGGTGTTCCTTGCGATGCTGGTCGTTGTGACTCTGTTCACCGCGGTTGAGTCCGCGACCGTCGCCGCGCAGGATGCGACCGAACCGCAATCCATCGCGTTTTCGCGCATGAGCGCGGATCGGGCTCGCACCGAACTGCTGCAGTGGCTGGCACAGGTCGCGCCGGAGGAGAATGTTGCCCGGCGCATCACGGAACAGTGGGCGGACAATGATGCTCTGGCGCGACTTTCCGGGGAACAGTTGCTTGATCTGCTTCTGGAATCGTTTGCGGCCGCTGACCCGGCGGCGCGGCGACTGGTGAATTCCACGTATGGCGGCGGACCGATTGAAAACATCGTGTTCGACGGCGCGCGAGGTGCCGAGATCTTCCGGAATCAGGTCATGCAGTATCGGGCGCGATGGCTGACTCAGCACCGCTTCTATGATGAAGCGCTGGCATTGCTGGAGGAACTTTCGCCGGAAGCGGTCGTTGATCCTGCGGGATTGTTCTTTTATCGGGCTGTTTGCCAAAGCCAGTTGCTGCAGCGGCGTGCGGCACTCGACAGTCTGAGTCTGCTGCTGAACAACACGCTGGATGTCCCCGATCGGTTTCGTGCCGTTGGTCAGATTATGCTGCAGGAACTGGGAGGCCGGAAGGATGACGGCTTGCCGCTTGTCGAACGCCTGATGTCGGATGTCGAACGCCGGTTTGATCTCGGTCGGTCGGGCGAAAAGGTTCAGGAACAGGAACAGAACATCATCGCCGCGCTCGACAAGCTGCTCGACGAGATGGATCGGCACAACCAGCAACAACAGCAGGACGGCAGCGGGGATTCCGGCGGCTCGCAAGACCAGCCTTCCGGCAACGCCGCGACCGAAAGTCGAATCAAGGGTTCGGCTGCGGAAGGCGATGCGGATCGGAAAAACCTGACCGAAGAAGGTGCCTGGGGAATGGCCGATAAGCAGGCGGAAGCCAAAGCCCGCGAACTGATTCGCCGGCAGTTTCCCTCAAACTACCTGGACGCAATCAGTCGCTATACGCAGCGGCTGGCAGAACAGAAGAAGTAACTTCCGAGTAACCGGCGTTCCGACATACCGGGCAGTCATTCGTCGGTCCGCAAAGCCGTGGCCTCGCCCGCAGGGCTCACCTCCGACTTACTTGCGAAATTGCGGCGGCGATGACTCCGATTTGCGCGCCTGCTCTTGTGACGGTTGGTTTTTCTGCCATGCTGCCGGACTCGTGATGGTTCGAAAGCCGAGATTCCTGACAGGTTCGTCCGACGCACTGACGTTACCATGAAAATCCTGATTCTGTTTCTGACACTGCTCGACGCCCGAGTCACGCTGCTCAGCGGTTCCGCGGTCGAAGGCCGGATCGCAGCGATGTCGACGGAGGAACGGACGCTGCAGCTGGCTCCGTCCGACGGCGGGGCCGCAACATCAATCGCGCTGTCGGATGTGGTCGATGTTCAGTTCATCAGCGCAAAGCCGAAGCACGAAGCCGGTGAAGAGCTGCTTCTGCACGATGAATCTCGCATCCCATGCGAAACGATCGCAGCGTCCGCCGCCGAGGTATCGGCCGCGTCGCCGTGGCTATCGGAACTCCGGCTGCCGCGAACCAGTGTGCGGGCAATCCGGATGCAGCCTCTGCACGCGGACTGGGAGCCGCAGTGGGATGCGCTGCTGGCCCGTCGCAACGACAAAGACCTGCTGGTGCGAGCGAAGCGGGATGGCAGCGGGCTGGATTTTATCGACGGCGTTGTCAGTTCTGTGACCGAACAGACGGTGATCTTTCTGCTGGACGGTGACGAAGTTCCGGTTCCGCGGGAACGTGTGTTCGGCGTGATTTTTTCTCGTCTGAACAGTGACAAAGCGCCGCTGACCGGACCGTTGAGCGTCTTCAGCGGTGAAGACGCACTCATCAAAGTGCGTGAAGTGAAGCTCAGCAAAGAATCGCTGGAAGTCGTGTCATCGTGGGGGCAGACGATCAGTTTCGAATTGCCGCTGGTGTCGCGAATCGATTTCAGCAGCAGCAGGTTTCACTTTCTTTCGGATCTGCAGCCGATCGAAGAGCGGTATTTCGGTACTCAGCCTGCCGACAGCAAAGCGGTTTCTGTTTTCCCGGACGACGAAGCGACCCGCACCGGTCCGCTGCAGTTCTGGCGGATGTCAAAGGATGCGTTTCCGTATGGCGAAGGCGGTCGACCGCCGCTGATGCTGCGGGGCAGGGTTTATCGCAAAGGTCTGTGCATTTTTCCTCAGGCGCGAATCGCGTACGCGCTGGATGGCAGGTACACGAACTTCGTTGCGCAGGTGGGTGTTGACGACGAGGTCGCGTTTAACAGCCCTGGTCCTGATCATCCCTATTCCGTGTCACTGACGATTGAAGGGGACGGAACGAAGCTGTGGGAAGGGCTGATCGAAGCGCCGGCTGAGGCTCAGGCACTGGATGTCGACGTTTCGGGTGTCCGGACGCTGACGCTGCTGGTGGGTTTCGGCGACGGCCGGAACTATTGCGACTACCTGGACCTGGCCGATGCAAAACTGATTCTGGCAACTGAGCAGCCTCAGCCGTAGAACTCCTGACAAGCGGTATTTCCATGATGTGTGCGCCGATCCGACGTTTGCTGCTGTCCTGCGTCGTCGTTGCGGCCGCCGTGTCAGGCCGTGTCGAGGCGGATCCGTTGTCGCCGTTCTCCCGGGAATCTCGCCGCATCGAAGTGATCTCGCGGATTTCTCCCAGCGTCGTGTGCGTCATGCCGCCGAACGGAGAGGGCGGGGGATCGGGCGTTCTGATTTCGGCCGATGGTTACGCGATCAGCAATTACCATGTGACGTCGGGTTCAGGGAACTTCATGAAGTGCGGCCTGAACGATGGCCGAGTCTATGATGCCGTGATTGTCGGCATCGATCCGACGGGCGACGTGGCGCTGATTAAGCTGCTCGGACGCGATGACTTTCCGTATGCGACACCCGGTAACAGTGATCTGGTGCAGGCCGGCGACGAAGTGCTGGCTTTGGGGAATCCATTTCTGCTGGCGTCGGATTTTACTCCCACAGTGACCTACGGCATCGCCAGCGGAGTTCATCGATATCAGTATCCGGCCGGGACATTTCTGGAATACACCGACTGCATCCAGATCGATGCCTCCATCAATCCCGGAAACTCCGGCGGACCGCTGTTCGATATCGACGGAAACTGGATTGGCATCAACGGTCGCGCATCGTTTGAAAAGCGGGGTCGCATCAATTCCGGCGCGGCCTACGCGATATCGGTCCGCCAGGTGTTGCTGTTCGTCGACCATCTGAAGGGCGGCCGGATTGCTGATCATGCCGCGGCGGATTTCACTGTCGGCACGGCGATCGACGGCGAGGTGGTCGTCAATGAAGTCGCCGACGTGTCCGAAGCCTGGCGACGCGGGCTTCGCGCGGGCGACGAGCTGTTGTCGTTTGCCGGACGGTCACTGCGCAGCGCAAACGATTTCAAAAACATCCTTGGCATCTTTCCGGAAGGCACGCGAGTTCCGCTGACTTACCGCAATGACGACGGCGTGCGTTCCGTTACCGTTCGGTTGCGGCCGCTGCACGGTTTTCAGAAGGCTCCGCCGATTCCGGAAAGCCGCCGCGAACGAAAGCCGGATGAACCGAAACCGGGCGACGAAGCTCCGAAGCAGGACACTGACGAGGCTGACGAGCCGCAGGTGCCCGACGAATACCTGGCGTTGTTTGAGGAACGAGACGAGTTTGCAAACTACCACTTCAACCGATTGCAGCAGGACCGCGTTCTGGGTCCGCTGCGAGCCGCGCTGGCGCCTCACGAAGCGGTGGCTTCGAGCACCTGGGAAGTTCGCCTGATGCCGGAAGCGGGTGACGGGCAGGCACCGATTGAACTGGTGGCAGGAGCCGACGGAACTGGCTGGCAGGACGGTCGCCGGATTCTGTTGCAGTCTGCGGACGAACCCGACCCCGCGAACGAACCTCTCGAAGCCTGGGGAATTCTGTCGGCGGCGCTGCAGTGGCATCGCCTGTTTCGAAATCAGCCGGACGCGTTTACGGAGACGCTTTACGTCGGTTCGGAACGTCACCTGCCGCTGGACGAACGGCTGGATGTTGTCATGACGCGACACGCGACAACTGCGATTCGCTGGTATTTCCGGGACGGACAGCCATTGCCCGCCGGACTGGACGTCAACTTCAGCGCCGGTTACGACGAAGCGCGCGTTGTGTTCGATCAATGGACGGACGACGGCGTGCTTCCTTATCCGCAGCGGATTGGTTTGGTGGACAGCGAGACGGAAGAGATCCGCTGGTTCCGTGTTGAAGAATTTGGCCTGCGTGATGGAGGGGCAAAGTGATGGCCGAGTTTCGTAGTCGAGTTGCGCCGAAACTCGACGGGCTGTCTGCCGGCGTTGGCACGCGTCGACGGGCTCCGGGTTTCAGTAGTCGCAGGACAGATGCTTCCATCGCGGAGAGATTGAGCTGTGTGTCGCAGAGTTCCGGACGTGTGATTCATCTGGTGCCAGGCGTGCCGGCCCGCAAAGCCGCACTGATCATTGCGACACTGGTGGTACTGCTGCGTCCGGTGTTCGCCGACGTCCCATCCATTTCGCAAACCGCACAGCAGCGACATCCCGCGATTGTGAAACTGTTTGGCGCCGGAGTCGGCAATCTTGATTCCTATGGGTCCGGGGTCCTGGTTTCCGAAGATGGTCACTTCATCACGGTCTGGAACCATCTGATCAACACGGGTTACCTGACGGCGGTTGTCGACGACGGACGGAGGTTCAGCGTGAAGGTTGTCGGCACGAGTGCAGACGTTGATCTGGCTGTGCTGAAGCTGGAGTCCCGCGACGAGGAGACCTTCGAATTCATCGATTTGAATTCCGCGGCCGATGTCAACACGGGAACTCCGGTGCTGGCGTTCAGCAACATGTTTCATGTGGCGACGGGTGATGAGCCGGTTTCCGTCGTTCACGGAATCGTGGCGTGCGAATCGGTGTTGAAGGCAGGACTTGGCCGGTGGGAATTTCCGGTGTCGTCGCCGGTGTATGTTCTGGATGCGATCACCAACAACTCCGGCGCGGCGGGCGGACTGCTGACGACGGTCGACGGCCGGCCAGCCGGGCTGCTGGGCCGCGAAATTCGACATCGTGAAACCGACATCTGGGTCAACTACGCCGTCCCGCTGGCGACTCTGCGTCCCGTGATCGAATCGCTGCTGGCCGGAAAGCAGTTCGAGTCACCGGATGAGCCTGATAAAGACCTGAAAATGATCGCCGACCGAAGGCTGACCGCGGACTACGGTCTGACGCTGCTTCCGAGTGTTGTGGACCGAACGCCGGCCTATGTGGACGCCGTGGTCCCCGAATCGCAGGCCGCGAAAGCCGGCTTTGAGCGGGGCGACCTGATCGTGCTGCTGAACGACGACGCGATTCAGTCGGTGGAAGAATTTCGTCGCCAGTTGAGTCGATACCGTCCCGGCGAACGGCTGTCGATCACTGTCAACCGCAGCGACGTGCTGACGACGCTTTCGCTGCAGGTGCCGTGAATCGTCACCGTCGCTGACGACATTGAGAACGACCAACGGTGCGCTGATCCGGCTGAAGAGACGGGCACGGCAAACTTGCGCAGGCGCCGGACAATGACCGGTCCCTCGACGGCGAGTCAGTTGCACAGGGGCAACTGAGCCCTTGCGGTGCTGAGATACTGTTTCAGTTGAAGGCGTTCTTCCGGTCCGCAGACCTTCAGGCAGTTTTCCAGCAGATCGATGGCTTCGCCGAATCGCCCGGCTCGCAGCGAGATGATGGCCAGATCGCGGCGTTCCCGATATGACGACGGATTCAGCAGCAAAAGCCTTTGCTGAACCTTGCGGGCAGACGTCCATTCGTCGCGGCTGCCGAACAGTGCCTTCAGGTTCTTCAGCATGCGAACCACAATCGTCCGTTCGCTGACGGGTTTCAGCGCGGGATAGATTTCCGTGACCGGAATTTCCGTGATTTCATGCAGCCACTCCACGCATTCGATTTCGTCCATCAAATGGCCGCCGCGAAACGCGTCCACGTAGACGGCGCCGGAATCGGTCTGGAGCCGCGTTAGAAAGTGCGAAGGAGCTGCGACACCGCACAGTGGGATCCCGAGTTCGTTGGCGACCGCCATGTAGACGATTGACAGCGTGATCGGCAGCCCGCGGCCGGTTTCGACGACGCGATTCAGGTAGCTGGATTCGGCCAGTTCGTAGCAGTCGTGACTGCCGTGCAGGTGAAGTTCGTCGGACAGGTATCGGACCAGCAGATTCAGTTCGCTGATATCGGCTCCGGCCATGGCGACCGGTCGAGTCAGATGCGCGACCGTGTTTCTCAGTGTCCGCAGCGTCGGTTCAAACTCCAGGTCAGGCTGGCCATCGCGGGCGATTTCCAGCGCGGCAACGACCAGATCGACATCGCTTTCGCGACGGACAAGCCGCAGAAACTGGATATCGTGCTGGAACGGATGAACGGCGGACATTTACGCGAATCGGGAACGGAACCAGATTGGATTGAAACGGCACGACGACAGCCTCACTGACGCGCGGGCGGGAACTATAGTCACGGGATTGTCACGTCACAATGGCGCGTTTTGCCGGTTTCGACGATGAGTCAATGACAATGGCAATGGCGGTCCGACCCGCGGATACGTGCGTTCATTCGCCGCTGCAGCCTGCGTGAATTGACCACCGCCGAATTCAGCCTTAATGTGTCCGTTCCTGCAGACTCCGGCAGGTATCGCCGGATGTGCTGACGTCACCTTCCGTTTGTTCAGGTCGATCACATGTCACGTCTTTCCGTCGCAGCGCTGTTGCTTGCCGCAGTATCCGTCATCTCAGGATGCCAGAATGAAGACTCCGCCGGCAACGGCGGTGCCGCCTCCGCAAACGGCGGTGCCGGCACCGCAGCGGGAGCAGGCGGCGAGCGTTCCGCTTCCGGGTCACGCAAGTCGGTGGCGTTCGTCACAAATCAGATTGCTGACTTCTGGAAGATCGCCGACGCGGGAGCAAGAGACGCCGGGGAGGAATTCAACGTCGATGTGGAAGTCATCATGCCGCCGGAAGCCACGGCCGTTGTTCAAAAGCAGAAGGTGGAAGATCTGCTGACTGCCGGAATCAGCGGCGTTGCGATCAGTCCTCTGGATGCGGATAACCAGGTGGCGTGGCTGAATTCGATCGCGGAAAAGGTTCCGCTGATCACACACGATTCGGACGCTCCGCTGTCGAATCGGCTGTTGTACATTGGCATGGACAACTACGCGGGTGGCCGAATGTGCGGCGAACTGGTGCAGCAGGCACTGCCGGATGGCGGACAGGTCCTGCTGTGCATCGGACGGCTCGAACAGGACAACAGCAAATATCGCCGACAGGGCGTCATCGATGTTCTGCTCGGACGCGATCGGAACGCCGCCTATTACAAGGAACAGCCGGATGCGTGGGATCCGGCCGACGGGGAAATTGTCGGTGACAAGTACACGATTGTTGCCACCGTCACGGATCAGGGAAAACCGGAAGTCGCCCTGTCAAAGGCAGAAGACGCGCTGAACACTTATCCGGACCTGAAGGCGATGGTTGGACTGTTCGAATACAATCCTCCCGCGTGTTATCAGGCGCTGAAGAAGGCCGGAAAGATTGGTGAGATCGCACTGGTGGGATTCGACGAAAACGATGTCACGCTGCAGGCCATCAAGGATGGCGAATGCGTCGGCACCGTTGTTCAGAATCCTTACGAATACGGCTATCAGTCGGTGAAGATTCTGAGCGAGTTGCTGAATGGCAGCCAGGACGCAATTCCGGAATCGAAGTACATCGACATTCCTCCGCGAAAGATCACAACCGAAAACGTGGATGAGTTCTGGGAGGATCTGCGTGCGAAGAAGGGACTGTAGCCAATCGGGGGTTGTCAGCGGTGATTAACCGCGATTCCTGTCGAACACCGATCCGTCAGGTTGCGCCGCAAGGCGGGAATTCGGCCGGTGCCGACGTGTTCGTCGATGCCGAGACGAATCCCAGGCCCGTCGCACCACATCGCTCACCAAGGCGCGCGGTGAAACAAGCAAGCAAATGAATTCATCTGTCCCCCGACCACGACTTGAAGTCCGGAAGATCTGCAAGTCGTTTCCCGGCGTCAGAGCTCTGCACGACGTCAGCCTGCACGTCAGCGACAACGAAGTGCTGTCGGTCGTCGGAGAAAACGGTGCCGGTAAAAGTACGCTGATGAAGATCCTGGCCGGCGTCCAGAGGCAGGATTCCGGTCAGATACTGCTGGACGGACAGACTGTTGAATTCCACAGCGTCAGCGAAGCGGCTCGATCATGGCATCGCACTGATCCATCAGGAATTGAATCTCGCCGACAACCTGCAGGTCGGCGGGAACATCTTTCTGGGCAGAGAACCGCTGCGGCGAGGATTGATTGACGAAGCTGAGATCCACCGCAGGTCCGCGGAATACCTGAAACGCGTTGGACTTAATGTGTCACCCGCGACGCTGGTCAGCGAACTGACGATCGGTCAGCAGCAGTTGGTCGAGATCGCCAAGGCCCTGTCCATTAACGCTCGGGTGCTGATCATGGACGAGCCGACGTCCAGCCTTTCAGCGGGTGAGTCCGAGCGGCTTTTTGAAGTCATCCGCGACCTTCGAAAAAACGGTGTCAGCATTCTTTACATCTCACACCGCCTGGCCGAAGTGCAGGATCTGTCCGATCGAGTCACCGTGTTGCGGGACGGTGAGAATGCCGGCGATCTGCCGCGTTCTGAGGTTAATCACGACAGCCTGGTTCGCCTGATGGTGGGCCGCGACGTTTCCCGTTTTTATGTTCGCCAGCCGCACCAGCCGGGTGAACCGGCGATTGAAGTCCGCGACCTGGTGACGTCAACCTGGCCCGCTCATCGCCTGTCGTTTCAGGTGCGTGCCGGAGAAATCGTGGGGCTGGCCGGCCTGGTGGGAGCCGGCCGGACGGAAATGCTGAGAACTCTGTTTGGCGTCGATCAGCCGCTGGCCGGCAGCATTCGGGTTGCCGGGTCCGCGGTTCGGCTGGAATCACCGCTGAACGCGATTGAAGCCGGTATCGCCCTGGTTCCGGAAGACCGCAAGCAGCAGGGCCTGGTTCTGGAAATGGCCATTCGCCACAACATCGGACTGCCGGGGCTGCGGCGCTACGCATCACGTGCGGGATTCCTTAACTTCCGCAAAGAGACCGACGACACTCGTTCGATGGTGCAGCGACTGCGGGTGAAGACGCCCGACGACATGCAGATCGTCCAGAATCTGTCCGGTGGGAATCAGCAGAAGATCGTGCTGGGGAAATGGCTGGCGTTGAATCCCAAAGTTCTTCTGCTGGATGAGCCGACTCGCGGCATCGATGTGGGAGCCAAACAGGAAATCTATCAACTGATGGACGAACTGGCGGGGCAGGGCATGGCGATCCTGTTTGTCAGCAGCGAGATGGAAGAGATCATCGGCATGAGCGACAGGGCTCTGGTGATGCACGAAGGACGCCTGACGGGCGAACTGTCCCGCACGGAACTGACGGAAGAAAACGTGATGCAGCTGGCGACCGGAGCAAATGCCGCAGCATAGCTCCAACCCCGGTGAACAACCGGCACCAGGTTGAAAGACAGCTTCTATGAAGGGCAAGATCCTCGGCATTTTCGGGCTACTGATTGTTCTGTGCGCGTTCATGTCGTTTGCGACGTCGGACCCGTGGTACAACATCGGCAGCTCGAACTTTCTGCAGGCGGGCAACATTCAGAACCTGCTCAGCCGAACGGCGCTGTACGGGATCCTGGGCATCGGCGTTTCGTTCGTGATCATTTCCGGCGGAATCGATCTTTCGATCGGATCGATGGTGTGTCTGTCGGGCGTGCTGCTGGCCATGTTTTTGCACGTCGAATACCGGGCACCGGTGTCCGGGACGGTCACTGCGGTGTCGGCATCGGAGTCGTCAATAACGACGGCGACACCGATTCCTCAATTGCAACCGGGAGATCAAATTCGCTATTCCGGTGGTCGCCGCGCGGCGACGGGATTGTTCACTGTGGAATCGGTCAATGGCACGGTCGTCACTGTCCGGGAACCACTGTCACGCGACGACGTTCAGGGGGAAATCGCCCGGACGGTTCCGATACGGCAGGTCGAACGTCTCGGTGGCGAAGGTGATGCTCACGGCGCGAGAATTGTCATCGCGGGAGATCATGACCTGCGTCGGCGTGATCAGTTGACTCTGGTGCATCCGACGTCCGGGCTCAAGACGGAAGAGATCACAGCGGTCGAACGGTCTGAGTCGGAAACTACGGTCTTCATTCGCAATGATCCGGGTGATCGGCTGACGGATGAATGGCTGGCGATTCCACTGAAACGGCACCAGCGGATGCCGGTTCCGGTGGCGCTGCTGACTGTGCTGGCCATCGCCGGCTGTCTTGGGCTGATTCACGGTCTGCTGGTCACGCGAGCGCGGCTGCAGCCGTTTGTCGTGACGCTGTGTGGTCTGTTGATTTACCGCGGGCTTTCACGCTGGCTGACGGACGACAATCCAGCCGGCTTCGGCGAATACGCGGACGGCCTGGCTCAGCTTGGAAGCGGACGTCTGACCGTGTACTCAGATTCCGCCGGAGAGACATTCGGAATTCCGTTTCCCTTCTTTTTTCTCGCGGTGATCGGCATCGTCGCGGCCGTGGTTCTGAATCGCACGATCTGGGGCCGTTACCTGCTGGCTTTGGGACGCAATGAGGAAGCGGCGCGGTTCAGCGGGATCAACACAGGTCGTGTCACGCTGATGGCCTACGTTATCTGTACATCGATGGCGGCTGTCGGCGGCATGCTGTTCGCTCTCGATTCGCTGTCGATCTCGCCTTCAAGCTTCGGCAACTTCTTTGAACTGTACGCCATCGCCGCGGCCGTGCTGGGAGGCTGCAGTCTGCGAGGTGGTGAAGGATCGATCGTCGGCGTTGTCATCGGCACAGCGGTCATGCAGATTCTGAACAACCTGATCGTGTTGCTGAAAATTTCCGGCAGTCTGGAATTCGCAATCATCGGTTCCGTGATTCTGATTGGAGTGCTGGCCGACGAAATCGTGAAGCGCATCGCCGCTCAACGACGACTGAAGAAGCGGCTCAGCGGTTAGTACGATTCCGGCGGTGTTCGACGAAGTGGCGCCCGTCCTGAGAACGCTGCGCGAGGCGACTTCGCAGTCAGACGCCGCGGACCGTGATCTGTCGTCATGACTGTTCGACCCGACCGTCACTTCCATTCATCGAACCCGGCATGGAAGGCCCAGAAAAATCCGGTTCGACTCTTGCGGGGCTGAAGGCCGTCAGTCTGCTGACGCTGGTCAGTCGCATCACCGGATTGGCGCGCGACGCGCTGATGGCTTCGCTGTTCGGAACCGGATGGGTGCTGGACGCGTTTACCGTGGCGTTTCGCGTGCCCAACATGTTTCGGCGATTATTCGGGGAAGGAGCGGTCACGGCGGCCCTGCTTCCGGAATTCGTCGCCGTCGATCAGACGCACGGACGACAGGCGGCCGCCGATCTGTTTGCCGAAGTTGCTTACCGACTGATCCGGATTCTCGGTACGACGATCCTTGCCATCGAAGCAGTCCTGTTGCTGGCGTGGCTGTTCGGGAATCTGACGGAACGCAATCAGGTGCTGTGCGAACTGGCAATCCTGATGATGCCGTACGCCGTGCTGATCTGCATCGCGGCGACTCTGAGTGCGGGGCTTAACGCTGTTCAGCATTTCGTCATTCCGGCTCTGGTGCCGGTTGCTCTGAACATTGTCTGGCTGATCGGTGGACTTCTGGCCGCGTGGCTGATTGACGTTGATGTCCACGAAGCCAGGACGATTGCGGTCTGCATTCTGCTCGGGGGAATCGTGCAGCTCTTGCTCAGTCAGGCGTGGGCTCGCCGGTTCGGGCTTCGGATCCGATGGAGACCGTCGCCGGATGCGGACGCTGACTCTGCCGAGCGCGCGACTGCCGTTTTTCGGGCCATGATGCCGGTGCTGTTGGGCTTGTCCATCATGCAGATCAATACTCTGGTGGACAGCGCTCTGGCGTGGCTGCTGGTCCCGGAAACGTCGGGCCTGAAAGCCGAATCACTGCGCCATTTTCGGCTTCCGGAAGGCTGCGCTTCGGCGCTGTATCTCGGTCAGCGGCTGTTTCAGTTTCCGATGGGTGTGTTTGGCATCGCGCTCAGCACCGTACTGTTTCCGCGGTTCGCCAGACACGCGCGCGAAGGTGATACTCAATTGCTGACCCGGGATATCCTTCACGGCCTGCAGCTTGTGACGGTTGTTGGAATTCCGGCCAGCGCCGGCCTGTGTTTCATGGCGGAGCCCATCACCAGCCTGCTGTTCCGTCACGGACAGTTCTCTGCCGCCGACGCGATTCTGACGTCACGGATGATCGCTGCTCACGGAGTCGGCGTCTGGATCTTCTGCGCCCTGCTGATCGTGAACCGTGTGTTCTACGCGACCGGCGACCGACACACGCCGATGCGGCAGGGTTTGACTTGTGTTGGAATGAATCTGGTGTTCAGCTTTGCGCTGATACCGCTCTGCGGCGGTCCCGCCCTGGCTCTGGCCAGCGTCATCGCCACACTGTTTCAGCTCGGTTTGGCACTGGAAGTCCTTCGCCGCAGAGCGTATCTGTCGCGCTGTCGCCGCCATCTGTCCGCCATCCTTTGGAGAAGTCTGCCTGGAACGGCGCTGATGACAGCCGCCGGCATGGGGACTCTGGCCTGGCTGGATCAATCGGAATCCGTCGGCGACGACATTGTGTCGAGAGGTCTGCTGGTTGCGGGACCGATGGCCGTGGCCGTGGCGGTCTACCTTGTAACGCTGGTCGTTGGCGGTGTGTCGCCAAAACGGCTGCTGCGGGAACCCTTCGGCTCCGATTGAATGGATCGTTGAGTCGGCAGGGCAGGGCGGTCGTGTTCGGCAACCTGGCCAGTGTCTGTCGGCACACGCTATCGGAAAGAGTTCCGCTCATTCAGTGCGATGACATGCTGAGCGCACAGGATTCCGAACAGGATCATCATGTAGCGTGACTGGATACTGGCGCCGTACAGAGCCAGGCCGCCCGCTGTGATGATGGAAATCCACAGGACTTTTTCGATTCCGCGTCGCGGCCAGTATCGAAGTACCAGCGACTGCATGATCTGGCCACCATCGAGTGGCATGCAGGGAAGCAGATTAATCAGTCCCCACCAGATGTTGATGAAGACCAGATAGCTGTAGAGCACGAGAGCGGCTTCGTACTGGATGAACAGAGTCTGCGGAGCCACTCGACCGAACAAAATCACCAGCCCGGCAAGGATGAAGCCCGCGACGGGGCCGGCGGCGCAGACAATGATGTTCTTCCATGTCGGCAACACACCGCCGGTCGCATAACCGCCCATCATGTACAGGACAATCTCGCCGCGATAACCGTAGCGTCGAAACATGACGGCATGGCCCATTTCATGCACCAGAATCGAAACGAAGACGGCCAGCACCCAGAGGAACATGTGGTCCGGCCTGTCGGGAGACCAGCCCATGACGGCTCCCATCAGCCAGAACAGCGGGTGGACTCGTACCGGAATCCCCAGCAGTTGAAAACGCAGGTCAAATTCCGTTTCTCCGGCCATGCCGAACATTTGGCTGATCCTGTGATGGGTGCGTGTGCGTTGCGCAGCGAACGCCTGTGGTTTGAATCGGCTGCAGAGGATACATTCCGGGACCGGGGCTTGTCTTGTCCGGGCGGTGTGTGCGTTGACCGCGGTGCGTCCGCGGAACGCGTCATTTCCGCTCAGGCGCCCCGTTGTTTCCGCGCTGTGTCCCGTAGTTCCCGCTCAGGCGATGCGTCATTCCCGCGCAGGCGGGAACCCAGCCGCGCGCACTGGGTTCCTGCCTGCACGGGTATGACGTGACGGGACACGGCGCGGAAATGACGGGACACGGCGCGGGCATGACCTTGCACTGCGAGCCTGTTCCTCGGCTTCTCTGCCAACCACCAACGCGATTCTTTTCAGCAAAGCAACAACTTTCCGTGGGCAGCGTTTTTCGAGCACTCATGAACCTTCCGCTGTTCAAGTCGGTGCTGCGCCCGGTGACCCGCGTGATTGTCGGTGTGATCGCGATTCCGATTTTCCGCTTCATCATGCGGAGAGTATTTCGGCTGCAGGATCTGGACGACGAGCTGGAGAAGGATCTGGAACAGTGGTTTCGCGGAGCTCTGTTGCTGCTGGCGGCGAGTGCCAACATGGAGCACCTGCTGTTTAGCTGGATGGAACGGCTCGACTGGATGGACCGCATGGACTGGCTGACGATGGGGCTGCGGCTGATGCTGGCCATCGGCGTGATCGAAGCGATGCCGGACCAGGAATTGTTTGCCGTGATCCATCCGGGGCCGCCGAAGATCAAACCCGGCAGAAGCTTCTTTCGGGAGTTCTGGCGCCTGAAGTGGAAGTTCGCGAAAGGGCTGGTCTGTCAGCACCTGAACCGCCTGTCTCCCGTTCTGGCGATGATGTGCGCGATCGTGGGAGCCGAACTTCCGGACCTGATTCAGGCCCGGGAAACTGTCACGCAGAACTCCACGATGCTGAACTGGGCGATCGTGCAGCCGATCGGAGCCGCCGGTGCGCCGCAAAACGCGATGGCCGCGACACTGCTCGCGGACAATGCTGCAGAAATCCAGGACATGGCGACCGACTACCGGGACTACCGACGTCACTGGGAACGATGGATGGTCGGCTGGGTGTGCTATCTGATGGCAATCACGCAGTATCTGATCATCGGACTGGTGACAAGCCGTGACCGCGCGATGGATGTGCTGTCCGAATTCGACCGGGCAGTCGCACAGCGCCGGCAGGAACTGATCGAAGAGTTTCAGCTTTCCGTACCGCAGACGTCCGCTGCGGGGACAACGCCTGGCGGCAGCACGACTCCTGCTGACTCACAAGTGGGCGACGCTGCTGCCGCTGCGCCGGACACAGCCGCGACGGAACGTTCATCCGTCGCGGAAGATGCCGGCTCCGGCGGTTCCGAACGCGGCACTTCGGCAACATCGGGCGAGGACGGCGCGCCTCGCGACTGACCGCGGACGGCGTTCTCTTCGCTTCAAACGGACCGCATCGCAGTTGACGATCCCCATCGACGGCGGCAGCGTGATCTCCTCCGGGCCGCCTGACTCGCAGATCCGTCGTCGATACAATTCCGCGCCGATCAGCGCTGATTCGGATGGCCGGAACCTGCGAACGCGTGTGGTCAGCAAAAGGCAAGTCATCGATTCGTGAACTCTTCGACCTCAGACATCTTGATTGTCGGCGGCGGTGTCATCGGCCTGACGACCGCGCTGAGGCTGGCGGAGCAGGGCGTCTCCGTGATCGTCGCTGATCGCCGACAGGTCGGCCGCGAAGCCTCCTGGGCCGGCGCCGGAATGCTGCCGCCGGGAAATCCCGCGAACGCTGAAAGCCCGGAATCCCGTTTGCGTTCTTACAGCCACACGCTGTGGTCAGACTTGTCGCGTTTGCTGTTCGAACGCACGGGCATCGACAACGGCTTTCGAGTCTGTGGTGCTTTGGAACTGTGCCACGAAGCGGAACGCGGTGAGTTCGAGCAACAGTTCGCGGCATGGCAGAAGGAAGCCATCCGGGCGGAACGAATCGCAAAGTCCGATATGAGGTCTCACGTAGTCGGGCTCAACGACGACTTCGACAGCGGCGTCTGGCTGCCGGACTTCGCACAAGCACGAAACCCGCGACACCTGAAGGCTCTGACAGCCGCCTGCCGCATGGCCGGCGTGAACATCATCGAACATGCGGAAGGACTGCGACTTCGCTCGGTTGGTGAATGCCGCGCCGAGGCCACTTCTGCGGAGCATCAGTTCCACGCCGATCGCATCTGCGTCACCGCCGGAGCCTGGACGCGTCATCTGCTGGAACCGCTCGGCTTCGTGCTGCCGGTGAAGCCCGTGCGAGGTCAGATGGTTCAGTTGCGGGTCCAGCGGTTGCCGTTTACCTGCGTTATCGAACAGGGCCGTCGTTATCTGGTGCCGCGCCCGGACGGTCTGATTCTTGTCGGTTCGACCGAAGAACACGTTGGATTTGTAAAACGGAATACGGCCGAAGGGGTGAGTGGTCTGCTGCGGTTTGCTGAGAGCCTGGTTTCCGATCTTCGCAGCGCGGAGGTTGTGCGGTCGTGGTCCGGACTTCGCCCCGGTTCTCCGAGCGAACTTCCGTATCTCGGCCAGGTTCCGGGGTACGACAACATGTTTGTCGCAGCAGGGCACTTTCGTTCCGGACTGCAGATGTCGCCTGGCAGCGGGCAGATTCTGGCCGACCTGCTGCTGGATCGCGAACCGCGGATCCGCCTGGATGGGCTCACGTGTGATCGCGTTGGCGCTGAAGCGTGACGTGGAATCCGCATGCCGTTCGAAACGCCACGCAGGTGACGTGACGAGTTCGATCCACGATGTGCACTACGGCAGTCGTCCACCGTGTTCGGTGTTTGCGACGGGCTGCGAATGAGTCGCACTACGTCACGAACTTCCGTCCGGATCAAGTGGCGGATACGCTTCCGCCCTGCCTTGCCCTTTTGTCGAGTTAAAGTGTCCGTTGCTTTTCGGTTTGAATCATGCGTGCCGTCGTTCAGCGAGTTTCCCGTGCCTCAGTCACCGTCGACGGCGAAGTCGTGGGCTCCATCGATCGCGGCTTTCTTGTTCTGGTGGGAATCGGCATTGAGGATACGCAGCAGGATGTGATCTGGATGGCCGGCAAAGTCGCCGGGCTGCGGGTGTTCGAAGACGCCGACGAGAAGATGAATCTTGACCTGAAGGACGTCGGCGGCGCCGCGCTGGTGGTCAGCCAGTTCACGCTGTACGGCGATTGCCGCAAGGGGCGTCGTCCGAGCTTCGTGGAAGCGGCCGCACCGTGGAAGGCGGAGAGCCTTTACCGAAGTTTCGTCGCCGAATTGCGAGGACACGGAGTTCCCACGGAAACAGGTACCTTTCAAGCTCAGATGCAGGTGGAACTCGTCAACGACGGTCCGGTCACGCTGCTGCTGGACAGCCTGAAGACGATCTGAGCATGGTTTTCTTTCGCAAGTCCGCCGAGTGCGCCGACTCGCAGGGCTGGAGAGAATGTCCGCCCGCAGCAACGCCGGGAAACGCTCTTTTCGCGTTTGTCGCAGTCCGCCTATACTCTGCCCTTCGTGGAGAAGTTGCGCGAACGAATCCCCGGCGAGCGAAATTCATGGTCTGGTACGACTTTGTCATTGTTGCGATTCTGATCTACACCGCGTGGAGCGGCGCGTCGCGGGGACTCGTGTCTCAACTGGCATGGATCGTTGCACTGGTCCTGTGTTTCAAGTTCGCCGACCAGTTGTCGCCGACGATCGAACCGATGATTGGTGTCGAGCAGCCGCTGAAACACTGGATTGCGATGTTTGTGCTGTACGTCGGGTTCTCACTGGCATCATTCGCAGCCGCGCGTGTGCTGCATGGCTGGATCGATGCCGCGAAATTGAAAGACTTCGACCGTCAACTGGGAGGGCTGTTCGGCCTGCTGAAAGGCGTTGTCATCGCGCTGGTTGTGACCTTCTTCGGTGTCACTCTGGCCGAATCTCTGCGGGAAACGATTCTGGTCTCAAAGACTGGTTATGTCGCGTGTCTGATTCTGGATAGCATCGAGCCGTGGACCCCGGACGATTCGCACCCGTTGCTGAAGGAGAGCCTGGCGAAGTACAAGGAAGGACTGCGTCCGATCCACGAACAACTCGGTCATGAAACATCGTTCCCGGAGATTTTCGGCGGCCCGACGGGAGCCGTTCCCGAATCGGACACGGCGGCCGGAAATTCGAACGAGCCGGCCGGCAGCGGTGAGTTCAGTTTTCCCGATCTGCTGGGAGGTGCCTTCGGCGGGACCAGCAATTCCGGTCTGACAGGCGGCGGGACCTCCGGCGGGACAGGTTCGCAATCAGCACCAACGTTGCAGGAAGTATTGCGGCTGGTACCTCAGTCGCTGCAGCAGCAAATCGGGCAACAAATCCAGGATCGCTGGAACGCCTCGACGCCGGAACAGAAGCGTCAACTGGCCAGCGAACTCAGCCGCTCGTTTCCGGATGAAGTGCAGAGTGTTGTCGGCGGATTTATGAATGCCGTCGGCGGGCAGGGCACTGCGAAGGGCGGAATCGACACCAGCGTGTTGACTCGCATCGGCGACCTCTACGGCGACCGCCAGACAATCGTCCGGCAGACTCAGGAGCATCTGGCCGGCGTACCGGCCAGCGTGCAGAAGGCCGTGCTCGATGACTGGTATTCGGACCTGACGATGCAGCAAAACGATCCGGACCCGGGAACCAGTGTCAACACACGGATCGACGAACGAATTCTGCGACAGCTTGCCCGGGCGAAGGTGTCGCTCAGCCAGTTGAGTTTCGATCTGCAGCAGCGTCTGAAGCAGTCACTGTGAGTGGCGGAAGCATCCGGCAAGCGACCGTCCGCAGCAACCGGGCACCGTGAGAGAGCGGAAAAACGGCCCGGTGAAAACCGCTGGAAATCGGCATTAACCTAACATAACGGACATTATCGGACGTTGGCGGTTCTCGAAAAAGCGGCTGTGCTCGCTCATCAGGCCCGCTGAACAATGCCGCCGGGACGTCCTGATGCGGCGTTCGATAAGTACGGTTGGTCGGCAATCATTGCCCCGGCTCCTTTGACTGCCGAACCCCGCTCAACACATCGCGGAACGCGGTGTCGCGCCGTTTGATCCGCGCCACAACGACCGGGCAATTCGGCTCCTGCCAGTCGCGGCCGCCCTGCCAACGGCTCCGGTCATACGGCAGCGAGCGGTGCCGGAAAAACGGCACGGAGTTTGTTAAACGGCGCCTTCTTCGAATACGCCGATATTCCGAAATCGGTTGTAGCGGTGTTCCACAAGCTGCTCCGGCGTGAACCGATCGAACCGCTGCAGTGCGGCGCACAGACTGCCTTTCAGCGACGTTGCCATCTGGCGATGATTCCGGTGAGCTCCGCCTAGCGGTTCCGGAACGATCTCGTCGACGATGCCCATTGTCAGCAGATCTTTGCTGGTAAACCGAAGTGCCTTGGCAGCCTTGTCAGCATGTCTTTTGTGCTTCCACAGGATGCCGGCACAACCTTCCGGGCTGATCACCGAGTAATAAGCGAATTGAAGCACTGCGACATGATCGCCAATTCCGATGCCAAGAGCTCCGCCGGAACCGCCTTCGCCGATCACCACGCAGACAATCGGAACTTCCAGAGTCGACATGTCCCGCAGGTTCACGGCGATGTTGTAGGCCTGCCCGCGTTCTTCGGCTTCGACGCCGGGAAAGGCGCCGGGAGTGTCGATCAGACAGATGATCGGCAGGCCGTAACGTGATGCCATTTCCATCTTCGACATCGCCTTGCGATATCCTTCCGGGTGAGCACAGCCGTAAAGACACTCGTTGCGTTCCTTCAGCGTGCGGCCTTTCTGGTGGCCGACCAGCATGACCTTTCGCCCGTCGAGCTTGGCAAAGCCCGTGATCAGTGCCCGATCATCACCGAAGGATTTGTCGCCGTGCAGTTCGACGAATTCGTCAAAGACCAATTCGATGTAATCGGGAGTCTGCGGCCGTTCCGGGTGCCGCGATACCTGCACAACCTCCCACGGATCCAGGTTGTCGTAGCGCTCGCGCGTGACCTGAGTCAGTTCCACGCGCATTCTGCGGATGCTCTCCTGAACGGCCGCGGTGGGATTCGGCTGTGACTCCAGTTTCGCGAGCTGGTCTTCGAGTTCGTAGATGGGCTTTTCAAACGCCAATTGGTGCATCGGTGCCATGTGAGTTCTTTGGTACGTTCCGCAATGTCATGAACTGTCGCCGCGGAACTGTAGATGAACCGGTGGCGTCCGGGAACAGGGATCCTCGGGAACCGTTGATCCCTTCGATCCTGCGGGATCGATCAGTCGACGTCCAGGCCTTCCATGAAGGCGGCCAGGTCGTCAGCGGTCGCTTCTTCCAGATGCGCCGCTTCCGGCGCCGGCCTTGGAGCCTCCGGTCGGTCCAGCGGCAGGCGAATCTGCGGTGCCTGCTGCTGCGGGGGCTTCTGCTGCTGAGTCGCCGCCGGACCCGATTGTGTCGGTACCGACTGCGGTTCGGACGGATGCTGTCCCGGTGCGTGCTGCGGGGACACCTGCTGTCCCGGCATTGGCTGACCGGGCACTTGTTGACCAGGCATCATCTGACCAGGCATCATCTGACCAGGCATCGGCTGTCCAGGCATCGGCTGACCGGGATACTGCGCTGGCGGGTACATTCCGGGTGCCATCGAACCGGGGTACGGCATCTGCGGCATTGCCTGGCCGTATGGCATCTGCATCGGCATCATTCCCGGCATGTAGCCCGGAGCGAAGCCGGGCATCATCGGCTGTTGCGGTTGTCCCGCCAGGCCCTTCTTCTGCTCTTGCCTCTGCTTTTCGGCCTCCAGCTTTTTCATTTCCTTCAGCATCGCCGCGGTCGGCGCGCGTTTCTTCGGTTTCATGGGTGCCTCGATGCCCATCGCCACGCGTTCGGCATCGGCGCGGCTGTCGAGTCGCTTGTCGACGGATGCCGCCTGCTTTTCTTTGGCTTCACGCTGCTGGCGTTCCTGCAGCTGGACGGGATCTTCCTTAAACGGTTTGATGCCGCGAAGGGCCGAAGCCACTTCCTGCATACTTCCGAACCGCTGATCCGGTTTCTTGGCCAGCATCTGCACGATGATCCGGTCGAGTTCCGGTGTCACGTTCGGATTCAGCAGCGACGGTTCCTGAGGCTTGTCGGCGATGTGCTTTTTCAGCAGATCGTTGGGAGACGTTCCGGCAAACGGCGGCACGCCGGTCAGCACTTCATAGAACGTGACGCCAAGGCTGTACTGGTCCGTCAGAAATGTGGGTGCCTTCTTCAGAATTGTCTCCGGAGCGATATACGTCCGCGTGCCCTGAATCGCCTTCTGCTTACCGGACAACATGACCGCCAGCTTGCCTTTCGCCCGCGCGGAAAGCGAAAAGTCGATCACGCGAGCTTCGCCCGTCTTGTTCACCAGAATGTTGTCGGGCTTCACGTCCCGATGCAGCCAGCCCTGATCGTGCAGATACTGGTACGCCAGACAAAGCGATTCGGACAGCTTCTTAAAACACGACTGAACGCTGGCACGGCTGCTGGTGATCTGCGACTTCAGGCTTGGCGATCGAAAGTAATCCATCACGAAGAAACCGTGATCGCGGTTGACTTCGATCTTGTAAAACTTCAGAAACGACGGATGGTCCAGCGAACGTCCGACTTTGAATTCATGCTTCAGAATCGCCTTCTGTTCGACTTCCTTGTGAGCGTCCGGCAGCAGCAGCTTCATGGCCAGTTGAGCCGTGCTGCCCACTTCGTTGACTTCCCAGATCTGCGTCGAACTTCCCGTCGCAACGCAGTTACGCAATTCGTAACCACCGACGGTCTGAATTCCTTCAGCCACAACACTCACCCTTTGATTCTTGTTCGAAACGTCTGACGGCGATCTATTGAACCGGCCCCAGTATAGTCCGATGGTACCGCATTTTGCGACGGGTAATCTCGCCGGACGAAGTTGCTGCTGTGGTTGCACGACGATTGCCGCGGCGCAACCGGGCATTGTCCGGGTGACATCTTTGTGGGATAGTTGGAATCGTTGTGAATTCGCAACGATTCGTCCGCGATACGAACACGCGACCTTTTCGGCCGATTCCGCTATGCGGAAAAATCACAGCCGCCGATTTTTTCCTGCCCCCCGGCATTCCCCTGATTCATCACACAGGAACTTTCATGGAACGTTTTTCGGCGCCTCTTTTCGTGTCAGCGATCCTGCTGTGCCTGGTGACCTCCTCGAAAACCTTCGCCGGCGACGCCAGGCTGATCCGCTTCCAGGGCTCTCTGGCAAAGCCGGAATCTGACGGAAAGGTTCAGATTCTGCGACGTTTTGAAGTGCTGCTGATGACTTCCCCGCTCGCATTTTTCTGCGTCCTTGATGACGAACGCGCAGGTTGTCCGTGGCCGGAAAGTTTTGGACGCCTGGATGACAATTCCTCGCGACCGTCGCCTCGTCTGGTCTACGAATACGAAGGCACGCCGTTCGACCTGCCGCTGCCTTCGCTGCGGCTGGATCTTCCGGCGGATTCGAAAGCGAATCCTTCGTGGGTCACCGACCGGTGGAAGTTCGAAGTTTCGGGAAGCGAAACGGTCGACGGTGCGCCGTGTCTGCAAGTCGAAGCCACGGAGCAGCGCGGTCGGCGGCAATCGCTTCTGGTTGACGAAGCCAGCGGCCTGCTGCGCGAAGCACGGCAGCGCGTTTTCATGGGACAGGGAGATCCATTCGAACTGTCGATCAGCCGGACCCTCGATGAACCAATGGAATCCGATGTGGCGGAACGAACAGCCGTGCTTGCTTCCGCCCTGCTGGAACTGCAGGCGGCGATCGGACGACAGCCGAATTCGCAGTCCGGTGAACTGTCTCCGCGACAGACGCAAGTTGCGTCTGAAGCACTGGAAGAAATTCGGATCCTGGCCGGTGACACGCCGTTGCAGGAGCTGGTGGCACGGATCGACCGTGACGCCGACCGCCAGCAGCAGCGCGTTGCCCGATCAGTCGAGCGACAACAGCAGTTGCTGAATCAGCCCGCTCCCGAGTTTTCACTCAGCCTGGTCAGCGGCGGTACCGTTTCTTCCGAGTCGATGAAGGGCAAGACGATTGTGCTGCACTTCTGGAAGTACACCGACAAGCCTTTGACGGAACCCTACGGCCAGATCGGCTATCTGGATTTTCTGGCGGGCCGGCGCAAATCGGCCAGGGTTGAAGTGATCGGCGTTTCCACGAACCCTGCCTTGCAGCAGCAAAGCAGCGTTGCCGCCGGTCGCAGAAGTGCTCGAAAGCTGATTGAGTTCATGAACCTCAGCTATCCCATCGGCTACGACAACGGTTCTCTGCTGCGAGCACTCGGGGATCCTCGCGAGGACAACGGCGATCTGCCGTTGTGGGTGGTTGTTTCGCCGGAAGGCAGCGTCGTTCACTATCGCAGCGGCCTTTACGAAATCGACCGGGAACGAGGTCTGAAGGAACTGGATGACGTCCTGATCAAACTGTCGCGGTCCGCGAAACAGGCGGAATCGCCGTAGCGTGTCGAAGTCCGCTCTGCCGTCCGTCAGTCAACGCGGCAGATCAGCATCTTCAGGTATTCGGATTCGGGGCATGTCACCGCGACGGGATGGTCCGCCGGCTGCGTTCGCTTTTCCAGGACCTGAATCGTCCGGCCTGTGGATCGCGAAACCTCGCCCACAACTTCCTGAAAATCCGTCATCGGCAGCAGCCCCGAGCAACTGCACGTCACCAGCATTCCGCCCGGCCGCAGGACGCGCAGCGCCGCGGTGTTCAGCCGCAGGTACCCCTTGATCGCCCTTGGCAGGCCACCGCGCGTGCGGGCCATGCGCGGCGGGTCAAGGATCACGGTGTCAAACACCCTGCCCTGCTCCGCCAATTCCGCCAGCACTTCATGAACGTCGCCCCGCCGAAACTCACATCGGTCGGCGACGCTGTTCAGTTCGGCATTCGCCGATGCGAGTGTCAGCGCGGATTCGGAGGAATCCAATCCCAGGACCGAAACCGCACCGCCAAGCTTCACGGCCGTAATTCCGAATCCGCCGGAAAAGCAAAACGCATCCAGCACGCGATGACCACTCGTGTACCGGGCCGCCGCCAGCCGATTGTCCCGCTGATCCAGATAGCTGCCCGTCTTCTGGCCCTGCTGCACGTCGACGCCATACTGCACGCCGTGTTCTTCAATGAACAGCGGACGAGGCGGTTCTTCGCCGGCGATGAGCCCGTCCACGGCTTCCAGACGCTCGGCTTCTCTCATGCCCTTCTCCGTTCGCAGCCAGATTCCCCGCGGTGACAACTCGGCCGTCAGCGATTCCAGGATCGGCTGACGATGTTCGTACAGCGCAAGGCTGGTGAACTGCACCAGCAGGAATCCGGAATACAGGTCCACTGTCAGACCGGAAAGCTGGTCGGACTCGCTGAAGATCAGCCGACAGCCGGTTGAGTCGGATCGAAGATCGAACAATCCGCGTCGCAGTTCCACGGCGTACCGGATGCGGTCGCGGAAGAGGTCCGTTCCGATCGGGCGAGCCTGCTCCCAGGAATACAGCCGCATCCGAATGTTGCTGTGCGGATTGACCAGCCCGTGAGCGATGAACCGGCCTTCGTGCGACCAAAGTTCCGCTGGTGTTCCGGGAAGGATTCCGTCGGTGCCCTGCCCCTCTGTTTCGATCCGGTCGATTGCTCCGGCGAACACCCACGGATGCCGACCGAAAAACGGCTGAGCTTTCCGCTTCTTCAGGAACACGCGAACAGAATCGGAAGCAGCTGCGGCACACTCAGTGGACGATGGTTCGGCAGACATTGCGTTCAGACGGTGCGGAAAGTGGGGCATCCCGCGGGACTGGTTGCCCGTTGAATGCAAAGGCGGAAACCGGCGTCCGTCGCACGGACGCGGTACGTTCGCGTCAGCCGCCGCGCACCTGCAGGACCTGCTGTTCCATTTCGTGCAGGTAAGCCAGCAATCGGTCACGTTCGCTGGCCAAATGGCGGACTCGCAGCAGCGAACGCACGCGGGTCTTCAGTTCCAGTTGATTGACCGGCTTGGTCAGGAAGTCGTCGCAGCCCGCTTCGACCGCTTTTTCGATGTCGCCCATTTCATTCAGCGCTGTCACCATCAGAACCGGAATGTCGCGAGTTTCCGCATCGGCCTTAAGCTGCTCGCAGACCTCATAGCCGCTCATCCGAGGCATCATGATATCCAGCAGAATCAGATCGGGGTGCTGCTGTTCGACCGCCTGCAGCGTCTGATGACCATCGTTCGCCATCAGGATCTCGTAGCCTTCGTCCGACAGGTACGCGTCCAGCAGTTCGCGATTCTGTTCATTGTCATCTGCAATCAGCACGCGTGAGCCGGTCAGGTTGATTTCGTCACTGGTCATGGTCAGGTTCCGTCGAATGTCGCTGGGTCCGCTGGCGGCGAAGTATAGAGCATCCGCTGGGCGGGCCAAACGCGACTCAGGCGGATTCGGCTTGCGCCCGTTGAGAATTCGGCTCACCGGGCCTGATGAATCCTGGTAATGAGCCGCGAACGCCCAAACGATCCCCAAATCCGCCGGTTGCCTGCTTCACGCGACGGATAAACGTCTACACTCAGGGCGTCAGAACATCGACAACCCCGACAGCACTTCAGCCGTTCGCGGACACTTCGCCGGCTGAAGGTTCCCCGCGACTTCCCCATGTTGCAGCGCACGCAGCGTGCCAAGGTTCTCGATCGTGTCGATGTCGTACCACGGCTGCAACAGGACCGTCGACAGGTGCTGTCTCGCCGCTGCCCGAAGCAGGTCGAACAGGGTCGTCGGCTGACTCCAGCGAATGCCGTCAAACAGCGTCCCCGGCGGCTGCTTCATACCGACAAGCACAAATCCTCCGTCGGTGGCGGGTCCCAGCACGACGTCATGCGTGTCGAGCTCAGCGAACGCCTGACGAATCAGCTCATCCGGCAGATCAGGGCTGTCCGAACCGATCAGCACGCTGCGTCCGCTGCCCCGCCCTGCCCTGCTTTCGAAGAACCAGCCGATGCGTTCCCCAAGGTCTCCGCCGGGCTGAAACTCCAGCGCGGCGTTCGTACTCAGCAGCGGCGTAAACCAGTTGCGCGCGGCTTCGGATTCCGGAGTTACCGCCACACATAACACATCTGTCAACGTGCCACAGCGTTTGGTCAGATCACGCACAAACGCCGCGTACAACTCGGCCGCGGAACTGTTCCCAATCGCCGCCGCCAGTCGAGTCTTGACCGTCCCGCGTTCCGGATGCTTCGCGAAGATTCCCAGCGTGTTCACGCCGTTTCCCTGTCTGCCGCCATTCGGCGGAGCTGATTCTGTTTTGCTTCGATCATCCGTTCCAGCAGGGCTGCATTCACGGAACCGCGAAACCTCACTTCGCCGTCGATTTCAACGACGGGAACCCATTCGCCGAATCTCCGCTGCAGTTCCGCGTCGCCTTCAATGTCAATGACTTCGACGTCCGGCAGTTGATCTCGGAATCGCCGCGAGCACTTCTGTCGGCGGTCGCACAATTCGCAGTGGTGCTTCGTAAACATCCGAACCGAACGAAACGACAATGGCACCGTTCCGGCGTGTTCGTCATCCGGCGGATCCGACGCATTTCTCAGCGTCAGCCACGCCAGCACATACAGACCAATGCACAGCACCAGGTGCAACCCGCGACTGCGATACCAGATCCCCGGAAACGGAACAGCAATGGACGTCGCACGGTCCAGGAAAATCAGCACAGACAGCGCACCCGCCAGTGTCAACAGCGCAGTGCCGATGCGAGCGTTCACGGTGCGCTGAAACGGATCGGGCGGATTTGACATGAAGAAGAACCTGCGATGATGACGCAATCATAGACTGACGAGTTGTAGGACCGGCTCGAGATCCTTTGAAGTACACTCCGGTTTCGGACCACGGGTGACTAGGGATCGTGGTCATAATGTCGGGAGCTGATTCGGGTTGACGTGCTGCAGATTTCGGGAAGCATCCTAAGTCAGGCAAATTTCTCCTCAGTGTGTCTGTCTCCGGGCTTCGACAGCCACCGAATCTGCGTGCCGCAGACTCCAGAACAGGCTGCCGTTGTATTTCCGGCGGACTTCTGGTTCTCGCTGTCGCGGCTCATGCGCTGCCGCCGGTCCGTGGGCACAACGCGTCGAGCTTATCCGAAGAGGCGTTTCGCAGCGCGATGGAATCAGCAAGACCGCAACTCAGGACTTTTTCCGGTCGAATCGGCGTCTCATTTCGTCGCCAGGGTGACAGGAACCGGATGACTGAGCCCCGTAATCGGCCTGTCCACAACCCTGGCCGAATACCCGCAACTCATCGACTGGACCGGTCACCAGCTTCATCCTTGCAAGCGAGGCGTCATTTCCGAAATCGCCCCACCGATACTTGACCGCCTGGCAACGTCCGCAGGCACTCTGGGGGCATACCGTCAGGAAATTCGCGAAACGCTTGGCCGTCGCGTTGGTCACGGCCCTTTCTCAGCCGCCGACAGGCGTCACGCGAACGCACTCACTACCAGCCGGTACCGACCGACCCAGGCGGCGGGCTCCAGGACACCGAAAGGCTCCAAAGATGTCTTGCGGTCACGAACGGCCATAATCGACGGATTGCTCAGCCAGCCCCGGTTGCTGCCGGTTGCCCCGTCAACCTGCCACGCTTTTTTCAGAGAGAACGTATCGTGGCTGACCGAAGAATGAATTCGGAATTCCAGCTCCCCAGAAAGATGGCGTCGTCTCGGTAGTTCCAGAATTGACGGCGAATTGTCAGCTCAGATGCGTTGCCGGTCCAATTGACGATCTGCTTCCCATCGCAGGTGACTTTGACCGAAGTGGGAGTGACGCGGATCACCAGCTCAGCGGGATTGGAAGTGAGCAGTGATCCGTGATAGGCGTCCTCTCTTCCTTCCAGAATTCGATTGGCGATGACCCCCAGCCCGCTGAAACGACCGCCAAACCCATCAATCACCAAAAGCGTCATCGACTCGCCCACTGGCAAACCGACGTTGAAAG